>JAEUPD010000134.1 GCA_016788525.1 Rubrivivax sp.
CTTGTCGGCCAGCCCGAACACCACGCCCATGTCGTGCTCCACGGTGAGCAGCGTCTTGCCCACCGTGATCTCGCGGATGAGCTCGACGAAGCGCGCCGTCTCGCTGCGGCTCATGCCTGCGGTGGGCTCGTCCAGCAGCACCACCTCGGCGCCCCCGGCGATGGTGATGCCGATCTCCAGCGCGCGTTGCTCGGCGTAGGTCAGGTTCATTGCCAGCACGTCGCGCCGCCGCTCCAGGCGGATCATGCGCAGCACCTCCTCGGCGCGGTCGTTGGCGTCCTTCAGGCGCGACAGGAAGCGCCAGAACGCATAGCGGTGGCCCATGCTCCACAACACCGCGCAGCGCACGTTCTCGAACACCGACAGGCGCGTGAACAGGTTGCTCACCTGGAAGCTGCGTGCCAGGCCCTGGCGGTTGATCTCGAAGGGCTTGAGCCCGCTGATGCGCCGCCCGCGCAGCAGCACCTCGCCGCTGGTGGGCGCAAAGCGCCCGCTGATGAGGTTGAACAACGTGCTCTTGCCCGCGCCATTGGGGCCGATGATGGCCACGCGCTCGCCGGCGTTCACCGCGAGACTGGTGCCGCGGATGATCTCAGTGCGGCCGAAGCTCTTGCGCAGGTCGCGCAGCTCGAGCACGGGCTGCCCGCTGGCGTTGCCGCCCACGCTGCCGTTCATGCCGCCGCTCATGCCGTCGAACCGGGCGCGGCGCCCGCCATGGTTGCGGCCGGCCCCGGTGTGTCGCCGCTCTCGCGGCGCCGGACCTCCGCCTCGATGAACGCCTGCGCCTCGCCCCAGCGCCGCGCGAAGCCGCGCCGCACCACTTCGAACAGCGCACCGCCGAGCACCAGCGCCGCCAGCGCACCCACCCAGGAGCCGGCCGCCTGCGTGTCCAGCGTCGTGCCGAGGAACCTGATGGTCGAGCCCAGCGCCGCGTCCAGCTGGATGTGATAGACCATCTCCACGATGGCCGCGCTGCCCAGCAGCGCCACCAGCCCCGTGACCGCCAGCCCCGCATACGGTACCAGCAGGCCGCGCAACCGGCCGAACGCTGCCACGCGCAGGTTCATCATCACCAGGCTCGCGATGCCGCCCGGCGCGAACATCACCATCACCATGAACACCAGGCCGAGGTAGATCTGCCAAGCCTTGGTGACCTCGGAGAACAGCACCAGCGCCAGCACCAGCAGCACCGCACCGATGATCGGCCCGAAGAAGAACATCGCGCCGCCCAGGAAGGTGAACAGCAGGTAGCCGCCGCTGCGCAAGCCCGAGAGCGTCTCGGCCGTCACGGTCTCGAAGTTCAGCGCCGCCAGCCCGCCGCCGATGCCCGCGAAGAAGCCGGCGATCATGAACGCCATGTAGCGCACGATCTGCGTGCTGTAGCCGACGAACTCCACGCGCTCGGGGTTGTCGCGCACGGCGTTGAGCATGCGGCCCAGCGGCGTGCGCGTCAGCGCGAACAGCGCCGCGGTGCTGGCGAAGCAGTAGAAGGCGGCCAGGTAGTACACCTGGATCTGCGGCCCGAAGCTGATGCCCCACACCGGCTTGCCGACGACACGGTTGCCGCTGATGCCGGCCTCGCCGCCGAAGAAGCCGGGGAGCATCAGGCTCATCGCGAACACGAGCTCGCCCACGCCCAGCGTGATCATCGCGAACGGCGTGGCCGCCTTCTTCGTCGTCACGTAGCCCAGCAGCGCGGCGAACAGCAGGCCCGACAGGCCCCCTACCACCGGCAGCAGGCTCACCGGCAGCGCCAGCGCGCCGCCGCTCACCGCGTTGAGCGCGTGGATCGTGCCATAGGCACCCAGACCCACATACACCGCATGCCCGAAGCTGAGCATGCCGCCCTGGCCCAGCAGCAGGTTGTAGCTCAGGCAGATGACGATCATGTAGCCCATCTGCGTGAGCATCGACAGCGCCAGGCTCGACTTGAAGACCAGCGGCGCGACGACGAGCGCCGCCGCGAACAGGCCCCACACGACGACGCGGCCGCGGTTCATCGCGCTTCAGCCTTCGCGGGTGCCCATCAGGCCGCGAGGCCGGAAGATCAGCATCAGCACCAGCAGCAGGTACGGCAGGATCGGCGCCACCTGCGACAGCTTCAGCTCCAGCACCGGGTAGCCGAACATCTTCGGCGACAGCATCACCCCGGCCGACTTCAGCAGCGTGACCACCGACTGGTCCACCGCCACGGCGAAGGTCTGCATCACGCCGATCACCAGCGAGGCGACGAAGGCGCCGGCCAGCGACCCCATGCCGCCCACCACCACGACGACGAAGATGATGGGCCCCACCGCCGCGGCCATGCCCGGCTCGGTGGCATAGGCGTTGCCGCCGATCACCCCGGCGAGCCCCGCCAGCGCTGCCCCGCCGCCGAACACCAGCATCATCACGCGCGGCACGTTGTGGCCCAGCGCCTCGGTCATCTCGGGGTGCGTGAGTGCCGCGCGGATGACCATGCCGATGCGCGTGCGCGCCAGCACCAGCCACAGCACCACCAGCATCACCACGGCCACCGCCATCATGAACGCGCGGTACTTCGGGAAATGCGTGTCGAAGATGGTGAACAGCGGGCCGTCCAGCGCCGCCGGCACGCGGTATTCCACCGCCGCGCGGCCCCAGATGATCTGCACCACTTCAAAGGCCAGGAACGACAGGCCGAAGGTGATGAGCAGTTCGGGCACGTGCCCGAACTTGTGCACCCGCCGCAGGCACAGCCGCTCGAACGCCGCGCCCAGCACGAAGGCCGCCAGCGGCGCGGTGATGAGCGCCGCCCAGTAACCCACCCACTGCATCGTGCTGTAGGCGACGTAGGCACCGATCATGTAGAAGCTGGCGTGGGCGAAGTTCAGCACGCCCATCATGCTGAAGATCAGCGTCAGGCCGGCGCTGAGCATGAACAGCAGCAGCCCGTAGCTGATGCCGTTCAGCAGCGAGATGGTGACCAGTTCCATGGCCGGGCAGGCGGGCTCGCGACAGGTGCTGCGCAAAGAAAACGGAGCCCGCCGAACGACTCGAGCGGGCCCCGTGCTCGGGGAGCGCCGGCTACTGCGCCGGGCGCTTCATGTCGCAGGAGGTGGGCGTGCTGGACACGTGCGGCTCGAAGGCCCGCTCCAGCGCCCAGGTCATCCCGGTGCCCTCGACATCGAACGGGTTCTTGGCGTCCTTCTTGCGCCACGTGAACTGGTACAGCGTCTGCTGCAGCTGGTGGTCGCTCTTGCGCATCGTGACCTCGCCGCTGAAGCTGGGCACGGTCAGGCCTTCCATCGCGAAGGCCACCTTGACCGGATCGGTGCTCTTGGCCTTGGCCATCGCCGCCGGCAGCATGCGGAACAGGTGGTAGATGGTCGAGGCCGAGTAGTCCTCGTTGTACTTCTTGCGGAAGTCGTTGGACACCTTCTGGTGGTCACCCGGCAGGTTGGAGTACGAGCCGTAGACGACCTTGATCTTGCCCTCCATCGCGGTGCC
>JAEUPD010000104.1 GCA_016788525.1 Rubrivivax sp.
CAACGCGCTGCGCCGCGTGCTGCTCGGCTCGATGGTCGGCTACGCGCCCACCGAGGTCACCATCGCGGGCGTGCTGCACGAGTACTCGGCGATCGATGGCGTGCAGGAAGACGTCGTGCACATCATGCTGAACCTCAAGGGCGTGGTCTTCCGCCTGCACAACCGCGACGAGGTCACGCTCGTGCTGCGCAAGGAAGGCGAGGGCCCGGTCACGGCCGGCGACATCCAGACCCCGCACGACGTGGAGATCATCAACCCCGAGCACGTCATCGCGCACCTGGCGCAAGGCGGCAAGCTCGACATGCAGATCAAGGTCGAGAAGGGCCGCGGCTACGTGCCCGGCAACCTGCGCCGCTACGGCGACGAGCCCACCAAGAGCATCGGCCGCATCGTGCTGGACGCCAGCTTCTCACCGGTCAGGCGCGTGAGCTATGCGGTGGAAAACGCCCGCGTCGAGCAGCGCACCGACCTGGACAAGCTGGTCATGGAGATCGAGACCAACGGCGCGCTGGCGCCGGAAGACGCGATCCGCCAGAGCGCCCGCATCCTCGTCGAGCAGCTCGCGCACTTCGCGCAGATCGACGTGCAGGGCACCGACATCGTGATGCCGGCCGCGCCGCGCCGCGACACCTTCGACCCGATCCTGCTGCGCCCGGTGGACGAACTCGAGCTCACGGTGCGTTCGGCCAATTGCCTGAAGGCCGAGAACATCTACTACATCGGCGACCTGATCCAGCGCACCGAGACCGAACTGCTCAAGACGCCCAACCTCGGCCGCAAGAGCCTCAACGAGATCAAGGAAGTGCTGGCTTCGCGCGGGCTCACGCTCGGCGCGCGGCTGGAGAACTGGCCCCCGCAGGGCCTGGACAAGCGATAGGCCACCCGGCCCGTCAGATCACATGCGTGCACCCCGCGGTACCTTGAACCGGCCGCGGGTGAATCAGACAAGCAAAGGAAAGCACCATGCGCCACCGCAACGGCCCCCGCAAGCTCAACCGCACCACCTCGCACCGCCTGGCGATGCTGAGGAACATGGCCAACTCGCTGATCACGCACGAGGCCATCAAGACCACCGTGCCCAAGGCCAAGGAACTGCGCAGCGTGGTCGAGCCGCTGATCACCCTGGCCAAGGAGGCCACGCTCGCCAACCGGCGCCTGGCCTTCAACCGCACGCGTGACCGCGATGTCGTCACCAAGCTGTTCGACGTGCTCGGCCCGCGCTACCAGGCGCGCCCGGGCGGCTACACGCGCATCCTGAAGATGGGCTTCCGCGTCGGCGACAACGCGCCGATGGCGTTCATGGAACTCGTGGACCGGCCCGAACCGGCGGCGGCCGAAGAGGCGCCCAAGGCGGCTGCCGAGAGCTGAGGCGTTCAGGCGCCCCGGCGCCGGGGCGCCAGAAGCAGCGCAGAGCGGGGCGTTGGCCGCAGGCTGCGCTCAGTCCGCGCTCAGTGCACTCACGACCTCGCTGGCGCAGCCGCACGGCTGCATTGGCCCCGGCCTCAGGGGCGCGCAGCCGCCGCGCCGCCTGGGTCGCCCACCCACAGCGCGATCGCGGTGTAGTTGTCCTGCCGCGGCGCGGCCCGCTCGACGATCTTGCGGCGCATGTCGTCCAGCCACTGCTGGGGCGAATCAGCACCGGCCAGCGAGGCGGCCACGTCAGCCGGCTGGAAGGTGTCCCACCAGCCGTCGCTGCACAGCAAGAACGCGTCGCCGCTGCGCAGCTCGATCGCCTCCGTCGAAGTGTGGGGCGTGATCTCGCCCTCGATGCCCAGCGCCGAGAGCAACTGGTTCTTGTTCGGGTGGGCGCGCCCCTGCTCTTCGGTCAGCAGGCCCGAGCGCACCATGTGCTGCACCACGCTGTCGTCCTGCGTGAGCACCTCGCACCCGCCCTCCCGCACCCGGTACAGGCGCGAATCGCCGACGTGGGTCCACAGCGCACGCTCCAGCGCAGCGTCGATCCACAGCGCGACGACCGTGGTGTGCATGCGCTGGTCGGCGCGCCGCGCGCCGCGCTGCGTCCGCAGCAGTTCCTCATGCGCCAGGTACACCAGCGCCGTCAGCGTGGCGGGCTGGAAGATCGCTGCGGGGTCGCTCAGCCCGCGCGCCAGGCACTCCACGGCCCGGTACGAGGCCTCTTCGCCGCGGGCATGGCCCCCTGCGCCATCGGCTACCACCGCGTAGTGCCCGGCCGCAGCCGCCCCGTGCCGCAGGTCGTCTTCATTGCCCCCGCGCGAACCGGGATCGGTGCAGGTGGCAATGTGCAGGGGTGGCGTCGTGGCCATTCGGCTCCAGGCGGATGGTGGCTGCGGATGGGCGTGCTGCGCGATCATCGGCGCAATGGGCGGCGCACTGCAAGCGCCACCACCCTCGCCGGCATGAGCTAGGGACGCGGCCCGGACCTTGCGCGCCCGAAGGTGGGCCAGGCGCCGGGACTTCACGCGGATTGCGCTAGAATGCGCCCTTCAGCCGCGGGGTGGAGCAGTCTGGTAGCTCGTTGGGCTCATAACCCAAAGGTCGCAAGTTCAAATCTTGCCCCCGCAACCAAGGTCAAGCCTGCAAAGCCCGCCGTGCGCGGGCTTTGCCGCTTTCTGAATCGCCATGGCGCACTTGGCAGCCGGCCCCGTCGGGTCGGCGCCAGCGCCTCTTCAGCGTCCGGAGGCCCCTTGATGGATCCCGCCGCCACCCAGGCCCCCGTGCGCACACGCCAACTGCGCGACTGGCTTGCCCGCACGCGTGGCCTGCAGCTGCCCGACTACGAAGCCCTGCGTCGCTGGTCGGTGGCCGACATCGCCGCGTTCTGGCAGGCGATGTGGGACCACTTCGACATTCGCTCGCCGACGCCGCATGCACAGGTGTTGTCCGATGCGCGCATGCCAGGCGCCCGCTGGTTCGAAGGCGCGCAGCTGAATTACGCCGCCCAGGTGACCCGCCACACGCGCGCCGCCGATGCCGCGGGCGTGCCGGCCATCGTCTTCGCCAACGAGCGGCTGATGGCCGAGGGCCGAGCGGTCGAGATGGCCTGGGGTGCCCTCGCCGACCAGGCCGCGGCCGTGGCCGCCTCGCTGCGCGCGCTGGGCGTGCAGCGCGGCGACCGGGTGGCCGCCTACCTGCCCAACATCCCGGAGGCGGCCGTGGCCTTCCTGGCCTGCGCGTCGCTCGGCGCCATCTGGAGCCTCACGGCGCCCGACATGGGCGTGGCGACCGTACGCGACCGCTTCCGGCAGATCGAACCCAAGGTGCTCATCGCCTGCGACGGCACCGTGTATGGCGGCAAGAGGGTGGACCGCCGCGACACGGTGCGCGCGCTGCTGGACGAACTGCCCAGTGTGCACACGCTGGTGGCCGTGCCCTACCTCGAGCGCGCCGGGGCGGGCCTGCCCGCGGCCGACATCGATGTCGCATCCCAGGGCGATCGCGTTCGCGTGAGGCTCTGGCAGGAGATGCTGGCCACCGCCGAGCGCGTAGCCCCCGAGCCGGTGCCCTTTGCGCACCCGCTGTGGATCGTCTACAGCAGCGGCACCACCGGCCTGCCCAAGCCCATCGTGCACGGGCATGGTGGCGTCGTGCTCGAGATGCTCAAGGGCGCGGCATTCCACCTGAACCTGCAGCCCGGTGTCGTCGACGGCCGCGCCACCGGCGAGCGCCACCTCTGGTACAGCAGCACCGGCTGGATCATGTGGAACCTGGCCGTGTCCGTGATGCTGGGCGGCACCACGGCCTGCATCTACGAGGGCCACCCCATGCACCCAGGCCCCGACACCCTGTGGCGTTTTGCCGAAGCGACGAAGTCCACCTTCTTCGGTGCCGGCGCCGCGTACTTCGGCAGCTGCCTGAAGGCCGGCTTTTCGCCGCGACGCAGTGTCGACGTGTCGCGGCTGCGCGCACTCGGCTCCACCGGCTCGCCGCTGTCGCCGGAGGCTTATGAATGGGGCTGGCGCGAGGTGCGCGAAGACATCTGGTGGGCCGTCATCTCCGGCGGTACCGACCTGGCCGGCTCATTCCTCGGCGGCACGCCCGAGCTGCCCACGGTGGCCGGCGAGATGCAGGCGCGGTGCCTGGGCACGGACGTGCAAGCCTGGGACGAGCGGCGCCGCCCGCTCGTGGGCGAGGTCGGCGAACTTGTGTGCGCGCAGCCGATGCCTTCGATGCCGCTGTACTTCTGGGGCGACGAGGACCTCCGCCGCTACCGCGACAGCTACTTCGACATGTACCCGGCTGCGGGCGGCCTGCCCGCGGCCTGGCGCCACGGCGACTGGCTGCTCATCACCGAGCGCGGCAGCGGCATCATCTACGGCCGCAGCGACGCCACCCTCAACCGCCACGGCCACCGGCTCGGCACCGCCGAGCTGTACCGCGTGGTGGAGGCGCTGCCCGAGGTGCTCGACAGCCTCGTCGTGGACCTCGAGGTGCCGGGCCGGCCGGGCTTCATGCCGTTGTTCGTGGTGCTGCGCGAGGGGTTCGTGCTGGACGACCCGCTGCGCGAGCGGCTGCGCGGTGCCATCCGCGAGCAGCTGTCGCCGCGCTTCGTGCCCGACGAGGTCCACCAGGTGGCCGAGGTGCCGCGCACGCTTACAGGCAAGAAGCAGGAGCTGCCGGTGAAGAAGCTGCTGCTCGGCCGCGCGCTGGCCGAGGTGGTGAACAAGGACGCCTGCGCGAACCCGCAGGCCTTCGACTGGTACGAGCGCTACGTGAAAGAACGGCTGCAGCCCGGGGCGGCATAAGCAGGACGAGCGCCGCAGCCCGCGCGAAAGCAGGGCGGGCGAGCCTCAGGCGTGGCGGAAGACCACCGCCGCCACCATCAGCGCCAGTGCGCTGGCCCCCCACAGCGGCACGCCGAAGAAGGCCAGCCACAGCAGGTGGATGTAGCCCGCGGCCAGCAGCGAGATGAAAAGCCGGTCACCGCGCGTCGTCGTGAGCCCGAGCACGCCGCGGCGCGGGTGGCCGCCCGGCGCGCGCAGCTCCAGCACCGTCATCAGCACCAGCAGCGCGACAATGACGCCGAAGAACAGCGCCGTCTGCCACGTCCACGCCATCCAGCCCAGGCCGGCTTCGACTTGCGGTTGCATGCCCGTGTGGCCCCTTTCGCCTCACACCCGCCCGAGTGCGAAGCCCTTGGCGATGTAGTTGCGCACGAACCAGATCACCACCGCGCCGGGCACGATGGTCAGCGAGCCGGCCGCGGCCAGCAGCCCGAGCTCGTAGCCCGAGGTGCTGGCCGTTCGCGTCATCGTCGCCGCGATGGGCTTGGCCTCCACCGAGGTCAGCGTCTTGGCCAGCAGCAGCTCGACCCAGCTGAACATGAAGCAGAAGAAGCACGCCACGCCGATGCCCGCCGCGATGGTGGGCATGAAGATCCGGATGAAGAACTTCCAGAACGGGTAGCCATCAACGAAGGCTGTCTCGTCCAGCTCGCGCGGTACGCCGCCCATGAAGCCCTCGAGGATCCACACCGCCAGCGGGATATTGAACAGGCAATGCGCCAGCGCCACCGCGATGTGTGTGTCAAAGAGGCCGATCGACGAGTACAGCTGGAAGAACGGCAGCGCGAACACCGCCGGCGGCGCCATGCGGTTGGTGAGCAGCCAGAAGAACAGGTGCTTGTCGCCGAGGAAGCGGTAGCGGCTGAACGCATAGGCCGCGGGCAGCGCCACGGTGACCGAGATGACCGTGTTCATCAGCACGTAGGCCAGCGAGTTCACGTAGCCCATGTACCAGGTGCGGTCGGTGAAGATCTTCGCGTAGTTGGCCAGCGTGAAGTCGTTGGGCCACAGCGTGAAGCCGCCGAGGATCTCGTTGGTGGTCTTGAACGACATGTTCAAGAGCCAGTAGATCGGCAGCATCAGGAAGACGATGTAGATCGTCGGGATGAGCCACTTGAAGCGGGTCATCTCAGAGGCTCCACGGGGCGGGGCGCAAGACTCGCGCGCGAGATTCGGGTGCGTGCGCGGGGCAGGCCGACGACGCGCTGTGGCGGGATCGTGCCGACGGGGTACCCTGCTCGGCGAATGTCCTCTTCGGGCGGCCCTGCTCGCAAGCTCGCAGGTCCCCCCGATGCCCCCTTGATTTCGCTGCGCAGGGCACCCCATCGGCCCGATCCGGCACCCGTGGCTGTTCTCGACGAGCGCCACCACCGTGCCACGCCGAGGACGCCGGGTGGTCGGCGCAGCGAAATCAAGGGGGCATCGAGGCGACCTGCGGAGCTTGCGGAGCAGGGCTGCTCGAAGAGGACATTCGCGGAGCCGACCGCCCGGCGGCCTTGGCGCGCCGCGACGGTGCCCCGCCCGCCCGATCCGCCCGATCCGCCCGATCGGCCCGACTTGCACGTCGACCTGCACGACCTGCACACCATCTCAGCGCCCCTCGTCCTTCGTCATGACCGTATAGAACAGCCACGACAGCAAGAGGATGATGAGGAAGTAGATCAGGCTCATCGCCGCCGCCGGCCCGAGGTCGAACTGGCCGAGCGCGATCTTCACGAGGTCGATCGACAGCAGCGTCGTCGCGTTGCCCGGCCCGCCGCCCGTGAGCACCACCGCCTCGGTGTAGATCATGAAGCTGTCCATGAAGCGCAGCAGCACGGCGATCAGCAGCACGTGCTTGAGCTTGGGCAGCTGAATGTGGCGGAAGATGGCGAAGCGGCTGGCGCCGTCGATGCGCGCCGCCTGGTAGTACGCGTCGGGAATGGCGGTGAGGCCGGCATAGGCCAGCAGCACCACCAGTGAGGTCCAGTGCCACACGTCCATGGCCACCAGCGTCACCCACGCGGCTACCGGCTGGCGCGTGTAGTTGAAGTTGAAGCCCAGCTCGTTGAGACCCTTGCCCATCAGGCCGATGTCGGGCAGCGCGAAGATGTTCCACATCGCGCCCACCACGTTGTACGGAATGAGCAGCGGCATGGCCATCAGCACCAGGCAGATGGACACGCCGATCCCCTTGCGCGGCATGGCCAGCGCGATGGCCACGCCCAGCGGCACCTGGATCGCCAGCACGATGGCGGTGAACAGGACCTGCCGCTGCAGCGCCTCGCGGAAACGTTCGCTTTGCATCACCTGCTGGAACCAGCGCACGCCCTCGAAGAAGAACTGGTTGTTGCCGAAGGTCTCCTGCACCGAATAGTTCACCACCGCCATCAGGGGGATGACGGCGTTGAAGGCCACCAGCGCCACCACCGGCAGCACCAGCCACCAGGCTTTCTGGTTCGGGGTCTTGGCGCTCATGTTCGTCGCCGCCCTAGGCCACGGCCCAGCCGTCGGCGTAGACCCGCGTGCGCTGCGGGTCGAACGCGAGGTGCCCCTCGCGCTCAGGCACCGGCTGCCCTTCGGCCACCAGCAGCTTGATCAGGTGCTCGCCGCAGCGCGCATCGACGATGCGAAAGCGCCCCACGTCGCTGGCGCGCTCCACCTGCGCCGGGATGCCAGCGCCGCCGCCTTCGACGAATCGCACGAACTCGGGCCGCACGCCCAGCTCGGTCTTCTTCGCGCGCGCGGCGCCGAGGTCGGAAGAGGCCGTGGCGACCGCGTGGCCGGCGAAGCGCACGAGGCCCGCCGCGTCCACTTCGCACGGCAGCAGGTTCATGCCGGGCGAGCCGATGAAGTGGCCGACGAAGGTGTGCGCCGGCCGCTCGAACAGCTCCACCGGCGTGCCCGACTGCACCACCTGGCCGTCGAACATCACCACCACCTGGTCGGCGAAGGTCAGCGCCTCGGTCTGGTCGTGCGTCACGTAGATCATCGTGCGCTGGACGCGCTGGTGCAGCTCCTTGAGCTTGCTGCGCAGCCGCCACTTCAGATGCGGGTCGATCACCGTGAGCGGCTCGTCGAAGAGGATGGCCGAGACGTCGCTGCGCACGAGGCCGCGGCCGAGCGAGATCTTCTGCTTGCCGTCGGCGGTGAGGCCGCTGGCGCGGTTGGCCAGCGACGCGCCGAGGTCGAGCATCTCGGCGATCTCGGTGACGCGCGCCTTCACGTCGGCCTCGGGCAGGCCGCGGTTGCGCAGCGGGAACGCGAGGTTGTCGTAGACGGTCATCGTGTCGTAGACGACCGGGAACTGGAACACCTGCGCGATGTTGCGCTGCCCGGGCTCGAGGCCGGTGACGTCGCGCTCGTCGAAGCGGATGCGGCCCTCGGTGGGCTGCAGCAGGCCGGAGATGAGATTGAGCAGCGTCGTCTTGCCGCAGCCCGAGGGGCCGAGCAGCGCGTAGGCGCCACCGTCGGCCCAGGCCAGGTCGAGGCCGCGCAGGGCCCAGTCGGCGTCGACGTCGGCGCGCGGTGCCGGCCGGTAGCTGTGGCGCAGTTGTTCGAGGTGGATGCGGGCCATGGGCGCTGGGCGTGGCGAAGGAGCGGCCCGCTTCAGGCCGCGAGGCGGCGCCCGGCCGCGTCGAAGTAGAGGCAGCGGCCGGCATCGAGCGCAAAGGTCGCTTCCTCGCCCACCGGGTGCAGCTGCACGCCGTGCGACTGCGAGACCCAGGTGGTGCCGGCGAGCGTGAAGTGCACGACGCTCTCGGAGCCGCTGATCTCGCAGATGACGACGCGCCCGGTCACGGCCACCGAGG
>JAEUPD010000256.1 GCA_016788525.1 Rubrivivax sp.
TGAGATCGTTGAGATCAGAGAGCTGCGTTGCAGTCGACGGTGTTTGGTGCCCATGGCGCGGATCGAACGCGCGACCTCTCCCTTACCAAGGGAGTGCTCTACCACTGAGCCACATGGGCATCGATACGGGTCTGGCGACAATGTCGACTGACGACAGACCGGTAGCGACTGATCAATCTCTGTTCGCGGCGCGCGGCGCGCGCGTTCGAAGAACTGTTACCTGGAGCGGGAAGCGGGAATCGAACCCGCGTCATTAGCTTGGAAGGCTAAGGTTCTGCCATTGAACTACTCCCGCGGGACCTTCCTGGTGGAGGAGGCTGGATTCGAACCAGCGTAGGCGTAAGCCAACAGATTTACAGTCTGCCCCCTTTAGCCACTCGGGCACCCCTCCAGGGAGAACCCGCGAGTATAGCAGCGCGTGTGGGCCGCTCCGGCGGCAAACGGGTCGGCGCCCCGAGGCGTCGCCGGGCATGGCAGCCATCCACCGCCCTGAGCATGATGTATGTATTCGCTCACTTGCGGCCTGGTGCCGCCAGGATTGCGGGCCCCGGTGCGGACCGCCGCCTTTGCCCGGCAGGCCGCCCTCAGGTGAACAGGGCTGCCAACGCCGCGCCCGGATCGTCAGCGCGCATCAACGCCTCACCGACCAGGAACGCCTGAATCCCCGCATCGCGCATCCGCTGGACATCGGCCGGGCTCTGAATGCCGGACTCGGTGACCAGCAGCCGGTCACCCGCCACGCGCGCGCGCAGGTCCAGCGTGGTCTGCAGGGAGACCTCGAAATTGCGCAGATTGCGGTTGTTCACGCCGACCAGCTGCGTCTTCAGCCGCAGCGCCCGCTCGAGCTCCGCGGCGTCGTGCACCTCCACCAGCACGGCCATGCCCAGCGCGTGCGCCACCGCCTCGAGGTCGGCCATCTGTGCATCGTCCAGGCAGGCGGCGATCAGCAGGATCGCGTCGGCGCCGATCGCCCTTGCCTCGACCACCTGGTACTCGTCGATGACGAAGTCCTTGCGCAGGGCCGGCAGGGCGCACACCGCGCGTGCCTGGCCCAGGAAGTCGGCGTGGCCCTGAAAGAACCGCTCGTCGGTCAACACGCTGAGGCAGGCCGCGCCGTGCCGGGCATAGCTGGCCGCGATCTCGGCGGGTGCGAACCGCTCGCGCAGCACGCCCTTGCTCGGGCTGGCCTTCTTCACCTCGGCGATCACGGCGCTGCGGCCGGCCGCCACCTTGCGGCGCAACGCCCCCTCGAAGTCGCGCAGCCCCGCGCGCGCCGCGGCCGACTCGGCCGCCTCGCGCCAGCTGGCCAACGACCGCCGGGCACGGCCTTCGGCCACCTCATCGCGCTTCACGGCGACGATGCGCTGAAGGATGTCGCTCATCGGCGCACCGCCTTCAGGCCGCCGGCCGGAACCGGTTCGTCACGCTGACGAACTGGCTCAGCTTGGCCAGCGCCGCGCCCGAGGCCACCGCTTCGCGCGCACGCTTGACGCCTTCGCCCACCGAGGCGGCCACGCCGGCGCAATACAACCCGGCGCCGGCGTTCAGCAGCACCACGTCGCGCACCGGCCCGTCCTCGTTGGCCAGCGCGCGCTGGATGCAGGCCACGCTCTCCTGCTGGTTGGCCACTTTCAGCACGCGCGAGTCGTACACCGGCAGGCCGAAGTCGCTCGGGTGCACCACGTACTCGCGCACTTCGCCGCCCTTCAGTTCACCGACCATGGTCTCGCCCGACAGCGAGATCTCGTCCATGCCGTTCGTGCCGTAGACCACCATCACGTGCTCGCTGCCCAGGCGCTGCAGCACGCGCACCTGGATGCCGACGAGGTCGGGGTGGAACACCCCCAGCAGCTGGTTCGGCGCGCCGGCCGGGTTGGTCAGCGGCCCGAGGATGTTGAAGATCGTGCGCACGCCCAGCTCCTTGCGGATCGGCGCCGCGTGCTTCATTGCCGAGTGGTGGTTCGGCGCGAACATGAAGCCGATGCCGGTCTCAGCCAGGCACGCGGCCACCTGGTCGGGCTTCAGGCCGATGTAGGCACCCAGAGTCTCCAGCACATCGGCCGAGCCCGAGGTCGACGACACGCTGCGACCGCCGTGCTTGGCCACGCGCGCGCCGGCCGCCGCGGCCACGAACATCGACGCGGTGGAGATGTTGAAGGTGTGCGACGAGTCGCCGCCCGTGCCGACGATATCCACCAGGTGCGTGCGGTCGGCCACCGCCACCGGCGTGGCGAACTCGCGCATCACCTGCGCGGCCGCGGCGATCTCGCCGATGGTCTCCTTCTTCACCCGCAGGCCCATCGTGAGCGCGGCGATCATCACCGGGCTCATCTCGCCGCTCATGATGCGGCGCATCAGCGCCAGCATCTCGTCGTGGAAGATCTCGCGATGCTCGATGACACGCACCAGCGCGTCGGTGTTGCTGATCGCCATGGGCGCTCCTTCTGAGGTGTGGTGGTTGCTGGTCGCGGCCGCCTTCGGGCGGTGTCAACGGGCCGCGCCCAGGAAGTTGCGCAGCAGAGCGTGGCCGTGCTCGCTGAGCACGGACTCCGGGTGGAACTGCACCCCCTCCAGCGGCGCCGCGGTACTCGCCAGCTCGCGGTGGCGCACGCCCATGATGATGCCGTCGTCGGTGCGGGCACTGACCACCAGGCCCGCGGGCAGCGTCTCGGGCTCGATCACCAGCGAGTGGTAGCGGATCACCGAGAAGCGCTCCGGCAGGCCGGCATACACCCCGCGACCATCGTGCCGGATGACGCTCGTCTTGCCGTGCATGGGTGCCGGTGCGCGCACGACCTGCCCGCCCAGCGCCGCACCGATGCTCTGGTGCCCGAGGCACACACCCAGGATCGGCAGCCGACCCATGAAATGCCGGATCGCCTCCATGCAAATGCCCGCCTCGGCCGGAGAGCAGGGCCCGGGCGAGAGCACGAGGTGCCCGGGCTTCAGCGCCGCGATCCCCTCCAGCGTGATCTCGTCGTTGCGGAACACCCGCACCTCCTCGCCCAGCTCTCCGAAGTACTGCACGAGGTTGAACGTGAAGCTGTCGTAGTTGTCGATCATCAGCAGCATGACGGGCCTCCCGCCGGGCCGCCGCAAGACCGCCCGGCCCACCCGGCGGCTGGCGAACGATGTGATTCCGGGAGCATCAGAACCCCTCCTCGACGAGCTCGGCCGCGCGCAGCACCGCGCGCGCCTTGGCTTCGGTTTCCTTCCACTCGAGCTCCGGCACGCTGTCGGCCACCACACCGGCTCCGGCCTGCACGTACAGCACCTGGTCCTTCACCACGCCCGTGCGGATGGCGATCGCCACGTCCATGTCGCCGGCGAAACTGAGGTAGCCCACCGCGCCGCCGTAGATGCCGCGTTCCACCGGCTCCAACTCGTCGATGAGCTCCATCGCGTGGATCTTCGGCGCCCCTGAAAGCGTGCCGGCGGGAAAGCTCGCCTTCAGCACGTCCAGCGCCGACAGGCCTGGCCGAAGGCGCCCCTGCACGTTGCTGACGATGTGCATGACGTGCGAATAGCGCTCGATGCCGAAGGCCTCGCTCACCTTCACCGTGCCCACCTCGGCGATGCGGCCGATGTCGTTGCGCGCCAGGTCGATGAGCATCAGGTGCTCGGCGCGCTCCTTGGGGTCGGCCAGCAGCTCGGCTTCCAGCGCCGCGTCGCGCTCGGGGGTGGCGCCGCGCGGCCGCGTGCCGGCGATCGGGCGGATCGTCACCGTCTGCTGCGCCGGCTCGGCCGCGTCACGTTCCTCGCGCACCAGGATTTCCGGGCTCGCTCCGACGATCTGGAAGTCCCCCATGTCGTAGTAGTACATGTAGGGGCTCGGGTTGAGCGAGCGCAGCGCGCGGTACAGCGCCAGCGGGCTCTCGGTGTAGCGCTTCTTCAGCCGCTGGCCGATCACCACCTGCATGCAGTCGCCCGCGGCGATGTACTCCTTGGCGCGCAGCACGGCGGCTTCGAAGTCGGCCTTCGCGAACTCGCGCTCCACCGCGTAGCTCGGCCCTCGCGGCACCCGCGGCGCGGTCACCGAGAAGCGCAGCTTGTCGGTCAGCTCCGCCAGCCGCCGCTTGCCGGCAAACCACGCCTCGGGCTGCGTGGGGTCGGCGTAGACGATGAGATACAGCCGCCCGGAGAGGTTGTCGATGACCGCCAGCTCCTCGCACTGCAGCAGCATGACCACGGGCGTGCCGATGCCGCCGGGCAGCCGCCGGCCGGCGAGCTTCTTCTCGATGAAGCGCACCGTCTCGTAGCCGAAGTACCCCGCGAGCCCGCCGCAGAACCGCGGCAGCCCGGGCCTGAGCGCGACACGAAAGCGCTGCTGGTAAGCGGCGATGAAGTCCAGCGGGTTGCCCACGTGCGACTCCACCACCTGACCGTCGGTCACGACCTCCGTGACCGCGTCGTCGCCGACGCCCGCTTCCGGCAAGGACGCCCTGAGCAGCGTGCGCGCAGGCAGGCCGATGAACGAATAGCGGCCGAAGCGTTCGCCGCCGACCACGCTTTCCAGCAGGAAGCTGTGGCGCCCGCCGGCGGCCAGCTTCAGGTACAGCGACAGCGGCGTCTCGAGGTCGGCGAAAGCCTCGGCGATGAGCGGGATGCGGTTGTAGCCCTGGCTGGCCAGGCTCTTGAACTCGAGTTCGGTGATCACGGTGCTTTCCTCTGGCGCATGCCCGCAGGCGCCAGGGCCGGGGCATCGGGGGCGGCGGCGCGGACCGCCGCGGTGGGCTTCAGGAAGCGGGCGGCGCGACGCGCCGGCGCTTCACCACTACTGGCAGCAGGGCCAGCGACGCCAGGGCCAGGCTCCCCGCGCCGCAGAGAAGGCGGCGACGGCGGCAGCGCGAGTGGCCAGGGTGCACATCGGGCGCGATGTTAGCAGCAGCCCCGGCAGCCGCTGCGCTTCCCGTTCGGTCCGCCCCGCCCACCCCGCTGCGCGGCAAGCGGCACCGCGGCGCACCACCTCGCGGCACACCACCTCGCGGCACACCACCTCGCCACGCACTACCTCGCCACGCACTACCTCGCGGCGGCCTCCAGCAACGGCAGCAGCTCGTCCAGCCGGTCGAGCACCGCGTCGGCGCCGGCCGCTTCCACCGGCTCGCCGTGGTTGTAGCCATGGCTGAGCAGCACCACCGGGCAACCGGCGGCGCGCGCCGCGGCCGCGTCATTGCTCGAGTCGCCCACCATCAGCGTCTGGCGCGGCTCGGTGCCAAGCGCCCGGCAGGCCTGCACCAGCGGCAGCGGGTCGGGTTTCTTGCGTGCAAAGGCATCCCCACCGAACACATGCGCGAAATACGGCCGCAGGCCCTTGGCCTCGAGCAGCAGGGCGGCCAGCGCGCCGGGCTTGTTGGTCAGGCACACGAGCGGCCAGCCGCGCGCGCGCAGCCCGGCCAGCCCTTCGCGCGCGCCATCGAAGACCGCCGAGTGCCGGCCATTGATGCGCAGGTAGTGCTGCTGGTACAGCCCGAAGGCGTGCTCGAACAGCGTCGGTGGCGCACCCACCTCGACCAACGTGCGCGCGATCAGGTGCTCGGAGCCCTTGCCCACCGTGCGGCCGATGAACTCGCGCGGGACGGCCGGCCGGCCGAGCTCGGCCAGCATGGCGCCCAGCGCCGCCTCGAAATCGCCCACCGTGTCGACGAGCGTGCCGTCGAGGTCGACGATGGCGGCGCGCACGCCGCGCAAGGCGGTCTGGAACGACGTCATCAGGCGAGGCTATCAGACCGAAGCGCCCGGGCGCTGACCGCCGGCCCATCGCGCAGGCCCGGCCCCCAGGGCACCGGGCCGCGGGGCCCTCAGGTGAGCTTGAATCCCTCGACCCGCCCGCTCAGCTCGGTGCCCTGCTGCGAAAGCGACTGCGACGCGGAGGCGATCTGGTGCACCAGCGTGCCGTTGGCCTCGGTCAACTGGCTCAGGCTGTTGACCTCGTCGAGGATCTCCTGCGAACGCTGCTGCCCCTGGCGCGTGAGCTGCACCACCTCGCGCATGGCTTCGTGCACGCGCAGCACCAGCCCGTCGGTGCTCTTCAGGTCGGCGCCGGTGTTGTCGGCCAGCGCCGAGCCGAGCTCGATGTCCTCGCGCGAGCGGCCGATGATGTCGCTGATCTGGCGCGCGTTCTCGGCGCTGCGCTGG
>JAEUPD010000005.1 GCA_016788525.1 Rubrivivax sp.
CAAAGCCGCAAGCTCGTGGCGCCGCTGGCGCTGACGGTGTTCATCTGGATCTTCCTGATGAACGCGATGGACCTGCTGCCGGTGGATCTGCTGCCGTCGATCTGGCACGGCGTGGCCCCCAAGGGCGCCGACTACATGCGCGTGGTGCCCACCGCCGACCTCTCGGTGACGATGGCGCTGTCGCTGTCGGTGCTGCTCGTCTGCCTGGTCTACAACGTGAAGATCAAGGGTGCCGGCGGCTGGGTGCATGAGCTGCTGTCGGCGCCGTTCGGCGCCAAGTGGTACCTGGCGCCGTTCAACCTGGCGATGCAGCTGATCGAGTTCGTCGCCAAGACCGTCTCGCACGGCATGCGGTTGTTCGGCAACATGTACGCTGGCGAACTCATCTTCATGCTCATCGCGCTGCTGGGCGGCGCGTTCACGCTGTCGGTCACCGGGCTGGCGCTCGCCGCCATGCACGTGGTGGCCGGCTGGGTGTGGGCGGTGTTCCACATCCTGGTCATCACCTTGCAGGCCTTCGTGTTCATGATGCTCACGCTGGTCTACGTCGGTCAGGCGCACGACGCCCACTGAGGCGGCGTTCGCGCACTGAGTTCCCTGCTGCCTCGCAGTTCCCCCTTTCCCTCGAAAACCTTCCCTATCAGGAGCAAGAAATGGAAGTCATCAGCTTTGTTGCCCTCGCCGCCGGCCTGATCATCGGTCTGGGCGCCATCGGGGCCTGCATCGGCATCGGCATCATGGGCAGCAAGTACCTCGAAAGCGCCGCGCGCCAGCCCGAGCTGATGGGCGAACTGCAGACCAAGATGTTCCTGCTGGCCGGCCTGATCGATGCGGCCTTCATCATCGGCACCGGCATTGCGCTGTGGTTCGCCACGGCCAACCCGTTCCTGGGCCAGATCGCCAACCTGCCGAAGTAACTTCTTCGCGGCCGATCGGCCGGGTGGCGCCCTGGTGGGCGGCCGCCCGGTTTCACCCCATGACGAGGACAACCGGAGCGCGCCCTCCGCGCGAAGGTGAGTTGACATGAGCATCAATGCCACCCTCATCGTCCAGATGATCGTCTTCGGTCTTCTGGTCTGGTTCACGATGCGCTTCATCTGGCCGCCGATCACCTCGGCGCTGGACGAGCGCGCCAGGAAGATCGCCGACGGCCTGTCCGCCGCCGACAAGGCCAAGGCCGACCTCGCCGCCGCGAACAAGCGCGTCGAACAGCAGCTGGCCGCGGCGCGCGACGACGCCGCCAAGCGCCTGGCTGACGCCGAGCGCCTGGCGCAGCAGATGGTCGAAGAGGCCAAGGGCCGCGCCAGCACCGAGGCGCAGAAGATCATCGAGGCGGCCAAGGCCGAGGCGGCGCAGGAAGCCGTGAAGGCCCGCGAAACCCTGCGCGAGCAGGTCGCCGGCCTGGCCGTGAAGGGCGCCGAGCAGATCTTGAAGCGCGAGGTCAACGCCGGCGTGCACGCCGAGCTGCTGGGCCGCCTGAAGGCCGAGCTCTGAGGCGCGAGGCGAGAAGACAAGCCATGGCTGAAATCGCCACCATCGCCCGCCCCTACGCCGAGGCCCTGTTCAAGGCCGCTGGCAGCGAAGGCGCCAAGCTCAAGGACCAGCTCGCCACACTGTCCGCACTGGCCGGCGATGCCGGACTGCGCCAGTTCGCCGACAACCCGAAGGTGGCCGCGACGCAGGTGTTCGACCTCGTGGCCGGCGTTGCGCTGCAGAAAGGTGTGAGCCTCGACGCCAAGGTCGGCAACCTGCTGCGCACCGTGCTGGACAACGGCCGCCTGGCCGCGCTGCCCGAGATCGCCAGCCAGTTCGCCAGGCTCGTCAACGCCCAAAGCGGCGTGTCCGATGCACTCGTCGAGAGCGCCTTCCCGATCGAGGGGGCGCAGCTCGCCGAGGTGGCCGCCACGCTGGAGAAGCGCTTCAGGCGCAAGCTCAACGTGCGCGTCCTGGTCAAGGCCGAGCTGATCGGCGGCATCCGCGTCACCGTGGGCGACGAGGTGCTCGACACCTCGGTCAAGGCCCGGCTCGAACAGATGAAGGTCGCCCTGACGGCGTAAACCAATTCCGAGGGTCGCCGTGCGAGCGGTGCCTCTCCCGTGGAGAGATCGAGATGAACCTCAACCCCGCTGAAATTTCCGAACTGATCAAGAGCCGCATCGAGGGGCTCGAGGCCAGCGCCGACATCAAGAACCAGGGCACGGTGGTCTCGGTCACCGACGGCATCTGCCGCGTCCACGGCCTGAGCGACGTGATGGCCGGCGAGATGCTGGAGTTCCCGCCCACCAAGAGCGGCCAGCCGACCTTCGGCCTGGCGCTGAACCTCGAGCGCGACTCGGTCGGCGCGGTGATCCTGGGCGAGTACGAGCACATCTCCGAGGGCGACACGGTCAAGTGCACCGGCAACATCCTGTCGGTGCCGGTGGGCCCGGAGCTGATCGGCCGCGTCGTCAATGCACTCGGCCAGCCGATCGACGGCAAGGGGCCGATCAACGCCAAGATGACCGACGTCATCGAGAAGGTGGCGCCGGGGGTGATCGCGCGCCAGAGCGTCAGCCAGCCGGTGCAGACCGGCCTGAAGTGCCTGGACTCGATGGTGCCCGTGGGCCGCGGCCAGCGCGAGCTGATCATCGGCGACCGCCAGACCGGCAAGACGGCCGTGGCGATCGACACCATCATCAACCAGAAGGGTCAGGACATGACCTGCGTCTACGTCGCGATCGGGCAGAAGGCCAGCTCGATCAAGAACGTGGTGCGTGCGCTGGAACAGGCCGGGGCGATGGACTACACCATCGTCGTCGCCGCCAGCGCCTCGGAGTCGGCGGCGATGCAGTACGTGTCGGCCTACTCGGGCTGCACGATGGGCGAGTACTTCCGCGACCGCGGGCAGGACGCACTGATCATCTATGACGACCTGTCCAAGCAGGCCGTCGCATACCGCCAGGTGAGCCTGCTGCTGCGCCGGCCGCCCGGCCGCGAGGCGTTCCCCGGCGACGTGTTCTATCTCCACAGCCGGCTGCTGGAGCGTGCCGCGCGGGTGAATGCCGAGTACGTCGAGGCCTTCACCAAGGGCGCGGTGAAGGGCAAGACCGGTTCGCTGACCGCGCTGCCCGTCATCGAGACGCAGGCCGGCGACGTGTCGGCGTTCGTGCCGACCAACGTCATCTCCATCACCGACGGCCAGATCTTCCTCGAGACCAACCTGTTCAACGCCGGCATCCGCCCGGCCATCAACGCCGGCATTTCGGTCAGCCGCGTCGGCAGCGCCGCGCAGACCAACTGGATCAAGGGCCTGTCGGGCGGCATCCGTACCGACCTGGCGCAGTACCGTGAGCTGGCCGCGTTCGCGCAGTTCGCCTCCGACCTCGACGCGGCCACCAAGAAGCAGCTCGACCGCGGCGCGCGTGTCACCGAGATGCTCAAGCAGACGCAGTACAGCCCGCTGCCGATCAGCCTGATGGGCGCGTCGCTGTTCGCGGTGAACAAGGGCTACCTCGACGACATCGACGTGAAGAAGGCGCTGGCCTTCGAGCACGGACTGCACCAGCACCTGAAGAGCAGCCACGCCGCGCTGCTGGGCACGATCGAGAAGCACGGCGCGAAGTGGGACAACAAGCCGGCCAAGGCCGACGACAGCGACGACAAGAAGGCCTTCAAGAAGACCTGCATCGACGCCGAGGCGGAGCTGGTTGCGGCCATCGAGGCCTTCAAGAAGTCCTTCGCCTGAACGCTGCCACGACCCTTCCGTAAAGGAGCTGGACCATGGCGGTCGGCAAGGAAATCCGCAGCAAGATCAAGTCGGTGGAGAACACCAAGAAGATCACCAAGGCCATGGAGATGGTCGCTGCAAGCAAGATGCGCAAGGCGCAGGAGCGCATGCGCCACGCGCGGCCGTACGCGGACAAGGTGCGCAACATCACGGCCAACCTGTCGCAGGCCAACCCCGAGTACAAGAGCCCGTACATGCGGGTGGCCGCCACGGCGAAGAACGTGGGCTTCATCGTCGTCACCACCGACAAGGGCCTGTGCGGCGGCCTGAACACCAACCTGCTGCGCGCGCTGACCAACAAGATGCGCGAGGTGCAGGCCGGCGGCGGCAGCATCACCACCGTGGCCATCGGCAACAAGGGCTTCGGTTTCCTGAACCGCATCGGCGCCAGCGTGGTCAGCCACGCCGTGCAGCTGGGCGACGCGCCGCAGCTCGAGAAGCTCATCGGCCCGGTGAAGGTGATGCTCGATGCCTTCGTCGCCGGCAAGCTCGACGCGGTGTACCTGTGCTACACGAAGTTCATCAACACGATGAAGCAGGAGCCGCTGGTGGAGGCGCTGCTGCCGCTGGGCGCCGAGCGGCTGGCGCAGAGCGACGCCGAGAAGAGCCAGTACGGCTGGGACTACATCTACGAGCCCGACGCGCCCACCGTCATCGACGAGCTGCTCACGCGCTACATCGAGGCGCTGGTGTTCCAGGCCGTGGCCGAGAACATGGCCAGCGAGCAAAGCGCGCGCATGGTGGCCATGAAGGCCGCCACCGACAACGCGGGCAACCTGATCAACGAGCTCAAGCTCATCTACAACAAGACGCGCCAGGCGGCGATCACGAAGGAACTTTCGGAGATCGTCGGCGGCGCTGCTGCCGTCTAGTCTTGGCCATTCAGAGGAACGACAAATGCAAGCGAATCAACAGGCGCAGGGCAAGATCGTCCAGTGCATCGGCGCCGTGGTCGACGTCGAGTTCGAGCGTACCCAGATGCCGCGCGTCTACGACGCGTTGAAGATGGACGGCAGCGCGCTGACGCTCGAAGTGCAGCAGCAGCTGGGCGACGGCATCGTGCGCACCATCGCGCTGGGCAGCTCCGAGGGCCTGCGCCGCGGCATGATGGTGAAGAACACCGGCGCACCGATCACCGTGCCCGTGGGCAAGGCCACGCTCGGCCGCATCATGGACGTGCTCGGCAACCCGATCGACGAGCGCGGCCCTGTCAGCCACGAGCTCACCGCCAGCATCCACCGCAAGGCGCCGGCCTACGACGAGCTGAGCCCCTCCACCGAGCTGCTGGAGACCGGCATCAAGGTGATCGACCTCATCTGCCCGTTCGCCAAGGGCGGCAAGGTGGGCCTGTTCGGCGGTGCCGGCGTCGGCAAGACCGTGAACATGATGGAGCTCATCAACAACATCGCCAAGGCGCACAGCGGCCTGTCGGTGTTTGCTGGCGTGGGCGAGCGCACGCGCGAGGGCAACGACTTCTACCATGAGATGTCGGACTCCAAGGTCGTGGTGCAGGAGGACCTGAGCCAGAGCAAGGTGGCGATGGTCTACGGCCAGATGAACGAGCCGCCGGGCAACCGGCTGCGCGTGGGCCTCACGGGCCTGACCATCGCCGAGAGCTTCCGCGACGAGGGCCGCGACGTGCTGTTCTTCGTGGACAACATCTACCGCTACACGCTGGCCGGCACCGAGGTGAGCGCGCTGCTGGGCCGCATGCCTTCGGCGGTGGGCTACCAGCCGACGCTGGCCGAGGAGATGGGCCGCCTGCAGGAGCGCATCACCTCCACCAAGGTCGGCTCGATCACCTCCATCCAGGCGGTGTACGTGCCCGCCGACGACCTGACCGACCCGAGCCCGGCCACCACCTTCGCGCACCTGGACGCCACCGTGGTGCTCAGCCGCGACATCGCGGCGCTGGGCATCTACCCTGCGGTGGATCCGCTGGACAGCACCAGCCGTCAGGTCGACCCCAACGTGGTGGGCGAAGAGCACTACTCCACCACGCGTTCGGTGCAGGCCGTGCTGCAGCGCTACAAGGAACTGCGCGACATCATCGCCATTCTCGGCATGGATGAGCTCAGCCCAGAAGACAAGCTGGCCGTTGCGCGCGCGCGCAAGATCCAGCGCTTCCTCTCCCAGCCGTTCCATGTGGCCGAGGTGTTCACCGGCAGCCCGGGCAAGTACGTGCCGTTGAAGGAAACGATCCGCGGCTTCAAGATGATCGTCGGCGGCGAGTGCGACCACCTGCCCGAGCAGGCCTTCTACATGGTCGGCACCATCGACGACGTGTTCGAGAAGGCCAAGAAGGTCAACTGATAGGTCAACTGATAGGTCAACTGATGGCCCCCCCCGAAGCGTTTTCGGCGCCTCCCCCCGGGGGGCGCCGCCAGCGGCCCGGCCGAGCCGGTTCCGCGGCGGCCACCGGGCTGAGTCTTGTGCGCGCGCCGGCAGGCGCGCTGGAGTCCTGAGATGGCCACCATCCACGTCGACGTCGTCAGTGCCGAAGAGAGCATCTTCAGCGGCGAGGCCAAGTTCGTCGCGCTGCCGGGCGAAAACGGCGAGCTCGGCATCCTGCCGCGGCATACGCCCCTCATCACGCGCATCCGGCCGGGTGCGGTGCGCATCGAGCGCGCCGACAACGGCGAGGAGGAGTTCGTGTTCGTCGCCGGCGGCATCCTCGAGGTCCAGCCGAACTGCGTCACCGTGCTTGCCGATACGGCCATCCGTGGCCATGACCTCGACGAGGCCAAGGCGAGCGAAGCCAAGAAGATGGCCGAAGAGGCGATGCGCAATGCCAAGAGCGACATCGACCTGGCCAAGGCGCAAAGCGAGTTCGCGGCGATGGCCGCGCAGATCGCGGCGATCCAGAAACTGCGCAAGAAGTAGGGCCCCGGAGGCCGCCGGCAAGGGATGCCTGACCGAGCTGCCATGCAACTCACTGTCGAGAAGCGCTTTGCGCTGCCCGTGACGCCCGAGCAGGCGTGGGCGGTGCTGTTCGACCTGCGTTCGGTAGGCGCCTGCATGCCCGGCGCGCGCATCGACGAAGTGCTCGACCCCCGCCGCTGTCGCGGCACGCTGGAATGCGAGGTCGGGCCGGCAAGGGCCGTGCTGCACGGCACCGTGGAGCTGGCCGACAGCAGCGACTCGCGGCGCGAAGCCCGGTGGGTCGGCGAAGGGGTGGCCGACGACGGCACGCGCGCGACCATGGACGTGCGCGCGCGCATCGAATCGGCAGGTTTCCCCGATGAATGCCGGCTCGTCGGCAATGCCACGCTGGAGGTCACCGGTGCGTTGGGCCAGCTCGGCCCGCGCGTGCTCGGGCCGGCCAGCGACGCGGTGCTTTCGCTGTTCGCACGCAACTTCGCGGCGGCGGCGCGCACGGTGCCCGCACCGCTTGCGGGTGGAGCCGGCGCTGGCCGGCTCAGCAGCGCCACAGGGCCGGAATCGACGCTGACCTTGCTCGTGCAAGGCGGGCAGGCGCCTGGCGCGGCCGTGGCTCCGCACACCGAAGGTCCGGCCGCGGGCGTGCAGTCCCAGGGGCAACCCCAAAGCACCGCGGGCTCGTTGCGGCAGAAGCTTCGCAGCTGGTTCGGCGCGAAGGGCGGCCCGCGCTAGAGTGAGCTGCACCCGCGGGCCGCGGGCCGTGGGCTGCGCGGCGTGTGGGGCTCCTCAGCTCGCGCCGGCGCCGGCGCGCCAGCGCGCGATGAAGGAGCGCTGCTCGCCTGTCTCCGGCGAATGGCGCGCCAGCGCGCTCTTGATCATCACGTTGTACTTGCGCTGCACGATCGCTAACGCCTCGTCGCCGTTGAAGCCCTGCTCGACCAGCAGGCAGCCGGCCACCGTGCCGGTGCGACCGATGCCGGCGCGACAGTGCAGGTAGACGGACTCGCCATCGTCCAGCGCCTGGGCGATGGTGTCGAGCACGCGCCGCATTTCCTGCGCGCTTGGCACCCCGAAGTCGGCGATCGCGAACACCTCGCGTCGGGCCGCGCGCCCGCCCACCGGCAAGGGCTGGTAAGGCGGCACGGGGTCGCGGTCGCCCGTGAGGTCGATGCAGCGGGTCATGCCCGCCGCCTGCAGGCCTTGCAGCCGCAGCGGCAGCATCAGCGCACCGCCGGCCGCAGGGTGCTCGCCGGCCAGCACGCGCCCGGGCAGCAGCCAGTAGGTATTGCCGTGCGGCCGCGCGATGGCGTCGCCGGCGGTGTCCCAGTCGGCGCGCCTTGGCGCGGCCGCTGCGGCGCTCATCGGCGGGCCGGTCCGGTGGGCCTGGAGGACCTCAATGCCCGAGGATCTTCGACAGGAAGTCCTTGGTGCGGTCGCTCCTCGGATTGTTGAAGAACTCGTGTGGCGTGTTCTCCTCGACGATCTGCCCCTGGTCCATGAAGATCACGCGGTCGGCCACCGCCTTGGCGAAGCCCATCTCGTGCGTCACGCACAGCATCGTCATGCCCTGCCCGGCGAGCTCGGTCATCACGTCGAGCACCTCCTTGATCATCTCGGGGTCGAGCGCGGAGGTCGGCTCGTCGAACAGCATGATCTTGGGCGTGAGGCACAGCGCGCGTGCGATGGCCACGCGCTGCTGCTGGCCGCCCGAGAGCTGCAGCGGGTACTTGCGTGCTTGCTCGGCGATGCGCACGCGGTTGAGCTGCTGCATCGCGCGCTCCTCGGCCTCGGCCTTGGGCACGTGGCCCACCCACATCGGCGCCAGCGTCAGGTTCTCCAGCACGGTGAGGTGCGGGAACAGGTTGAACTGCTGGAACACCATGCCCACCTGCCTGCGCACCGCCTCGATGGCCTTTACGTCGTCGGTCAGCGGCGTGCCGTCCACCGTGATGCGGCCTTCCTGGTACTCCTCGAGCGCGTTGACGCAGCGGATCAGCGTGCTCTTGCCCGAGCCCGACGGGCCGCAGATGACGATGCGCTCACCCTTGGCGACGCGGAGATCGATGTCGCGCAACACGTGGAAGTTGTTGCCGTACCACTTGTTGACTTTCTCGAAGGCGATGATCGGTTCGCTCATGGGCGGCTTTCGTGCGGAGGCGCAGGGCGCGAGTGTCTGCGGAGTGCGGCGCGGCGCGTTCAGCGCGTCTTGGAGACCGCCACCTGCTTTTCCACCCACAGGCTGTAGCGGCTCATCGCGAAGCAGAAGGCGAAGTAGATCGCGGTGATGAAGAAGTACGCCTCGAGCTTGAATGGCCGCCAGTCGACATCGGAGTTCAGCGCCAGGCCGTGCGCGCCGGTCAGCTCGTACAGCGAGACGATGGTGACCAGCGAGGTGTCCTTGAAGATGCTGATGAAGTTGTTCATCATGCTCGGCACCACCATCGCCAGTGCCTGCGGCAGCACGATCTTGCGCTGCGTCTGCCAGTAGCTCAGGCCCAGCGTATCGGCCGCCTCGAGCTGGCCCTTCGGGATGGCCTGCAGGCCGCCCCGCACGATCTCGGCCATGTATGCCGCCGCGAAGAGGGTGATGCCCACCAGCACGCGCACCAGGACGTCGATGGTCACACCCTGCGGCATGAACAGCGGGAACATGAACGAGGCCATGAACAGCACGCTGATCAGCGGCACGCCACGGATGAGCTCGATGTAGATCACGCACACCGTGCGGATGGCCGGCAGGTTGCTGCGCCGGCCCAGCGCCACCAGCACCGCCAACGGGAAGGCGAGGAAGATCGACAACGTCGCCAGCATCACCGTCAGCGGCAGGCCGCCCCACAGGTCGGTGCGCACGGGCGTCAGGCCGAACATGCCGCCACCCATCAGCAGGAAGAAGACGGCCAGCACGACCACCCACATGGCCGCCAGCCACGGCTTCCAGAACCAGCGGATGCAACTGAGCACGAGCGCGGCCACCATCAGCACAGTGGCCAGCTCGGGCCGCCACTGCTGCTCGAAGGGATAGCGGCCGAAGATGATGACGCGCCATTTCTCGGTCACCACGCCCCAGCAGGCGCCGCTGCCGCGCGCGGCCTGGCAGGCATTGGCATCGGAGCCGAACACTGCCTGCACGATGCCCCAGTGCGCCACGCCGGGAATGACATACAGCGCCAGTCCGACCAGCACCACGGTGGTGAGCGCGCTCTTCCAGTCCGCGAGCAGGTTGCGCTTGACCCATGGCACGAATCCTTCGGTACGCACCGGTGCCGGCCGCGCAGCGATGGGCTTGAACGTATCGGTCACGGAGGAAGCGGAGCTTGCAGCGTCGGCCATCTCACCGCTCCTTGATCGCCACGCGCTTGTTGTAGGCGTTCATCAGCGCCGAGGTCGACAGCGAGGTCGTCAGGTACACGAGCATGATGATCGCGATGCACTCCACCGCGCGGCCGCTCTGGTTCAGCGTGGTGTTGGCGATGGAGACCACATCGGGGTAGCCGATGGCCACCGCCAGCGAGCTGTTCTTCGTGAGGTTGAGGTACTGGTTGGTCAGCGGCGGGATGATCACGCGCATCGCCTGCGGCAGGATGACGAGCTTCATCGTCTGCCCGCGCGACAGGCCGAGCGCACCCGAGGCTTCGGTCTGCCCGTGGCTCACCGACTGGATGCCGCCGCGCACCACCTCGGCGACGAAGGCCGCCGTGTACATCACCAGCCCCACCAGCACGGCCATGAACTCCGGCGTCACCGCCGCGCCGCCATCCACCTGAAAGGCCTGCTGCTCGGGCACGTTCCACGCCGTCGGCGCGCCACCGGCGAGCCAGCCGACGAAGGCCAGGCCGAAGAACGCCGCCACCGGCACCGCCCAGCGGTTGCCATCCTGGCCCGTGAGCTCGAAGTGCCGGTGCACGCGCCGCCGCCACCACCAGCCCACCCCCAGGCCGAGCACCGCGCCCACCGCGGCCAGCCCCTGCCCGGTGCCCCACACCGGCACCGGGAACGACAAGCCGCCCTTGCTGAGGAAGAACAGGTCGGCGAGCTTCCAGGCCTCGTTCGGCTGCGGCAGCACCTCGACGAAGAACAGGTACCACATCAATAGCTGCAGCAGGATCGGCACGTTGCGGAACAGCTCCACGTAGCCGTAGCACAGCCCGCGCACCAGCGCGTTGCGGGAGAAGCGCCCCACACCCACCAGCACGCCGAGCATGGTGGTGAGGATGACACCCACCACCGCCACGCGCAGCGTGTTGAGCACGCCGATGACGATGGCGCGTCCATAGCTCTGGCTCGGGTCGTAAGCCACCAGCGTTTCGCCAATGTCGAAGCCGGCGGCCTGGCCAAGGAAGTCGAAGCCGCTCTGGATGC
Source organism: Rubrivivax sp. (assembly GCA_016788525.1). Classification (GTDB taxonomy): domain Bacteria; phylum Pseudomonadota; class Gammaproteobacteria; order Burkholderiales; family Burkholderiaceae_C; genus Rubrivivax. The sequence continues at coordinate 11,006 of JAEUPD010000005.1, forward strand.
CGCGCACCTCCATGTTGCGCTGCGTGTTGAACGCGAGGAACCACACGCCTGCAGCGATGAGGGCCAGCGCCACGACCTGGTAGACCAGGCCGCGTGCGGCACGGCTGCGCCAGCTCCAGGCGCGGCGCTTGGCTGGGGCACGGGCATCCACGGCTTGCGCTCCTTGTCGGCCCGGGGTGGCTCTGCCACCCCGGAAACAAAGCGGGCCGTGCATGCGGCCCGCTGGTCGGCTACTGAGGGTGCGTGAGCGAACTCAACGCACTGGCGCTCACCGAACCGGCGGCGCGTACATCAGGCCGCCCTTGTTCCACAGGTTGTTGGTGCCGCGCGGCAGATTGATGGCCGTCTTCGGGCCGACGTGGCGCTCGAAGATCTCGCCATAGTTCCCCACCGTCTTGATGGCGCGGTAGGCCCATTCCTTGTCCAGGCCAAGCACCTTGCCGGTGTCTTCGGAGCCCGAGCCGAGCAGGCGCATGACGCCGGGGTTCTTGCTGTCCTTCTTCATCTCATCGATGTTGCCCTGCGTGATGCCGTGCTCCTCGGCTTCGAGCAGCGCATTGAGCACCCACTTGGCGATGGCGAAGTACTCGTCGTCGCCGCGGCGCACCGACGGGCCCAGCGGTTCCTTGGAGATGAGCTCGGGCAGGATGACGTGGTCTTCGGGTTTCTGCGCTTCCTTGCTGCGCACCGAGGCCAGGCCGGAGGCGTCGGTGGTGAACAGCTGGCACCGGCCGCTGAAGTAGGCGCCGGTGGCCGCCTCCTGCTTCTCGAACACCACGGGCTTGAGGCCGAGGTTGTTGGCGCGCGAGAAATCGGTAAGGTTCAGCTCCGTGGTGGTGCCCGACTGCACGCACACCGTGGCGCCCTTGATGGCCTTGGCGCTCTTGACGTTGAGCTTCTTGGGCACCATGAAGCCCTGGCCGTCGTAGAACGTGACGCCCACGAAGTGCATGCCCAGCGACGCGTCGCGCGTCAGCGTCCAGGTGGTGTTTCGCGACAGCACGTCGACCTCGCCCGACTGCAGCGCGGTGAAGCGTTGCTGCGCGGTGAGCGGCGAATAGCGCACCTTGTTGCCGTCGCCGAGGATGGCCGCGGCCAGCGCGCGGCAGTAGTCGACATCCAGGCCCGTCCACTTGCCCTGGCTGTCCGCGGCGGAGAAGCCCGCCAGGCCGGTGTTGACGCCGCAGACCAGCGCGCCGCGGGCCTTGATGGCATCGAGGTCCTTGCCAGCCAGCGCGGGCGTGGCCACAAGGCTCAGCGTGGCGGCCACGGCCGCAAGCGTGAAGGGGAGTTTGCGAGACATCGGTGAATGCTCCTGAAGACGGAAGACGTGCAAAAGGGACCTACAGGCAGGCGCCACGACTCCGGAATGCCACGCCGCACAAGTCGCGCGGCAGTATAGGAGTGGGTTTTTGGCCTGCGCCCCCGCGCTTCTACGTAGCATCCCGCCATGCGCGGCACGCATGCGGCATGGGGCGGCGTGCGGTGGGCGCCCCGTGCGAGGAGCTGTGGATGGGCCAATCGAAGAAGGAAGCCAAGCAGGGCAAGTCGCCGGGGAAGCTCGGCAAGGCCGAGTACTACGAGCGCCTGGCGCCACTGGAGCTGGAACTCACCCGCCTGGCGCGCTGGCTGCAACACGCCGGCAAGCGGCTGCTGGTGGTGATCGAGGGCCGCGACACCGCGGGCAAGGGCGGCGTCATCAGCGCCATCGCCGACACCCTGAACCCGCGCCAGTGCCACGTCGTGGCCCTGCCCAAACCCACCGAGCGCGAAAAGACGCAGTGGTACTTCCAGCGCTATGTCGCGCACCTGCCGGCCGCCGGCGAAGTCGCCCTGTTCGACCGCAGTTGGTACAACCGCGCCGGCGTCGAGCGGGTGATGGGCTTTTGCACCGAGAAGGACGCACGGACCTTCCTGAAGCAGGCCCCGGTGTTCGAGCGGATGCTGGTGGACGACGGCATCCTGCTGTTCAAGTACTGGCTCACGGTCGACCAGGCGCAGCAGGAGGAGCGGTTTGCCGAGCGGCGTGCCGACCCGCTCAAGCGCTGGAAGTTGAGCCCCATCGACCTGAAGGCGCGCGAGAAGTACGCCGAGTACACCGCAGCCCGCGAAGCGATGCTGCGGGCCACGCACACGAAACACGCGCCCTGGGTGCTGGTGGACTTCAACGATCAGCGGCGCGGCCGGCTGGCGTTGATCAAGCACCTGCTGAAATCGATTCCGGACCTCGATGTGCCCGAGGCCGCGGTGGACTATCCGCCGCTGCAGGGGCCGCTGCTCGAAGAGAGCTTCGGCAGGAAGAGCGGGCTGCGGCCGATCTGAACGCGCGGGGGACACCCGCCGCCGCTGCCGGGGCGGCGGCCACCCGCCCCTGCGCGGCCGCGCCGGCCCCGGCCCCGGCCGGAGCAGGCCTCAACGAATGTCGGGTGTGTCGGGCAGTTCGTTGGGGTTGTGCGCACCCTCGACGACCGGGAAGTGCGAGGCGAGCATCGCGTCCACCGCCTGCACCGCGCCCTCGAGGCCGGCGGCGAAGCGCCCGGCACGAAAGGCCTCGCGCATGCCGGCGAGCACCCGGTCCCAGTGCGCCTGCGGCACGAGGCGTGCCAGTCCGCGGTCGGCGACGATCTCGATGGCATGCTCGGCCAGCAGCAGGTAGATGAGCACGCCGTTGTTGTGCTCGGTGTCCCACACCCGCAGCTTGCCGAACAGCGCCACCGCGCGCTCGCGGGCCGAAGCGCCGCGCCACAGGTACGACAGCGGCAGCCCGGCCTCGACGCTGACGCGGATCTCGCCGCTGTGCCTGCGCTCGCTGGCGGCCACCTGCTGCTCCAGGCGGCGCAGCGCGGCCGCGTCGATGGCGCGGGCGGCGTCGCGCTCGTCGTACCAGCGGTGGCGAAGGATGCGCACGAGGCGGCTGCCCTGGCGCCGCGCGGGTGCCGGGGGCAAGGCTTCGGGTGCGGGTGCGCTGCTCATCGGCTCTTGCTCGCTTGCCATGACACGGTCCGGTTGCCGCTTCGCTACCAGTCGCCGGAGGCGCCGCCGCCACCGAAGTCGCCGCCGCCGCCGGAGGAGAAACCACCACCGTCGCTACCCCCGCCACCCCAGCTGCCACCGCCCCAGCTGCCGCCGTCCCAGCCCCCCACGTGCGGCCTGCCGCGGCCGCTGCGCCGCGCGGCGCGGCCCGTTGCGGCGCCGAAACCGATGATGCCCACCAGCACCAGTGCCGCCACGCCCACGCCCACGGCGATCAGCTGGCTGGCGGTGAACCACCACGCCGCGTACCCGGCACCGCCCGCGGCGAGCAGCGAGCCGAGCTTGCGCCCAAACAGACGCGTCAGCACCGTGGCGATCACCGGCACCGCGACGAACAGGAACATCGCGATCTCTTCGAGCTGAAAGCCTGGCAACGCGCCGTCGCGCGCCGTGGCGGTCGCCGGGGCGGGCAGGCCCTCGCCGCGGATGCGACCCATCAGCTGGTCGAGCGCGGCATTCAGCCCGCCGGCGTAGTCGTCAGCGCGGAAGGCCGGGCGGAGGGCGTTGTCGATGATCTGCCGGGCGGCCAGGTCGGGGATGGCGCCTTCCAGCGCCTTGGCGACTTCGATGCGCACGCGGCGGTCGTTCTTGGCCACCACCACCAGCACGCCGTCGCCCACCTCGCGGCGACCGAGCTTCCAGGCGTCGGCGACACGCTGGGCATAGGCCGCGATGTCCTCGGGCGCGGTGCTGGCCACCAGCAGCACGACGATCTGCGGACCCGACTGCTCCTCGAAGGCGGCGAGCTTGCTGTCGAGGGCCGAGCGCTGAGTGGCGCTCAGGGTTCCCGTCTGGTCGATGACGCGGCCGCTGAGCGCGGGTACCGGCTGTTGTGCGAAGGCCGCGGCGGCGCCCATGAGCGCGATCACCGCCAGCACCCAGCCGCGCGCCAGGGCATCTCCCAGCGCGACCGACCACCTGTGCCGCGGCCGCGGCAGGCTCGCGCCGCCATGGCCCGCGAATGCGGCTGCGCGCGCGTGCATCAGTGCGGCAAGGGCGCTCGGCACGGGGGCAGCGAATGCGGCGCGGCCGCGGGGGAAGGCCTACGACCGCGCATCGACGCGACTACTTCGACGCCGATGCGGCGGGGGCGGCCGGCTTGCTGCTGAAATCCACCGTCGGTGGCGCCGAGATCTGCGCCTCGTTCTGCACCGTGAAGCTGGGCTTGACGGCGTAGCTGAACAGCATCGCCGTCAGGTTGGTGGGGAACTGCCGCGCCAGCACGTTGTAGTCGGCCACCGCCTTGATGTAGCGGTTGCGGGCGACGGTGATGCGGTTCTCGGTGCCTTCGAGCTGCACGCGCAGATCCTGGAAGCCCTGGTTGGCCTTCAGGTTGGGGTACTGCTCCACGGTCACCAGCAGGCGGCTCAGTGCCCCGGAGAGCTCACCCTGCGCGGCCTGGAACCTTCCGAAGGCCTCGGGGTTGTTGATGAGCTCGGGCGTGGCCTGGATCGCCGTGGCCTTCGAGCGCGCCTCGATCACTCGGGTCAGCGTCTCCTGTTCGAAGTTGGCCTCGCCCTTCACCGTGTTGACGATGTTCGGAATGAGGTCGGCGCGGCGCTGGTACTGGTTCAGCACCTCCGACCACGATGCCTTGACCTGCTCGTCCAGGCGCTGAAAGTCGTTGTACCCGCAGCCGCCGGCCAGCGCGGCGGCGGCCAGCGCGAGGGCGAGCGCCGCCAGGCGCCGCCAGACGCTGCTGAGTGCGGCCGGGCCGCGTGATGCTGCGATGTCCATGGCGGTGATCCTCCTGCGGACCCGTATGAGCTTTCCGGCGCCTTGGGGCGCCGGCATGGGGCGGGGTGGGCGCGGGCATCGTATCCCGCAGCCGCCCCACGGCCCGAGACCTTCGGCCAGCCCTGCCGGGTTCCACTGCCAGATGGGGCGCCACAATGGGTCTTCAAGCCACCACGGGGCCGGCTCGGATCGGAGGCAGGTGTGGATCCACTCGCCCAGGCGTTGCATGCGGCGGCCCGCGCCGCGGTGCCCCTGGGGCCGCGCGACATTCTGCCGGCGCAGCCCGCGCTGCTGGTGGGGGCCGGTGGGAGATTGGGGTCGGCGTTGCTGTCCGAGTGCCTGGTGGCCGGGCGGTTCGCCAGTGTCGCGGCCCTGGTGGCGGCGCCGCTGACGAGCGCCGTTCGTGGCCTGCATGCGCTGGCGATGGACCGCTGGGCCGCGCCCGGGCCGCTGGGCGCGACGGTGGCGCTGGTGGTCTTCGAGCGCGAGCGCTTCAGCAACGGCCGCGACGATGCCTTCGTGATGCCGCAGCCAGCCGAGTTGCCAGCCCTGGCGCGGCGGCTGCATGCGGGCGGCGTGCGCAGGCTGATGGTGGTGCTGCCGCACGCCGGCTCGATGTTGCCGGGTGCGCTGACGGCGGGCTTCGGCTCGCACGCCGAAGCGGCCGTGGCGGCAATGGGCTTCGAGCAACTCGTGCTTGTCAAGCCGTCGCAGCACGCGTCGCCGGCACCGGCAGCCGGCTGGCTGCAGCGCCTGGCGCGTTGGTGGCTGTCGCAACTGCGCTGGATGGTGCCCGAGCGCGAGCAGCCGCTGCGCAGCGAGGTGCTGGCGCGGCTGACCGTGCAGGTGGCGCGGCAGCTCCCGCTGGCCGCGCCGGGCACGCACGTGCTGCCGCAGGCGGTGTTGTGGCAGGCCACGCAGGACCCCGACGGCGGCAGCTTGCGCCTGGCGCGCTGGCTGGCGCGCGCGCGCCAGGGCTTGGATGACGCCGCGCCGGGCGTGGCCGTCGCCACCGGCGACGCGCAGGGCGAGGAGTCCGCCCCTCGATAATCGCCCGCATGAGCGAGCCCGCCGCGCTGATCAACGACACCTTCCTGCGTGCCTGCCTGCGCGAGCCCACCTCGCACACCCCGCTGTGGCTGATGCGGCAGGCCGGCCGCTACCTGCCCGAATACAACGCCACGCGCGCGCGCGCCGGCAGCTTCATGGGGCTGGCGACGAACCCGCAGTTCGCCACCGAGGTGACGCTGCAGCCGCTGGAGCGCTGGCCGCTGGATGCGGCAATCCTGTTCTCCGACATCCTCACCGTGCCCGACGCGATGGGGCTGGGCCTGTCGTTCGCCGCGGGCGAGGGCCCGCGCTTCGCGCACCCGGTGCGCGACGAGGCGGCCGTGGCGAAGCTGGCGGTGCCGGACATGGAGCGCCTGCGCTATGTCTTCGACGCCGTGGCCTGCATCCGCAAGGCGCTGGTCGGCGCCGATGCCCAGGGGCGCCCCGCAGGCCGCGTGCCGCTGATCGGCTTTTCGGGCAGCCCCTGGACGTTGGCTTGCTACATGGTCGAAGGTGCGGGTTCCGACGACTACCGGCTCGTCAAGAACATGCTGTACGCGCGGCCCGACCTGATGCACCGCATCCTGGAGGTCAACGCGCAGGCCGTCGCGGTGTACCTGAACGCGCAGATCGATGCCGGCGCCCAGGCGGTGATGGTGTTCGATTCGTGGGGCGGGGTGCTCGCCGATGCAGCCTTCCGCCGCTTCAGCCTGCACTACACGCGGCAGGTCGTGGCGGCGCTGAAGCGCCACGCCGAGGGGCGCCGCGTGCCTTGCATTGTGTTCACCAAGGGCGGCGGCGGCTGGCTGGAGCAGATCGCCGACTGCGGGGCCGACGTGGTGGGCCTGGACTGGACCACCGATCTCGGCCAGGCACGGCGGCGCGTCGATGACCGCGTCGCGCTGCAGGGCAACCTCGACCCGGCGGTGCTGTTTGCACCTCCCGAGGTGGTCGCGGCGGAGGCGCGCGCGGTGCTCGACAGCTTCGGCCCGCCGCAACGCCCTGACGGGCGCCACGGTGGGCATGTCTTCAACCTCGGCCACGGCATCCACCAGCACACGCCGCCGGAGCATGTGGCCGCGCTCGTGGAGGCGGTGCACGGCCATTCGCGGCGCCTGCGCAACGACGCGTAAGCCGCTCGGGGCGAACGCACCCCACGGCGGTCAGGGCGAGACGGGTAAGTGAGCGCTCATGGCTTGACTTATCCCCACGGCCCGTGTTTTAGGGGGAGAGCGGCTGGCGGCCTGCCACCGCTGCGCGTGGAATTCACGCGTTGTGTACCAAGTGATTGATTTCAAAGGAAGAAGCCGCCTGCCTCCAAACCGGGCAAGGAACATGATCGACCGAAGAATCAAGCACTTGCGGGGGCTCGGCGCAGCTTGATCACATTGTTATCCACAGAAATCGTGGATAGCTGGAAAAGCCTTTGCGAATCATGAACTTGGGGCCTTCTTCTCAGGTGAGAACTCCGTTCGCGCCGCCGGGCCGGCAAGCTGTTACATGAGCGAAGCCTCGGGCGAGACGGCTTGCGAGGGGCTGGCTGGCGCACGCCTGCGCGTGGCCGTGGAAGCGCCACGACACACCTCGATCGCGGCGCCCTTGGACTACACGTGCGGGCACGCACTCCTTCCGGGCACGCTGGTTCGCGTGCCGCTGGGTGCCCGCGAGGTCGCCGGTGTCGTCTGGGAACCAGCCGATTCCGCAGGCCCCGGTCAGGACGAGTCGGCCGGCGAGTTGGTGGCGCCGGCCGATCTTCGTGCGGTGCGCGCGGTGCTCGACGCGATGCCGGCGCTGGACCCCCGCTGGCGCGCGATGGTCGACTTCGCGGCGTCTTACTACCAACGCGGCCTGGGCGAACTGGCGCTGGCAGTGCTGCCCCCGCAGCTGCGCCAGATCGACAACGGGCAACTGGCGCGCCGCGTCAAGGCCGCCACGAGCGCGGCGACCGCTGCGTTTGGCGAGGCCCCCGCGCGGCCACCGTTGGCACTCAACGCCAACCAGGTGGCGGCGCTCGAGGCCTTCTTCGCCGACACGCGTCGCCCCGCCTTGCTGCACGGCGTCACCGGCAGCGGCAAGACCGAGGTCTATCTGCACGCGGCGGCGCGGGCACTGGCGCAAGGCGGGCAGGTGTTGGTGCTGGTGCCCGAGATCAACCTCACGCCGCAGCTCGAGGCCCGCTTTGCCGAGCGCTTCCCGCAGCACCTGCTGGCCAGCCTGCACAGCGCGCTGACGCCGGCGCAGCGCCTGCGCCACTGGCTGCTCGCCCACCTGGGCCGAGCGCAGCTCGTGCTGGGCACCCGGCTGGCGGTCTTCGCCTCGATGCCGCGGCTGGCGCTGATCGTCGTCGACGAGGAACACGATGCATCGTTCAAGCAGCAGGAGGGGGCGCGCTACTCGGCGCGCGACCTCGCCGTCTGGCGGGCGCAGCAGTTGGGCATCCCGGTGCTGCTGGGCTCGGCCACGCCGTCGCTGGAAACCTGGCGGCGCGTGCAGCAGGGGCGCTACCGGCGCCTTGTGCTCGGCAGCCGCATCGGCGAGGGTGAACTGCCACGCGTGCGCATGGTCGACATGCGGCAACTGCCGCGCGCCGGTTCCGCCCAGGGCGCCGCCCCGGGCGCAGCCGACGACGCGCCGCTCGCCCCGGCGCTGCTGGGGGCCGTGCGCGAGCGCCTCGAGCGCGGCGAGCAGAGCTTGCTGTTGTTGAACCGCCGCGGCTACGCGCCGGTGTTGCACTGCCCGGCCTGCGGCTGGAAGAGCGACTGCCCGCATTGCAGTGCCTGGCGCGTGTTCCACAAGCTCGACCGCACGTTGCGTTGCCACCATTGCGGCCTGGCCGAGCGGGTGCCGCGCGCCTGTCCGGAATGCGGCAACCTGGACATCTCCCCCATCGGCCGCGGTACCGAGAAGCTGGTCGAGCAGCTGGGGGCCGTCCTGCCAGGGGCGCGCATTGCGCGCATCGACGCCGACACCACGCGCGGTGCGGGCGAGCTGGTGCGCCAGCTGGCCGCCGTGCACGACGGCGAAGTCGACATACTTGTGGGCACGCAGATCCTGGCCAAGGGCCACGACTTCCGCCGAGTGACGCTGGTGGCGGCGGTGAATCCCGACGGCGCGCTGTTCAGCGCCGACTTCCGGGCCCCGGAGCGGCTGTTCTCGCTGCTCATGCAGGCGGCCGGGCGCGCTGGGCGCGACGCTGCGCGGGCCTCGCGCAGCGAAATGTGGATCCAGACCACCGTGCCGGCCCACCCGCTGTACGCGGCGCTGGCCGCCCACGACTACGAGGCGTTCGCCCGGGCGCAGCTCGAAGAGCGTGCCGCGGCCGGCCTGCCGCCGTTCACGCACCTGGCGCTGGTGCGGGCCGAGGCACGCGAGGCCGCCGCGGCGATGGCCTTCCTGCAGGCGGCCGCCGCGCAGCTGGCGGCCATGGCCGTGCCCCAGGTGCGGGCCTACCCACCCGTGCCGCCGGCGATGGCCCGGCTGGCCGACGTCGAGCGCGTTCAGATGTTGCTGGAGTCCACTTCACGCCCGGCGTTGCACAAGGCGCTGTCGCAGTGGCTGCCTGGGTTGAATGCCCTGCGCGCCGCGCACAGGGGGGTCATTCGGTGGGCGGTGGACGTCGACCCCCAGGCCATCTGAACCAGCGCTCGGCGGCTTGGGCTGGGCCTTGACGACGGACCGCGGCGCCCGTGGCGATCGCGGTGATCTCGGTGATCGCCGCCCGGCGCACCAGCGGCGCCGGGTCGACGGGCGTTGGCTCAGCGGCGCTCGCCGGCGTCGATGAACCGGTCGGCTGCCGCGAAGAGATCGGCGGCGAAGCCGGGGTCGGTCAGGCTGACTTGGCTCGCGTAACGGCGCACCTCGGCGGCCTGCCGGCCGCGTGCCAGGGCGGGGTCGCTGGGCGAGCGTGAAGTCCACAGCGTGTGGATCGCTTGCGCGAGGGCGGAGAAGAAGCTGGCGGCCCAGACGGCGCCGCGGGGCATCGCGACGGCAGCGGGCATTTGGATGGCGATCTGTGTCATGGCGGGTTCCCTGCCGCGGCGGTGGACTGTTCTCACTTGCCACGGCGCTGCAATCCTAGGGTTAATACGCATGATGTACAAATGAATCGATGGCAGGTAAGACATGCACGCGGCGAATATCATCGCTTCGGCCTCTACCTCCCCTCCGGCCGCACCGTCGGCTTGTGTCTGTCAACTTCCGAACCCTCGACCTGAACCTGCTGCGGGTGTTCGATGCCGTGATGGCCGAATCCAGCCTGACCCGCGCCGCAGCGGGGCTGGCCATGACGCAGCCGGCGGTCAGCCACGCGCTGAAGCGGCTGCGCGAAGCGCTGGGCGACGAGCTGGTCCAACGCACCGCGCGCGGCGTGCGGCCGACCCCGCGCGCCGAGGCCCTGTGGCCGCAGGTGCGGGCGGCGTTGGCATCTCTTCGCCAGACGCTGGCGCCGGGCGAGTTCGATCCCCGCCGCGACGCCGTGCAACTGCGCCTGGCGATGGCCGACGCGACCGCGGCGCTGCTCGTGCCGGCACTGGTCGCCGCCATCGAGCGCGAGCAGTCGCTGGCCACGCTGCACGTGCAGCCGCTGACCACGCGCGACCCGCGCCGGCTGCTGGCGGCCGACGCCATGGACCTTGCAGTGGGGTCATTCCCCGAACTGCTGCCGGCCGTGAATGCCGAGGGGCCCGACTCGACCTTGCGGCATCGACCGCTGTACGAAACGCGCTATGTCTGCGTCATGCGCCGCGGCCACCCGCTGGCTCGCCGCGGCGCGTTGACCCTGGAGGCCTATTGCGCCGCATCACACCTGCTGGTGAGCTTCTCGGGCCGCGCGCTGGGCTACGTCGACCAGGCGCTCGCGGCCATCGGCCGCCAGCGGCGCGTGGTGCTGACCGTCAACCAGTTCTTCACCGCCGGGCGCGTCGTCTCCCGCAGCCATCTGCTCACGGTGCTGCCCGAGACATTCATCGAGGCCACCGGCTATCGCGACGAACTCGCGGTGGTGGAACTGCCGCTCGCGCTGCCCGCCGTCCACGTGGCCATGCTGTGGCACCTGCGCCATGACACCGACCCGGCCCACCGCTGGTTGCGCGGCCTGGTGGGCGCCGCCGCAACGCGATAGCCCGCCGCTGGGGCGCCCGCGGGGGCGAGCGTCGGCCGCCGCAGGTCAGGCGATCACTGCCGCCATCGCGTTGGCCGTGCGCTCGACGTTACCGGTATTCAGCCCGGCCACGCAGATGCGCCCGGAGCGGATCAGGTAGACGCCGAACTCCTCGCGCAATCGATCCACCTGCGCGGCACTCAGGCCGGTGTAGCTGAACATGCCGCGCTGACTGAGGAAGTAGCCGAAATCGCGCCCCGGCTTCTTGGCCGTGAGCGTGGCGTGCAGGCTGCTGCGCATGGCGAGGATGCGTGCGCGCATCGCGGCCACGTCGGCCTCCCAGGCCGTGCGCAGGCCGGCCTCGCCCAGCACGCGGCTGACGATGCCGGCGGCGTGGATCGCCGGGCTGGAGTAGTTGCGGCGCACGGTGGCCTTCAGCTGGCCGAGCACGAGCTCGGCCTCGGCGGCATCACTGCACACCACCGAGAGCGCGCCGGCGCGTTCGCCGTACACGCTCATGCTCTTGGAGAACGAGTTGGCCACGAAGAAAGTGAGCCCGCTGTCGGCCAGCAGCCGCACCGCGTAGGCGTCTTCGGCGATGCCGTCGCCATAGCCCTGGTAGGCGAGGTCCAGGTACGGCAGCAGTTCGCGCTGGCGCAGCAGCGGCACCAGCTCGCGCCACTGCGCGGGCGAGAGGTCCACGCCGGTGGGGTTGTGGCAGCAGGCGTGCAGCAGCACCACGCTGCGCGGCGGGAGCTTGTCGATCGCCTCGCGCATCGCGTCGAAGCGCACGCCGCCGGTGGCGGCGTCGTAGTACGGGTAGGTCTGCACGGCCACGCCGGAGCCTTCGAACATGGCGCGGTGGTTGTCCCAGCTCGGATCGCTGATCCAGACCCCGCTGCCCGGCAGCCAGCGCTTGATGAAGTCGGCGCCGACCTTCAGGCCGCCGCTCGATCCCACCGTCTGCAGCGTGGTGATCCGCCCGGCCTTGACCGCCGGGTGCTCGGTGCCGAACAGCAGGTGCTGCACCGCGGTGCGCATGGCGCCGGCGCCCTCGATGGGCAGGTAGGGCTTTGCGCCGCCCTCGGCCAGCATCTTCGCCTCGGCATCGCGCACGCACTGCAGGACGGGAATGCGCCCGTCGTTGTCGAAGTAGATGCCGATCGACAGGTTGACCTTGTCGCCGCGCGGGTCCTTCTGGAACGCCTCGTTGAGGCTGAGGATCGGGTCGCCGGCGTACGGCTCGAGGTGCTGGAACATGGGTGGCGGGCCTGGGCAGTTGAACCCCCGCATTGTCGCGGGGAGCGCGGCCGCCCTGGCCGCCCGGCCGGATTTCAGGCCGGCACCGGCGCGGCCAGCGCCGCTTCGATGTCGCTGCGCATCGCGTCGGGCGACTCGTTGGGCGCGTAGCGCCGGATCACCTTGCCGTCGCGGCCGACCAGGAACTTGGTGAAGTTCCACTTGATGCCCTCGCTGCCCATCAGGCCGGGGGCCTCGGCCCGCAGCCATCGCCACAGCGGGTGCGCCTGGGCGCCGTTGACCTGAACCTTGGCCATCATCGGGAAGCTGACGCCGTAGTTCATCTCGCAAAACGACGAGATCTCGTCGTTGCTGCCCGGGTCCTGCGCGCCGAACTCGTTGCTTGGGAAGCCCACCACGACGAAGCCCTGCCCGCTGTAGTCGCGCCACAGCTGTTCCAGGCCCTTGAACTGCGGAGTAAAGCCGCACTTGCTGGCAGTGTTCACCACCAGCAGGACCTTGCCGCGCTGGGTGGAGAAGTGCGCGGGTTTGCCCGCGATCGAGTCGGACTGGAAGTCGTAGATGGTGCCGGGCATCGGGGTCTCCTTGCGTGCAGGCATCGCCGCGGGCCGCGGGCGCGCCGCTGCCCCATCGTAGCGGCGCCGGCGCTCTGGCGCACCGCGCCGCCACCTGCGTGCTCGTCGGGCCGCTCGCCTGGCAGTCTGTGGGCCCGATGGCACGCGCATCCACCTGCGTGGCGATTGACAGCCGCGCGGTCCGCGCCTCAGCATGCCCGGAAGGCGGCCCCGGCCCGGGCGTGCGTCTCGGGCGCCGGCATCTTTGCCACGCAACCTGCGGCGCCGGCCCCTCCTGCCCAACCGCGTTTCCGACGCCCAGGACCATGACGACCCTGCACCGCATCGCCCTGCTCGGCTTCAGCTCATTCGAGCGTTCCACGCTGGCTTCGTATTTCCGGCTCGCGGGCACGCGCAACCCGCGCTACGAGCAGGTCCAGATGCTGCCGGAGGCCGACTTCATCGTCGCCGACGCCGATCACGAGCCGTCGGTCAAGCTGGTGACGGCGGTGGAGCGCACGCCCGAAACCGTGTTCGTCGGCAGCGCCTCGCCCGCCGGCGCAGTGTCATGGCTGGCGCGGCCGATCGACCCGATGCGGGTGCTGAGGGAACTGGACGTGCTGGCTGCGCGCCGCATGTCGCAGCCCTCGGCGGCGCGGCCTGGCGGGCGCGCAGTGGCCGCTTCCGAGGCGGCCAGGCGGCGCACGGTCATCCAGCCCGTGCGTCCGGCGCGGCCCGAGCCGCCGCCCGAGTTGCTGAGCGCGGCGGCGCCGGATGCCATCGACTTCCCTCTGCCCGACTTTGCCGCCTCTGCAGCAGATCCACCGCCGCCGCTCGAGTCGCCGCCGATGGTGCTGCAGCGCCCCCGGCCGCTTTCCATCTCGTCGATAGCCGCCGCTGCCCTGGTGGCCGACGACGGGCCCCGGGCGCCGACGATGCAGACGCCGCCGTCGCCGCCGGCGCCCAGCCTGCCGTGCCAGGCGCCTCAACCGGCGCTTCCCTCCGCGCACCCCTCGCCGGTGGTTGCTCCCCCGACAGCCGATGCGGTGCCGGCGCAGGCCGTCGCGCCCGCAACGGCTGCGCGTGCCTCGGCCAACGTGCCGTCGCACGCGGCCCGGGTCGCCACGCCGCGCCCGGTGGCGCCGCGCCGGGCCGGCCAGCCGGTGCCCAGCACGGCCTTGCTCGTCGACGACAGCGAACTCGCCCTGCGCTTCCTCGAGAAGAAGCTGGCGCCCTACGGCCTGGTCACCGAGTGCGTCTTGCACAGCGACGCGGCGGTGCAGCGGCTGGCCCAGCGGCGCTACGACTTCATCTTCCTGGACATGGAGCTGGGCGAACGCAGCGCGCTGGACGGCCTGAGCCTGTGCCAGCGCATCAAGCGCGAGGCAGCCGATGCGAACGTGGTCATGGTCACCGCCCACCACACCGAGCTGGACCGGGTGCGCGGCGCGCTGGCCGGCTGCGACGGCTTTCTCGGCAAGCCGCTGGACGAGCAGGAGCTTGCCTTGTACCTGGCGCGTTTCGGTGTGCGGCCGGCAGCCAACGCGGGGTGCATGCCCTCCTGATTGACCTGATCCTGAATCCGGCGCTTGCCGGTTCGAGATGGGTGGCGCGCCAAGGACGCCGGGTGGTCGGCTGGCGCCCCCCGGCGTCCTTGGCAGGGCACGCGGATCGGGCGCCAGAGCGCCGGCGTCCTCAGCCCGGCCCGCGCGCCGCGTCCGGGTCCCACGCGGCCAGCAGCGCGGCGCCGACGATCAGCACGGCTCCCACGGCCAGCGCCGGCGTGACCTCGCTGGCACCGAGCGCCACCGCGGAGACACTGGCGAACAGCACCTCGCTGACCATCACCACGGCCGTGACATTGGCGCGCACGCGCGCCGCGCCGTACTGGAGCGCCAGGTTGGCCGCCAGGAACCACAGCGCGAGCAGGCCCACGCCGGGCAGCCACCCGGAGGGTGCGGCCGCCGGCCACGGCACCGCGCCGTGGCCCGACAGGGCCAGCGCGAGCCCGCCGGCCACCCCCACGCCGCCGGCGAACATCGCCAACGCACGGGCGCTCTCGGAGGTGGCGGCCTCGCGCCGCAGCAGCACGTTGGTCATCGCGAAGGCGAAGCCGCCGGCCACGCCCAGCCACTCGGCCAGTGCACGTGGCCACGGCAACCAGGACGCGGCGCTGCCCACGTCGCCATGGGCTCCGGCGGCCGGTGAAGACGGCCACAGGACGATCGCTGCGCCGGCCAGTGCCAGCGCCAGCCGCACCAGCGCGCGTGGGGTCAACGCCTCGCCCAGCAGCAAGCGCGCCAGCAGCACCGCCCACAGCGGCATCAGGTAGAACAGCAGCACCACGCGCACCACGTCGCCGATCGCCACGCCCCAGTTGAACGTGGCGTTGGTCGCGCCCGAGGCCAGCGCCAGCGCCCACAGCGCGGGCGAGCGCGCGAGCAGCGCCCACGCGGCCGGCCGCCACAGCGTGAGCGCCACCACGCCCACGGCGTAGACGATGACGGTGGCCCACAGTGCGTGCAGGCCGCGCGCTTCAAGCTCCCGGAACGGCCACCACGACACGCCCCACGCGAAGGCGTTGAAAAGCAGCCCGGCGATCGCCGCCCGCGGCACGGTGCCCGGCGGGAGCACGGCGAGCGCTGCTGAAGCGTGCGCCGAAACGCCGCGGGGCGCAGGGCCTTGGGTGCCCATCAACGCCCGTCAGTGCCCATCGATGCCAGCGGGTGCACGCCAGTGCGCGTCAGTGACCATCCGTGCGGGCGATCGCCAGCAGGTGGTCCACCTCGGCGCGGTGGCGCACCACGTTGCTGGCATGCCAGCGGCGGATGAGCTCCATCGTGCCGGCCACCACGATGCCGAAGATGGCGATGGCGCCGAACGCCGACAGCCCGAACTTGGTCATCGCCGCGTAGAACGCCCCCAGGCCCAGGATGCAGGCCTGCTCGTTGAAGTTCTGCACCGCGATCGAACGCCCCGCGCCCATCAGGTTGTGGCCGCGGTGCTGCAGCAGCGCGTTCATCGGCACCACGAGAAAGCCGCCGAGCGCGCCGAGCATCGTGAGGAACGGGGCGGCGACCCACACGTTGTCGATGAACACCATGAGGATCACCAGCAGCCCCATGCCGATGCCCAGCGGAATGACCGAGGTCGCGCGGTCGAGCTTCATCATGACCGTGGCCACCACCGCGCCCACGGCGGTGCCGATGGCCACCACGCCCACCAGCCGCGAGGCCTGCGTGGTGTCGTAGGCCAGCGCCGCCGCCGCCCAGGCCAGCACGATGTAGCGCAGGTTGCCGGCCACACCCCAGAACAGCGTGGTGGTGGCCAGCGAGATCTGCCCGAGCCGGTCGTGCCACAGGCGCGAATTGCAGTCGGCGAACTCGCGCACCAGCCCCATCATCTTGAAGCTGAACGGGATCAGCGGCGCCTCGGTGCGCGGGATGTACAGGTTGAACACCGCCGCCAGCACGTAGACGAACACCAGCACCGCGATCGCCGCCTCCGGCGGCGTGTCGATGCCGGTGTCGAACACCGGCAGGTCGACGCCCAGCAGCATCGCTGCCAGCTTCTGCCCCACCAGCTGCCCGCCGAGCAGCACGCCCAGGATGATGGAGGCGATGGTCAGTCCCTCGATCCAGCCGTTGGCCTTCACCAGCTGCGACGCCGGCAGCAGCTCGGTCAGGATGCCGTACTTGGCCGGCGAATAGGCCGCCGCACCCAGCCCCACGATGGCATAGGCCACCATCGGGTGCACGCCGAACAGCATCATCAGGCAGCCGACGATCTTGATGGTGTTCGAGACGAACATCACCCGGCCCTTGGGTATGCTGTCGGCGAACGCGCCGACGAAGGGCGCCAGGATCACGTAGAACAGCGCGAACATCGGCACCAGGGCGGCGCGCTGCCATTCCGGCGCCCCGCCGGCGCGCAGCAGTTCCACCGCGGCCACGAACAACGCGTTGTCGGCCAGCGAGCTGAAGAACTGCGCCGACATGATGGTGGAGAAGCCTTTTTTCATCCTGCGGCGCTCGCGAACGGGGTGGCCTCTCCTTGGGGGCGGCGGGTTATAGCACGCAGGTTTGCGCTGT
>JAEUPD010000044.1 GCA_016788525.1 Rubrivivax sp.
CACCGACATGCTGGCGCGCATGGCCAGCGTCAGGCTGCCTTCGCGCAGCACCACGCGCTGGCCGGTGCCGATGTCGGTGGCGATGATGCTCACCGGCAGCGGCAGCTGCTGCAGCTCGCGCTCGCCGGCGTCGGCGCGCACCAGCCGGTTGATGAACAGTTTGATCTTCTGCGCCGACACCACCCCCGGCGGCGCCACGGCGCCGCCGCGCTGGATGCCGGCCTCGCTGCCGGGCAGGTAGCGCTGGGAGAGGCGCTTGTTGCGGAAGTTCAGCTCGGCGTAGTCGGGGTTGTCCTGGAACATGTCGGCCCAGTCGGCCCGCGCCAGCTCCTCGCGCATCTGCGCTGGCGTCAACCCCGCAGCCCAGGCGCCGGCCACCAGCGCGCCCATGCTGGTGCCGGCCACGCAGTCCACCGGCACGCGCAGGCGCTCGAGCACTTCCAGCACACCGATATGCGCCGCGCCGCGCGCGCCGCCGCCACCGAGCACGAGGCCGACCTTCGGCCGCGCGCCGGCCGGTGGCTGCCGGGAGGCTGCATCTGCCGCGTCGCCCCGGGCAGCCGGGGGGCTGGCGCCGGACGACGGGACGGCCGGCGCGTTCACGGCACCGGGCGCGCCGGCCGGCTGCGCCATGGCAGCCGCGGCCACCCACAGCGCCGCGGCGGCCATGCCGCCAGCCTGCCTGACAGAACATCCCATGAACGCATTGTGGCGTTGCGGCCAGACCGGCTGGCCCGGTGGCGGGGCCGTGCGGTATCTTCCGCGCGATGAGCACCTCGGGCCCCGGCGACGCCGACATCGAGTTGTTTGCCGAGCGCTACCGCGACCTGCTGGCCGCCATGCCCGATGCCATCGTGGTGGTCAACGAGACCGGCTCGATCGTGCTGTTCAACGACGAGGCGGAGCGCCTCTTCGGCATGCCCGCCGCTCGCGTGCTTGGCCAGTCGGTGGAGGCCTTGGTGCCGTCGCCGCTGCGCGAGGCGCACCAGGCCCACCGCGGCCGCTATGCCGCCGCCCCCCAACGGCGCAGCATGGGCGCGCACCGCGCGCTGCACGGCCTGCACGCCGACGGCCACCGCTTCCCGGTGGAGGTGAGCCTCAGCCCGCTGCGCATCGGCACCCGGTCCTTCACCATTAGCGCCATCCGCGACGTGAGCGAGCGCATGCGCCACCAGCAGGCGCTGGAGGCCGCGCAGGCTGCGGCCGAGCGGGCCAGCGCGGCCAAGACCCAGTTCCTCTCGCGCATGAGCCATGAGCTGCGCACGCCGCTCAACGCGGTGCTCGGTTTCACGCAGCTCATGCAGCTGGACGATCGCCACCCGCTGCCCGCGCCGCAGCGCGAGCAGGTCCACCATGTCGAGCGCGCCGGGCGCCACCTGCTGGCGATGATCAACGACCTGCTGGACGTCTCGCGCATCGAGTCGGGCGCGCTGTCGGTCTCGCTGGAGCCGCTGGACGTGGGCGAGGTGGCCGCCGAGGCGCTGGCGATGACGAGCACGCAGGCCCGCGAGTTCGGCGTGCTGCTGCTGCCCGCCGCGGGGGACACCACGCTGCACGCCCACGCCGACCGCGTGCGGCTGCGCCAGGTGCTGATCAACCTGTTGTCCAACGCCGTCAAGTACAACCACCGCGGCGGTCGCGTCGAGCTGGCCATCCGCGCCGAAGGCCGCGACGAGGTGGCCGTGGCGGTGGCCGACACCGGCATCGGCATGAACGAGCAGCAGCTGGCGCAACTCTTCCAGCCGTTCAACCGCGTGGGGGCCGAGCGCGGCCCGGTGGAAGGCACGGGCATCGGCCTGGTCATCGCCCGGCGCCTTGCCGAAATGATGGGCGGCCGCCTGGAGGTGGCCAGCCACAGCGGCGTGGGCTCGGTCTTCACGCTCACGCTGCGCGCCGCCGCCGCAGTGCACGCCCCTGCCCGCGCCGAGCGCGGCGAGCCTGTCGCGGCCGGCACGGCCGACGCCGCCAGCCTGGACGTGCTGTACGTCGAGGACAACACGATCAACGTCGAGATCATCGCCGCGGCGCTGCGGCTGCGCCCCGCGTGGCGGCTTCGGCATGCGGCCAGCGGCGCCGAGGCCATCGCACAGGTGCAGCGTGCGCGACCGGACCTGCTGCTGGTGGACATGCACCTGGGGGACATGACCGGCCTCGAGATGGTGGCCTCGCTCGAACGCCATCCGGCGCTGGCCGGCATCACGCGCGTGGCGATCTCGGCCGATGCGCTGCCGCGCAAGGTACGGCAGGCGCTGGACGCCGGCTTCGAGCGCTACCTCACCAAGCCGCTGGACGTGAAGGCATTGCTGCGTTGCCTGGACGACGTGGCCGCGCGCGTGCGGCCGGTGGCCTGACCCCTCCCCCCCCCGGCGGGCGAAGCCCGTGGCCCCCGCCTCCCTGCGGGCACGACCTGCGGCGCCCCTACTGCACGAAGCCGATCGGCGTACGCCGCGACCCGCTCTCGGGCAGGTCGCCGAGTTCCAGCGTGCTGCGCCCGGCCAGCCGCGCATTGCCGAAAGCCGTCATCCATGCGCGGCGCATCTCGCGCGGGGCCATCTCCGACATGCGGTCCAGCACGGCCTCGCCCGGCCCGGGGTCGAAGCGCCGGCCCCAGTCGTGCGCACCGCGGATGCTGGCGTACAGGCGCTCGGCGATCGAGCGCGCCGCGGCGCGCTCCGGGGCCTGCACCTCGAAGACGTTCATGCGGTTGAGGATCGGCTCGGGAATGGCGCGCTCGTCGTTCGCGGTGGCCACCCAGATCACCTGGCTGGCGTCGATGGCCACCTCGGCGAACTCGTCGGTGAAGGCCTCGGCGGTGTCGTGCTCCAGCAGGCTGTACAGCGCACCCAACGGGTCATAGGCGTGCTCGGTGCGCGCCTTGTCGATCTCGTCGACCACCATCACGGGGTTGGCGTAGACGCCGTCCACCAGCGTCTCGAACACCTTGCCCGGGCGCGCGCCTTTCCACTGGCTGCTGGCGCCGCTGAGCACCCAGCCCGCGGTGAGGCTGCTCATCGAGACGAAGCCCAGCCCCGTGCCCAGCAGCCGGGCCACCTCGCGCGCAAAGTGCGTCTTGCCGATGCCCGGCGGCCCCAGCAGCAACATCGGCGTGATCTCCAGGGCGTCGCGGCTGTCCTGGCACAGCGCGAGCTGTCGCTTCACGTCGTCCAGCACCTCGGTGAAATTGGGCAGCTCCTCGTACAGGTGCTCCATGGCCGGCACGCCCGAGGGCTTGACCTGGAAGCGCTCGGCCCCCTTCTCGAGCATGCGTTCGTAGGTGGCGCGCAGCGACTCGTGGTCGCGCGGCGGCAGCTTGTCAAGGCGCTTTTCCACGTCGCCGACGCGGAACACCGGGCGCATGCTGGCCAGCGGGATGCTGGCCTGCGAGCGCGGCACCAGACCTGTGGAACGGCTCATCGCGAACAACCTCCGGTGGCAGCCTGATGGGACCGCAGCGTGCCACAGCCCCGGCGTCGCTCAAAGACCGTATGAGGCGGGGGAAGGCCCCAAATGGCGGGGTCGCACAGGCCGCCGGCGCACGGCGGCGCCGGCCGAGCCAAACCTTTCACGGAAGGCGACCACGGCGCGCTGACTGCCGGTTGCCCGTGGCCGTCTACCGGTTGCCGGTGGCCAGCTCCCGGTGGCCTGTTCCCGGTGGCCTGTTCCCGGTGGGCCGCTGCCGGTGGCCCGCCCCTCTACCGCGCCGCGGCGGCGCGCCGCTGCAGGTGCTCCATCAGCTGCCGCGCCGCCGCCGACAGCGTGGCCTCGCCCCGCGCCACGACCACGAAGCGGCGCTCGCTCCAGGCATCGGCCAGCGGCACCATCGCGAGGCCGGCGGCCCGCGCGAAGGTTGCGGTGGCTTCGCGCGGCAGGATCGCCAGGCCCAGCCCCGCCGCGACGACACGGCAGGCCGAGTCGAAGCTGGCGATCTGGATGCGGTAGGCCGGCGCCACGCCCAGCCGCGCCGCCTCGCGCCTGAGCAGCATGTCCATCATGCCGCCGGGCGCCACGCCGACCGCCGGGTGCGCCAGCGTCTGCTCGAAGTGCAGCCGCCGGCGCCGGGCCAACGCGTGCGACGGGTGCAGCACCACGCACAGGCGGTCACCGCGGTACGGCACGGCCAGCAGCCCGCCGGTGTCGCTGGCGTCCCACAGCACGCCCAGGTCGGCGCTGCCCTCGCGGATGCCGCGCACGATCTCGCTGCTGACCCGCTCGTCGAGCGTGACGCGCACCTTGTCGTGCCGGCCCAGGAACGCGGCGATGTCGTCGGGCAGCTGCTCGGCCAGCGCCGACACGCTGGCCAGCACGCGCACGCTGCCCTGCACACCGGCGGCGAACCCGGTGAGCTCGGCCTGCGTGCGCTCCAGCGCCCAGAGCACTTCGCGCGCCTGGCGCAGCAGCACCTCGCCGGCGGCCGTGGGCTCGATGCCGCGGCGGCCGCGCACCAGCAGCGGCGAGCCGATGGCCGCCTCCACCGCCGCGATGCGCTTGCTCACCGCCGAGGGCACCAGTGCCTCGCGCGCCGCGGCACGGGCGA
Source organism: Rubrivivax sp. (assembly GCA_016788525.1). GTDB lineage: Bacteria > Pseudomonadota > Gammaproteobacteria > Burkholderiales > Burkholderiaceae_C > Rubrivivax. The sequence continues at coordinate 4,535 of JAEUPD010000044.1, forward strand.
TGTTGCGCTCTTCACAGGCGGCGACGAACAGGCGCAACGTCACGGGGTCCAGGTGGCGCATCGCCCGGCATTGTGGCCGCGGCCGGTGCCAGCCATGCCGGAATGGCACGCCGCCGGTTCCGAAATACCGCTGGTGCGACGGCACGCAATGGCTGATGCTGGCGTGCATGCCACCTGACTTCGCACCCGCCCCGCCCGCCTGCGACCCGAGAGCATCGACTGCGGCGCCTGCGCCCACGGCCCCCCTTTCCGGCCGCGCCGCGCCGGTGGCGCTTCGCGAGGTCGGCCTGCGCGACGGCCTGCAGAGCATCGCCCGCACGCTGCCCACCGCCACCAAGCTGCAGTGGCTGCGCGCCGCCCACGCGGCCGGGCTGCGCGAGGTGGAGGTCGGCTCTTTCGTGCCGCCGCGGCTGATGCCGCAGCTGGCCGACACCCAGGCGCTGGTACACGAGGCGCTGCGGCTGCCCGGCCTGGTCGTCTCGGTGCTGGTGCCCAACCTCAAGGGTGCCGAGCGCGCTCTCCGCAGTGGCGCGCATGCGATGCTGCTGCCGCTGTCGGCCAGCCAGGCGCACAGCCTGGCCAACCTGCGCAAGACCCCCGACGACGTGGTGCGCGAGATCGCCGAGATCCGCCGCCTGCGTGACGCGGCGGGCTCGACGTGCCTGCTGGAGGTGGGGCTGAGCACGGCCTTCGGCTGCACGATCCAGGGCCGCGTCGAGCCCGACGAGGTGCTGCGCCTCGTGCGCGCGGCGCTCGACGCCGGCGCCGATCGCGTGGGCCTGGCCGACACCGTGGGCTACGCCGACCCGCGCCAGGTGCGCGAGCTGTTCGAGCGGGCCTTCGAGTTAACGCGGCCCTACGACCGCGCGGGCGAGCCGGCCCTGGCCTGCGGCCACTTCCACGACACGCGGGGCCTCGGCCTGGCCAACGTCTTCGCGGCCTGGGAGGCCGGCGTGCGCCGCTTCGACGCGTGCACCGGCGGCATCGGCGGCTGCCCGCACGCGCCGGGCGCCAGCGGCAACGTCGCCACCGAAGACGTGGCCTACCTGCTGGCCAGCATGGGCGTGCCCACCGGGGTCGACTTCGACGCACTGATGACGCTGCGGCGTTCGCTGGCCGGCTGGCTCGAAGGCGAGCCGCTGCACGGCCACATCTGGCGCGCCGGGCTGCCCAGGACGATGCCCGCGCGCCGGCGCGAGGCCACGGCGGCGGAGGTGGCGCAATGAGTGCCGACCGCACTGCCTCGGCGGCACCCCAGCCGCTGGCCGGGCTGCCGCAACTGCAAGGCGCACCCCAGCCGCTGGCCGGGCTGCGCGTGGTCGAGTTCACCCACATGGTGATGGGCCCGACCTGCGGCATGGTGCTGGCCGACCTCGGCGCCGAGGTGATCAAGGTCGAGCCGCTGGAAGGCGAAGGCACGCGCCGGCTGCTGGGCGCCGGCGTCGGGTTCTTCCCCCTGTTCAACCGCAACAAGAAGAGCATCGCCATCGACCTGCACCACCCCGAAGGCGTGGCAGTGGCGCGGCGGCTGGCCGCCGGTGCCGACGTGGTGGTGGAGAACTTCAAGCCCGGCACGATGGCCAAGTACGGGCTCGACCACCCGAGCCTGGCCGCGGCGAACGAGAGGCTCATCTACGCCAGCCTGAAGGGCTTCCTGCCCGGCCCCTACGAGCACCGCACGGCCCTGGACGAGGTGGTGCAGATGATGGGGGGCCTGGCCTACATGACCGGCCGCCCGGGCGACCCGCTGCGCGCCGGCACCAGCATCAACGACATCATGGGTGGCATGTTCGGCGCCATCGCCATCCTCGGTGCGCTGGTGCAGCGCGGCATCACCGGCCGTGGCATGGAGGTGCAAAGCGCGCTGTTCGAGAACAACGTCTTCCTTGTCGGCCAGCACATGATGCAGGCGGCGCTCACCGGCCGTCCGGCACGGCCGATGCCCGCGCGCGACAACCCGTGGGCCGTGTACGACGTGTTCACCGTGAAGGACGGCGAGCAGATCTTCCTGGCCGCCGTGAGCGACGCGCAGTGGAAGGTGTTCTGCGACGCGCTCGGCCTGCCCGACCTGAAGGCTGACACGACGCTGGCCACCAACAACGACCGCGTGCGTGCGCGGCCGCAGCTGCTGGCCACGCTGCGCGAGCGGCTCGCGCACCGCAGCGCCGCCGAGCTGGCGGCGACCATGGAACGCGCGGGCCTGCCCTACGCACCGATCAGCAAGCCCGAAGACCTGTTCGACGACCCGCACCTCGCGGCCACCGGCACTCTGGCCGACATCACCGTGCCCGACGGCGAGCGCGCCGGGCAGACGGTGAAGACCACGCTGTTCCCGGTGACGCTGGCCGGCCAGCGCCTGCCCGTGCGGTTGCAGCCGCCCCGGCGCGGCGAGCACAGCGCAGAGCTGCTGGCCGGCCTCGGGCTCGATGCCGGCGAGATCGACCGGCTCGCGAGCGCCGGTGCGGTAGCCTGAGCACCGGCACAGCCGTCCCTCACCTTCAACCCTTCCCCACGCCGACACACACCGGAGACCCCCATGACCCATCGCTGCCCGCCCTTGCGGCGCACCCTGCTGGCCTTCACCGCGGCTGCCGCGCTGCTGGCTGCCGCCTCCACCGCGCACGCCCAGGCTGGCGACAAGGTGGTGAGGTTCGTGCTGCCCAATGCCACCGGCTCGGGCGTCGACGCCATCACGCGCACGGCGCAGCCGGCGCTGGCCAAGGCCCTGGGCAGCCCGGTGGTGGTGGAGAACCAGCCCGGTGCCGGCGGCGTCGTCGGCCTCACGACGCTGGCGCGCTCGGCGCCCGACGGCATGACGCTGTCGGTGGTCTCCAACAACGTCGTCATCTTCCCGAGCGTCATCAAGCAGTTGCCGTTCGACATGCCCGGCGATTTCACGCCGATCGCGGTGGTGGGCGCCACGCCCATCGTGCTGGTGGCCAACCCCAAGGTGGCGGCGGCCAACAGCAAGGAGCTCGTGGCGCTGCTCAAGAGCAAGCCCGACCAGCTGAACTACGCCTCGGGCGGCATCGGCACCATCCTGCACTTGGCCACAGCGATGTTCCTCGACGAGGCCGGCGCCAGCGCCAAGCACATCCCGTACAAGGGCGTGGGCCCGATGGTGACCGACCTGATCGGCGGCCAGGTCGAGTTCGCCACCGCGGCGCTGCCCAGCGTGCAGGCGCACCTGAAGAGCGGCGCGCTGAAGGCCATCGGCGTGGGCACGCGCGAGCGCACGCCGGCCGCGCCCGAGATTCCCACCTTCGTCGAGCAGGGGCTGCCCGGCTACGTGGTGGAAGCCTGGTTCGCGGTCATCGGCCCCAAGGGCATGAGCGTGGCCGACGTGAAGCGCGTGCACGCCGCGGTGGTGGCGGCGTTTGCCGACCCGGCCGTCAAGGAGGCGATGGCCAGGCAGGGCAACGTCATCGCCATCAGCACGCCCGAGCAGGCCGCGGCCACCTTCCGCAGCGAACTGGCCAAGTACGCGGCGCTGTCGAAGAAGGTCGGGCTGGAAGCGAAGTAGCCGGCCGGCTTCCCCGGCCCGCCCGCGGTGAGGCGCACCTTGAGTGAAGCCAGCCATGGCTGAGCGCCTGGTCCTGAACGGCCGGGTGCTCTTTCTTGCCGCCGACCCGGCGCTCATCGACGAGCAGCTGGCCGGCACCGACTTGGCGCGCGAGGCCGCAGGCCCGCTGCGCGACGACCTGCGGGCCGGGCGCTTCGACCACCCCGGACGAGGTGACGATCAAGGCCATCAACCGCAACTCCCCGGCCGCTCGGGCCCGGGCCAGGTGCGGCTGGCCAGCCCGCCGGCAGTGGCGGCCAGCGCGATCGCGGGCGAGATCGTGTCCTTCGCGGAACTGCAGGCCGGCTGGCCGGGGTGGACCCGGGGGGCGAGGTAGCCGCCGCACGCCCCTCCGTGCGGCGCGGGATGCGTGCGCGCCAAGGAGCGCCCGTGCGCGCTATCGTGCCGGCCTCCCCCACCCGCCCCTTGCGCGCATGATCCGCACCCGCTGGTTCGAGCTCCAACCCGACATGGCGGCCTACACCGCCGCGTGGGTGCTGGCCGTCGCGTGGGCCCTGGCGCACCTGTGGTTCAAGCGGCGCGAGTACCAGACCGCCTACCGGGGCTACTTCGCCTTTCTGCTGGCGCCCTGGAAGCTGGGCTTCTTCGTGCTGGCCACCGCGCTGATCACCTGGATGGCGCCGTACACCACCGACCCCACCTGGGACCGCATCGACGCGCCGTTGATGGCAGTGCTGGCCTACCTCTCGGCGGCCTGGGCGCTCGGGGTGCTCTACCGCTGGCGCCACACGCCGCCCGCTCACCTGGCGGTGGCGGCCTGCCTGTGGATGCTCTCGGCGAGCTGGTGTTACGACGGCTACCTGCTGTTCCGCGACGGCATGTACCCGATCACCTGGTGGTCGAACATCCTGGCCTCGTCGGTGCTGTACATCATCGTCGGCCTGGTGTGGAACCTCGACGTGCGGCCCGGGCGCGGAGCCACCTTCGCCTTCCTGGAGCCGCAGTGGCTGATCCCGCCGGCACCGGGGGTCACCTGGCGCATCGTGGCGTGGATGCTGCCGTTCGCGCTGCTCGGTGCGGCGAGCCTGGCGTACTTCGTCGACTGGTAGCCGGTGAGCGCCGACTGCGTCGTCGTCGGCGCCAGCTTCGCCGGCCTGGCCTGCGCCACGGCGCTGGCGCGCCGCGGGCACGCGGTGGTGGTGCTCGAGCGCAAGGCCGACCCCGGCGACAAGCTGCACACCACCGGCATCCTGGTGAAGGACGCCGTCGACCAGGTGCCGCTGCTCGATGCGATGCCCGCTGCGCTGGTGCGGCGCGTTCCGGGTGTGCGGCTGTACGCGCCGGACCTCTCGCACGTCGATCTCGCGGCCCCGGGCTACTACTTCCTCGCCACCGACACGCCGGCGCTGATGCGCTGGCTGGCCGCCCAGGCGACGGGCGCCGGCGCCCGCCTGCACACGGGTGCGCTGTTTCGCGAGGCCTCGCGAACGACGCACGGCTTCGACGTCGAAGGGCACGGTCCGTGCCGCTATCTCGTCGGAGCCGACGGGCCGAGCTCGCGCGTGGCCAAGGTCCTGGGCCTCGGGCAGAACCGGCAGTTCCTTTTCGGCATCGAGCACGAGTACACCGGCGTCGACCTGGCCGCGCCCGACCACCTGCATTGCTTTATCGACCGGCGGCTGGCACCGGGCTACATCGGCTGGATGGTGGCTGGCGTCGGTGTCGCGCAGGTGGGCCTCGCCGGCCGGCTCGGTGCGGCGGATGCCGGCGGCGCCCGGCGTGTGCGCGGTGCGCTGCCGCCGCAGGCCGCGATGCTGGCCTTCCTCGAGAAGATCGCGCCCGTCGCCGACTTCCGCAGCCGCACGCCGCACGCCGTGCGCGCCGGGCAGATTCCCTGCGGCGGGGTGGTGCGCCCGGTGGCGGCGCCGCGTGCGCTGCTGCTGGGTGACGCCGCGGGCATGGTCTCGCCACTCACCGCAGGCGGCATCCACACCGCGCTTCGGCACGGTGCGGCGGCCGGGCATGCGATCGGCGACTTCCTCTCGGGGCGCGCTGAAGATCCCTGCCGCGGCTTCGTGGCCAGCTACCCCACGTTTCGCGGCAAGCGGGCGCTTCGCTGGGTGTTCGACCACTTCCAGGCCGACTGGGCCTTCAACCTGCTGCTCGGCTCGCGCGCCATGCGCTCGGCCGCAAGCCTCGTCTACTTCCACCGCAAGGGCGTGTTCGAGCCCGGGCGCGGCGGCGCTGACTAGGAGTCTGCGCGGCGCAGGTGCCGGACCGGGGCCAACCCGTTCATCGCGCTCAGCCGCAGCCCATCGCCGCCGGCCTGCCGCCGATCGCACCCCGCTCGCCAGGCCGAGCCCGGGAACCTACAGTGCCCCCAACGACAAGATGACTTGTCTGCCGAACACCGAAGGAACCGCCATGAACGCCCCGCGCCAGACCACCACGCAACGCCTCACCGCCTTCGAGCTGGCCCTCGTGATGACCGTCGGCATGCTCGGCACGGTGCAGGTGCTGGCCACCAGCGAACCGGGTGCCGCCCAGCTGGCCCGCGCCGAGGCGCTGCACGGCGCGCGCAGCTGAGTCGGCTGCGCACTGCAAAGCAGCTTCTGCCAACGCGACACGCTCGACGACGTCCGCATCACCTGCCCGACACCCACGCGCCCACCGGCGCATGCGATAGACGCTGCCGCCACCGCCAGCGTCGGCAACGATTCCTCCTACGTTCTCACTGCGAGACGTTTGTGGCCCCGAGGCCTGCCGGCCCCGGGGCCGTTTTCTTTGCACGCCGGTTGAGCGAACGGGCGCGTGGGAGTCGTCAACGTCAATTGAGGTCATCGATCGGGCGCATTGCATGCGGTGGTGGCGGGACCGGGCCGCCGGGGGGCCCAGCCTCGCGCAATTCCATTTCTGAGTGCCCAGCTTAGCATGGGCACCAGATGCAACCATGATTTAGCTGCGCAGGGCACCCCGGTGGCCCGGTCCAGGCAAGCGCCGCGGAGTACGAGCGCGCGGTGTCCGACCGTTGTGCCCCGCCAAGGCCACCGGGTGGTCGGCGCAGCGAAATCAAGACACCGTTGTGCGCGTCAAGCCCTTTGCGAAGCCGGATAGGCTGGATCGAATGGGCGACCGGAACGCAGCACACCGAAAGCGATGGACAGCAGCTTGTGCATGCACGCTTCGACGACCAGCTT
>JAEUPD010000113.1 GCA_016788525.1 Rubrivivax sp.
CGACGGCCGGCTGCTCTCGCCGCAGTTCTCCAACGCGCTGCTGATCAACAACCTGGTGGCCCAGAACCGGCAGTTCTATTTCGGCTTCGACTTCGTCAACAACGACCCCACCAGCCCGCAGTGCCAGGTGAATGCGGGCACCAACGCCTGCTACAGCCTGCAACCTCCGGCCGCCACCCCGGTGTACAGCGAAGTGGCCGTGGTCGGTGACACCGCGGGGCAGCCGCTGCTGGCCAGCTGGCAAGCGGCCAACCAGTGGCGCAACAACGTCGTCTCCAGCTCGCTGCAGCCGTTCTCCTCGCAGTACTTCAATGGCCCGCGCGACGCCATCGTGCTGGACCCCGAGACGTCCACCAAGGGTCTGGCGGTGGCTGCGGCGTTCGACGAAGGCGGCAACTTCATCGACGTGCGCTACGGACCGCTGTCGCTGCACCAACCCGGCGGCATCCCCTGGGGCAACTATCACCTCACCGGGACGGCCGGGTCGCTCGGCCAGGGCCTGAACCTGACGCTGGCCGGGTTGCTGCTTGGCGGCACCGAGTTGCTGCGCGACCGCGACGGCACGCTGCGGCCGCTGCTGGGCAACTGGGTGGTCGGCGCGTTCCAGACGACGCGGGCCGTGAACGCGCCGCTGAAGACGCAGCAAGTCGCGGGCACCGAATGACCGCCACGAGGGACACGAACATGGCCAAGCCGAACAAGACCCCGCTCCAGCGCGCCGCGCTGGCCGCCCTGGCCCTGCTGGCGCCCATGGCGGCGCAGGCCGGCATCTACCCGGAGTGCCCGCCCGGCGCAGTGCAGCTGGGCGTCAACGCCGCCGGCACCGGGCTGGAGGAGAGCGCCGCACCGCGGGTCTGCGGCCACCTGGCCGCGGGCGACGGCTGGATGCAGATGCCCTCGGGCGAGCGCAGCTACATCTTCGGCTTCTCGGTGGCCGACCCCGACCCGGCCAACGTCATGACCCGCGGCATCTTCAATGCCAAGTTCCCCGCGCCGACGCTGATCTTCCGCGAGCGGCAGGAGGTGTACCTGGCACTGTCGAACGTGGGCATGGCGCACCGGCCGGACCTGTTCGACCCACACTCGATCCACTTCCACGGCTTTCCGCAGGCCTCGGCCATCTACGACGGCGTGCCCGAGGCCTCGGCCACCGTGAACATGGGCTCGTCGTTCACCTACTACTACAAGCTCAACGATCCGGGCACCTACGTCTACCACTGCCACGTCGAAGCCACCGAGCACATGCAGATGGGCATGATCGGCAACCTCTACGTGCGGCCGCGGCAGGACGGCACGGCGTTCACGTTTCCGGCGGCGGCGCTCACCGGCGCGCAGGCCGATGTGCTCGGGCCCCTGGCGCCGCGGCCGGCCTCGCGCTTTGCCTACAACGACGGCGACGGCTCCACCGGCTACGACGTCGAGGCAGCCCTTCAACTGAGCAGCTTCGACCAGGGATACCACCTGCTGCACGAAGCGGTGCAGCCGCTGCCGTTCGAGTCGATGCGCAGCACGCACACCTTCATCAACGGGCGCGGCTACCCGGACACGGTGAACGTCGCCACCACCACCTTCGACCCGCCGGTGCCTGACGACGCCGCGCCGCTGCCCGAGTCTTCGCAGCCCAATCCGTCGCTGGTCGTCGTGCCGCGCGGCCAGCGCCTGCTGCTGCGGCTTTCCAACGTCTCGGTGGTCGACTACTTCACCGTCACCGCGCTGGGGCTCGACTTCCGCATCGTCGGCGTTGGCGCGAGCCGCACGCGCTTCGACCCGGCCCGGCTGCCCGGTGGCCTGCCCGGCGTGGTGCCCAGGGACTGGTCGCACCGCACGAATTCGGTGACGCTGGGCGGGGGCGAATCGGTGGACGTGATCGTCGACACCGACCGCGTGCCTGCCGGCATCTACACGTTCTATACGACCAACCTGCAGTACCTCAGCAACGGCAGCGAGGACCGCGGGGGAATCATGACGCACATCGTCGTGCAGTGATCGCGCCAATGCGGGGAGTCCACATGCAAAGAGCCATCCAACGCACCGCGCTGGCCGCCGCCCTGGCGGCCGGTGTCGGCCTCGCGGCCCTGCCGGCGCAGGCCGCGATTCAGGGCCTGGCCGGCACCGACATCAACGACTGCGCCATCGGCGCCGGCACCGGCAAGGGCAAGCTGTTCGACCTCATCGCCGCCGAGGGCTACCTCAGCACCGCCGACGGCGCGAGCGTCTACGCCTGGGGCTACGGCGAGGCGGGCAAGGTGATGCAGTACCCGGCCCCCACGCTCATCGTCGAGCAGGGAAGCTGCGTGCGCGTGCGCCTGACGAACCAGCTGCCCGTGCGCACGTCGATCATCTTCGGCGGCCAGCGCGACGTGCGCGCCGGAACCACGGCCGGCAGCAACGGCGGCACCCAGCCCGGCGGCGCAGCCGCCGTGAAGTTCACCCGCGAGGTGGCGCCGCCGCGGCGAGCCACGGCCGCGGGCCCGGTGCTCTACAGCACCATCACCTACACCTTCGTGGCCAGCGAGCCGGGCACCTACCTGTACCAGTCGGGTTCGCAGCCCGAGGTCCAGCACGAGATGGGCTTGGCCGGCGCGCTGATCGTCAGGCCCGCCGGAGCGCCCAAGCAGGCCTACGCCCACGCGGCCACGGCCTTCGACCGCGAGGCCCTGTACGTGGTGAGCGAGATCGACCCGCTGCGCCACCAGGACATCGAGGCACAGGTGGCCGCCGCCCGCGCCGCCGCCGCGTCGCCCAACGCGAACCTGCCGCAGAACTGGCTGCCCAACCAGGCGGCATGGGGCTCGACCTGGCTGGCGCAGTACTGGTTCATCAACGGCCGCAATGCGCCGGACACGCTCACAGCGGCCGGCACGGAGACGCTGCCGCATCAGCCCTACAACGCCCTCGCACGGCTGCACCCGGGCGACCGCCTGCTGATGCGCGTGGTGAACATCGGCCGCGACCTGCACCCGATGCACCACCATGGCAATCACAGCGTGACGATTGCCCGCGACGGCCGCATGCTCGCCAGCGCCGCCGGAGCCGGGCCCGACCTGGCGCAAGTGGACTTCACGCTGCGCTCGCTGCCCGGCCAGACCATCGACGCGTTGTGGTCGTGGACCGGCAAGGGCCTGGGATGGGACATCACGGGCGCCACCTGCAACGCGGCGCAGCCGGTGAGCCAGGGCAACTGCCCCTACGGCAAGTTCGACGGCACCGGCACCCTCCTCGAGCCGGGCATCACCACCACCACGCAGGACTGGAGCGACCTGTACAAGCCGATGCCCACGCGCATGCCCGCGGCGCTGGAACTCAGCTTCGGCGAAATGTTCAGCGGCAGCCCGTACCTCGGCCAGACCGGGCAGCGCCCGGTCGGCGCCGGCCTGGCCAACCAGGGCGGCGGCATCTGGCACATGTTCCACAGCCACAACGAGCGCGAAATCATCAACTACGGCGTGTTTCCCGGCGGGCTGATGACGATGCTGCTGATCGAGCACTGGGCCGTGCAGATCGACGACTGATCCAAGGGAGTCCCGACATGCTGAGCATCCAAAGAACGGGTCGGCGCCTGGCGCTCGCGCTGGTGGCCGGCGCCGCGGCGGCGATGGGAG
>JAEUPD010000069.1 GCA_016788525.1 Rubrivivax sp.
GGCATCGTCGGTGGCCACCGAATCCTCGTTGTTGCTGCGCGCGCGGCCCGCGTCGACTGCGGCGGCGAGCTCGATCGTCATGGGCGCAGGCAAGCGGGCTGTCCGGTAGCGGCGGGGCTGCCGATTGTGCAACGAAAGATCCCGGCGCCTCCCCCGACGGGGGGACGCGCGGCGTGACATCGGTCCGCCGCCGCCGATGACTGCCCACGGGTCAGGGCCAGCATGAGGCGGCAGCACAAATCTCGGGCTGCGCTTCTAGGGAAGCCAGTTCATCGGCGAGGGTCTGGGCCCTGCTCGGCCGGTTCCGCGGCTGCTTGTCCAGGAGGCGGGCAACCAATGCGGTCAATGCAGCGGGCAGGTCGGGGCGCAGCGCGCCCAGATCCGGCGCTGGAGTGCAGCAGACCTCCCGCAGCAGCGCCCCCAGGTTGCCCGCCTCGTGGGGCGGGCGTCCTGCCAGCAGTTCGAAGAGCACAGCGCCCAGGGAGTACAGGTCGCTGCGCGCGTCCCCGGTGCCGTCGGCCATCTGCTCGGGCGACATGTAGGTCGGCGTGCCGGCAAAGACGCCCGTACGGCTGCGCTGCTGGTCTGCCAGCCGCGCCAGCCCGAAGTCGGCGAGCTTGACGGCACGCCGGCCGGCTTCGAGAAGGATGTTCGCCGGCTTGACGTCGCGATGGACGATGCCGAAGCGATCGTGCGCATGCGCCAGGGCGCTCGCCACGCGCCGGGTGACTTCCAGTGCCCATGGGACGGGTGGCGGGCCGCCGGGCCGTGCGCACCACTGGGCGAGGTCGCCGCTGGCCATGTACTCCATGGCGACGAAGGCCAGCCCGCCCACTTGGCCGGCATCGAAGACCCGCACGATGCCAGGATGGCAGAGTTCTCGGCCGAGCGCCAGCTCGCGCGCGAAGGTCCTTTGCAGCTCGGGCCCGTCAGGTCCGCCGAGGTCGAGCAGCTTCAGCGCCACCGGTCCCTGCGGCCCGTGCGCGAGGTGGACCGCGCCCATTCCACCTCGGCCAAGCGGGCGCTCGATCCGATAGCCGGCCAGAGTCTGGCCGGGCATCGCCAGGTCGCCGATCGTCCTCATGACGCGCGCCCGCTCCGCGTCGTATCGCAGGGTTCGGCCCGGCTATCGCACCGGTCGGGCCACGGCGAGAATGCCGGCCGACCCGCACGGCACTGGCCTCGTGCACGAGCGCGGAGAACCACGAACAACCCGCAGGAGCAACAAGCCATGGAACCGCTGGCCTGGGTGGCAGTGATCGTCTTCGCGGTCGCGATCATCGCCGTCATCACGAACGTGGTCGACAGTACCGTGGCGGCGCTGGTGGGCGTGGTGGTGATGATCTGGGCCGGCGTGATGAGCGATGTCGACGCTTTCGGCCTTGTCGACTGGAACGTGATGGCGATCCTGGTCAGTGTGTGGATCATTGCCTCGTATTTCGGCAAGACCGGGGTGCCCAGCTGGCTGTCGGTTCAAGCGCTGAAGCTGTCTGGCGGGCGGCCCGGGCTGCTGGTCATCATCCTCTCGGTGCTGGCCGGCGTGATCTCGATGTTCGTGGACAACGTCGTGGTCATCCTGATGATGGCGCCGGTGGCTCTGCCGCTGGCGCGTGCGCTGAGGATGCCGGTGACACCGCTGGTGCTGATGATCGGCTTCGCGGCCAACTTCATGGGCTCGGCGCTGCTGCTGGGCGATCTGCCGCCGCAGATGCTGCACAGCGTGGCCGGGGCGGAGTTCATGGACTTCTTCTGGCAGCACGGGCGACCTTCGTCCTTTCCGTTGCTGATGGTGACCTTTGCGGTGACGCTGGCGGCGATGTACGCGTACGGTTTTCGCGGCTACGGGCGGCAGGCGGTGGACCTCGACGCCCTGGGCATCGAAACACGCATCCCCAACAAGCTCTTCGCGTCCGTGGTGGTGTGCTGGTTCCTGCTCACCGTGGTCGGCATGGCGTTTCGGCAAGTGCTGGGCGTCAAGCTCGGGTTCATCGCGCTGACCGGGGCCATCTCGCTCGTGCTGCTGCTGGAGGTCCTTGGCGAGCGCGTCAAGGCGCCGGAGTTCGAGAAGGTGCTGGAGGAACTCGACTGGCGGGCCATCCTCTTCTACATCGCCCTGTTCGCCTTGGTGGGTGGGCTCGAGAAGATGCACGTGCTGGACATGCTGGCGGCGTGGCTCAAGCCCGTGTTCAAGGAGAGCTACGCGCTTGGCGCAACGGTCATGTACTGGGTCACCGTGCCGATCGTCGGGATCGTGGAGCACGACGCCTACATCCTGACCTTCCTGCACACCATCAAGGGGCTGGAGGCCGACGGCGTGCCGCCCTGGCCGCTGTGGTGGATGCTGCTGTGGTCGGGCACGCTGGGCAGCAACCTCACGGTGGCTGGCGCCCCGGCGCTCTACGCCGCGCTGAACATCTGCCAGCGGGAGGAGAAGCGCAAGGTGTCGCTGCGCGAGTTTCTGGCGTGGAGCGTGCCCTTCACCCTGGTGGCATCCGGCGTGTGCTACGTGCTGGGCATGCTCGTGTGGGTGCTGCCGTACGGAAAGTGAGCTGGCGGCCAAGCCTGGCAAGGCGATGCGCGCGATGATTGAACCGCAGTCGCCTGGGGCGAGTGAAACGGGGGTGTGAGATGTACAGACACGTGCTGATACCAACCGACGGATCGGCCGCCTCGGCGCACGCCGCAAGGCAGGGCGTGGCCGTGGCCAAGGCGATGGGCGCGCGAGTGACCGGGCTGTTCGTGGCCCCGGCCCCGACGCCCATCGTCTTCGAGGGCCTGCTGCCCGTGGGCTACGTGCAACCCGAAGAGCACGCCAACCTCTCGGCCGCGGCGGCGGCGCGTTTCCTCGGCGTGATCGACAAGGCGGCCGCCGAGGCGGGCGTGCCCTTCGAAGGGGTCACATTGACCGGCGAGTACCCGGCCGATGCCATCCTTGCCGAGGCGGCGGCCCGCAAGTGCGACCTGATCGTGATGGCCTCCCATGGGCGGCGCGGCTTGGCGCATGCGCTGCTGGGCAGCGAGACGCAGAAGGTGCTGGCGCGAGCCAAGATCCCGGTGCTCGTATGCCGCTGAGGCGGTAGGCCCGGCAAACGGGCCTGCCGGCCGCGGGCCTTACTTGACCACGAGCACGGGCACGGTCGCGGCCTCGATGGCGCTGTGCGCCACCGAGCCGAGCAAGGCGGCGGTGTTGCTGCCCAGGCCGCGGGCCCCCATCACGATGAGGTCACAGCCCAGTGAAGCGGCCGCCTCGGCGATCGTGGGGCCGGGCGACCCGACTCTCTGGTGGGCCGTGTAGGACACGCCGGCTCCGTCGAGTGCCGTGCGTGACGCGGCCAGGGCCGCTTCGCTGCGCTCGCGGTGGTACTCGTCCAGCGACTGGCTGGCCACGAAGGACGCCACGTCTCGCGACACGGGCCGTTGTACGTTCAGCAGGTGGACCTGCATGCCCGCCGCGTCAAGCAGCGAGCGGCGCAGATCGATCACGCGCTGCGCCGCGCGCAGCGATTGCTCGGAGCCATCCACGGCCAGCAGTACGCAGCGCGCCATGCCCTGCGAGGCGGGCGCGGCGGGTTGCGCGGGCGCCGCGGCGGGTCTGGCCGCCTTGGCGGCGCGAGCACCCCACAGCCGCCCGATGGCCAGCACCAACAGCGCGCCGGCCACGCCAGCGCCAAGGCGCAGCGCGTCGCTCTGCGCCAGCTTGGGGAAGCCGGGGAAGCTGTTCGGATCGGCGAAGACGAGGTCGGAGACGGCCATCGTGCCGGCGATCCAGCCCAGCAGCATGCCGCCCGCGGTGATGATCACCGGGTAGCGGTCCATGAGCTTCAGCACGAGTTGGCTGCCCCACACGATGATCGGGATGCTGACCAGCACGCCGAAGATCACCAGCGCCATGCCGTGGCCGGTGCCAGAGGACTCGGCGGCGCCGGCAATCGCGATGACGTTGTCCACGCTCATCACGAAGTCGGCAACGATGACCGTCTTCACCGCGCCCCACAGCCTGTCGCTGCCTTCAATGCTGGCGTGGCCTTCGCCCTCGTGCTCGGGCAGCAGCAGCTTGACGCCGATCCACACCAGCAGCAATGCGCCGACGATCTTCAGGAACGGAATCGCCAGCAGCTGCAGCGCGAAGAAGATCAGCACCACGCGAAGCGCGATGGCGCCGGCGGTGCCCCAGAGGATGCCAAGCCGCCGCTGCTCGGCGGGCAGCTTGCGGCAGGCCAGCGCGATGACCACCGCGTTGTCGCCGCCCAGCAGGATGTCGATCATGATGATCTGGCCGACGGCGATCCAGAACTCGACGCTGGTGAGCATGTCCATGGTTTCAGCTCTTCTTCGGGGGAGGGCCTGACGGCTCAGGCGGCGCCTTGGGCTATGCGGCGGCGCAGTCTAGGCACGCAGGCTGGCGCACCTGTGCGTGAAACTACGCAGGCGCGAGCCAGCCCGTGCGGGCCCACGCCGAATGTCGCAGCAAGGCAGACGGTTGCGAAGCCATTTGCCCCGAGCAGGGTGGGGGCAACGCCGGGGCCGGGTGCGGCACACCCGGCCCGCCCAACCGTGGGCATGCACCAGCGGCACGGTCTGGCAGCGCCGGCGTCTTGCGCCGGACTTCAGGCCGTCAGATCAGCGACTTCAGCAGCCGCCCCATCTCGCTGGGGTTGCGCGTGACCTTGAAGCCGCACTCTTCCATGATGGCCAGCTTCGCGTCGGCAGTATCGGCGCCACCGCTGATCAAGGCGCCGGCATGACCCATGCGTTTGCCCGGCGGCGCGGTGACGCCAGCGATGAAGCCGACCACGGGCTTCTTCATGTTCGCCTTGCACCAGCGTGCGGCTTCGGCTTCGTCGGGGCCGCCGATCTCGCCGATCATGATGACGGCGTCGGTGTCCGGGTCGTCGTTGAACAGGCGCATCACGTCGACGTGCTTCAGGCCGTTGATCGGGTCGCCGCCGATGCCCACCGCGCTCGATTGCCCCAGGCCGATCTCGGTGAGCTGCGCCACCGCTTCGTAGGTCAGCGTGCCCGAGCGGCTGACCACGCCGATGCGGCCCTTGCGGTGGATGTGGCCAGGCATGATGCCGATCTTGATCTCATCGGGCGTGATGACGCCGGGGCAGTTGGGGCCCAGCAGCAGCGTCTTCTTGCCACCAGCGGCCTCCTTCACCTTCATCTTGTTGCGCACCGTCAGCATGTCCTTGATCGGGATGCCTTCGGTGATGCACACGACCAGGTCGAGGTCGGCCTGCACGGCCTCCCAGATCGCGTCGGCGGCACCGGCCGGCGGCACGTAGATCACGCTGACGTTGGCGCCGGTGGCGGCCTTGGCTTCCTTGACGCCGGCGTGGATCGGGATGCCCTCGAACGCCTCGCCGGCCTTCTTCGGGTTCACGCCAGCGACGAAGCAGGCCTTGCCGTTGGCGTAGGCCTGGCAGCCCTTGGTGTGGAACTGGCCCGTCTTGCCGGTGATGCCTTGGGTCATTACGCGGCTGTTCTTGTCGATGAGGATGCTCATGGGGTCGGTCCCTCGCTCACTTCACGGCGGCGACGATCTTCGTCGCGGCCTCGGCCATCGTGTCGGCGCTGATGATCGGCAGGCCGCTTTCGGCCAGCATCTTCTTGCCCAGGTCTTCGTTGGTGCCCGTCATGCGCACCACCAGCGGCACGGACAGGTTCACCGCCTTGCAGGCGGCGATCACGCCCTCGGCGATGGTGTCGCACTTCATGATGCCGCCGAAGATGTTGACCAGGATGCCCTTGACGTTCTTGTTCTTGAGCATGATCTTGAACGCCTCGGTCACCTTCTCGGCGGTGGCGCCGCCGCCGACGTCGAGGAAGTTCGCTGGCTCGCCGCCGAACAGCTTGATGGTGTCCATCGTCGCCATGGCCAGGCCGGCGCCGTTGACCAGGCAGCCGATGTTGCCGTCCAGGCTGATGTAGCTGAGGTCGAACTTGCTGGCCTCCACCTCGGCGGCATCTTCCTCGTCGAGATCGCGGTAAGCGACGATCTCCGGGTGCCGGAACAGTGCGTTGGAGTCGAAGTTGAACTTCGCGTCCAGCGCCTTGATGTTTCCGTTGCCTTCCAAGATGAGCGGGTTGATCTCGGCCAGCGAGGCGTCGGTGGCCATGTAGCAGGCGTAGAGCTTCCTGAACACGTCCACCGCCTGCGCCTGGCTGGCGGCGGGCACGCCGATGCCGTCAGACAGCTGCCGTGCCTGCGCGTCGGTGAGGCCGGTGAGCGGATCGACGAAGACCTTGATGATCTTCTCGGGCGTCTTGTGCGCCACCTCCTCGATGTCCATGCCGCCTTCGCTGCTGGCCATCAGCGCCACCTTCTGCGTCGCGCGGTCGGTGAGCGCGGCGAGGTAATACTCCTTCTGGATGTCGGCGCCCTCTTCGATCAGCAGCCGGCGCACCTTCTGGCCCTCGGGGCCGGTCTGGTGGGTCTTGAGCTGCATACCCAGGATCTGGCCCGCGAGCTGCTCGACTTCCGGCATCGAGCGCGCGAGCTTCACGCCGCCGCCCTTGCCGCGGCCACCGGCGTGGATCTGCGCCTTCACCACCCAGACCTTGCCGCCGAGCTTCTGCGCGGCCTCGACGGCCTCGCGCACACTGAAGGCGGGGTAGCCTCGCGGCACCGGCACGCCGTGGGCGCGCAAGACCTCCTTGGCCTGGTACTCGTGGATCTTCATCGGGGGCTCCTCGCGCTCCTGTCGCTGCTGGGCGGCAGGGCGGCGGTTCTGACTCTGGGTTTGAGGCGTGCGGGTGCCTCGTCGGCTGCGGTGCGAGCCCGCGCAGCCGCCCGGCGCTGCGTGCGGCCCACGCGGGCGCGGTCGCCGCCGAGGCGGCGACGAATTTAGCATGCGTGTTTCCACGGCTGCCTGACGGCCCGCGGGCGGCAGTCGCGGGGATCAGTCTGCGTCGAGCCCCTTGACGAGCCTGCGGATGATCTCGCCATCGAAGCCGCGCCCGGCGAGGAAACGCGCCTGCCTGGCCCGCCCGGCAGCGTCATCTGCCGGGGCCCCGAACCGCCGCAACCAGACTTCGCGCGCGCGCGCGTACTCGGTGGCTCGCGATTGTTGCAGCGTCGCCTCGACCAACTCGGCCGCCAGCCCCTTGGCCTGCAGCACCTGCTTCACCCGCCGGCTTCCATGGCGGCGGCCTTGCGCGGCCAGCACCGACTCGGCCGCACGGGCATCGCTCAGAAGGCCCCGCTCGGTGAGTTCGTCCAGCGCCTGGCGGACTTGCTGCAGCTCGCGGGTCGACGGGTCTTCATCGCGGCCCTCGTGTTCTTCGGCGCCTCCGGGGCCCGACGCGCCGACACCCGGCCGGCCGGCCCGCACGCGGGCCAGCGCCGCCGACAGCTTGCGCTCCAGCTCGGCGCGCGAGTGCTCCCGCTGCGCCAGGCAGCGCAGCGCCCGCGCCTTGATCGACAACCCGGCCGTCACCGCCCTCGCCGCGCCAGCGCCGCCGCTCAGCCCTCGGTGGCCTGTGCGCCGCCAGCCGGCGGCACCCCCATCGCTTCGCGCACCTTGTTCTCGATCTCGCGCGCCAGTTCCGGGTTCTCTTTCAGGAACTCGCGCGCGTTGTCCTTGCCCTGGCCGATCTTCTCGCCGCTGTAGGCGTACCAGGCGCCGCTCTTGTCGACGACGCGGGCGTTGGCGCCCATGTCGATGATTTCGCCCTCGCGGCTGATGCCCTCGCCGTAGAGGATGTCGAACTCGGCGGTCTTGAACGGCGGCGCGACCTTGTTCTTGACGACCTTGACCTTGGTCTCGCTGCCGATGACCTCTTCGCCCTTCTTGATGTTGCCGGTGCGGCGAATATCGAGCCGCACCGAGGCGTAGAACTTCAGCGCGTTGCCGCCGGTCGTGGTTTCGGGGTTGCCGAACATCACGCCGATCTTCATGCGGATCTGGTTGATGAAGATGACCATGGTGTTGGTCTTCTTGATCGTCGCCGTCAGTTTGCGCAGCGCCTGGCTCATCAGGCGCGCCTGCAGGCCGGGCAGCGAGTCACCCATCTCGCCTTCGAGTTCGGCCTTGGGGGTGAGCGCGGCCACCGAGTCGACGACCACGAGGTCGATGGAGCCCGAGCGCACCAGCGCGTCGACGATCTCCAGCGCCTGCTCGCCGGTGTCGGGCTGGCTGATGAGCAGGTCCTGCAGGTTGACGCCCAGCTTCTGCGCGTACTGGATGTCCAGCGCATGCTCGGCGTCGATGAAGGCGGCGGTACCGCCGACCTTCTGCATCTCGGCGATGACCTGCAAGGTGAGCGTCGTCTTGCCCGAGCTTTCGGGGCCGTAGATCTCGACCACGCGGCCGCGCGGCAGGCCGCCCACACCCAGCGCGATATCGAGCCCCAGCGAACCGGTGGAGACGACCTGGATGTCCTCGATCTTCTCGCCTTCGCCCAGGCGCATGATCGAGCCCTTGCCGAACTGCTTCTCGATCTGCGCCAGCGCGGCCTGCAGCGCCTTGGCCTTTTCGGTATTGAGTGCCTTCACCGGTGCGTCCATCGTCAGTGCTCCTCTTGCGGTTGGCGGCGATTATGCGCCAAGGGCTGGATATCTGTACAGCTCTTTCGAGGGCCCGCCGCGGGGTGCCGCCGGGTCGGTGATGCCCCGTCGCAGGCCCCCCGCAGCGAGGGTGCCCACCGGGCAGGTCGGGGTTTGCCGCGGGGCGCCGCTGGCGGTGAAGGCGCATGATCATGTGCGTGGCACCGCCGGGTGCCTTCCCGGGCCGACGCGCGGCGCCGCAGCGGCCCGGCGGGCCCGCTGCCCCGCTGGGAGACACGGGTCCATGCGAATCCTCATCGCCGAAGATGACCAGGTGCTGGCCGACGGGCTGATGCGCTCGCTGCGCGCGGCAGGCTACGCCGTCGATCAGGTGGCCAGCGGCTCCGAGGCCGACGCCGCGCTGGCTGCGCACGAGTTCGACCTGGTGATCCTCGACCTCGGACTGCCGCGAATGCATGGCTTCGAGGTACTGAAGAAGCTGCGTGGTCGCGGCGCCAGCGTGCCGGTGCTCATCCTCACCGCTGCCGACAGCGTGGAGCAGCGCGTCAAGGGCCTGGACCTCGGGGCCGACGACTACATGGCCAAGCCCTTCTCGCTGCAGGAGCTGGAAGCCCGGGCCCGTGCGTTGCTGCGCCGCGGCCTCGGTACGGCTTCCAACCTTCTCAAGCACGGGCCGCTGACGTTCGACGCCAGCGGCCGCGTGGCCTATCTCAACGACCAGATGGTCGAGTTGTCGGCGCGCGAACTCAGCCTGCTGGAAGTGCTGCTGCAGCGCGCCGGCCGCCTGGTCAGCAAGGACCAGCTCGTCGAGCGCCTGTGCGAATGGGGCGACGAGGTCAGCAACAACGCCATCGAGGTCTACATCCACCGGCTGCGCAAGAAGATCGAGCACGGGCCGGTGCGCATCGCCACCGTACGCGGCCTTGGCTACTGCCTGGAGAAGATCGCGAGTTGAACGACACGCGGCCGCCGCCGCTGCCGCCCGAGGTGCTGAAGGCGCTGCGGGCGCCGGCGCAGCCGTTGTCGCCCACGCCGCCGCCGGCGCCCAGGACGCGCACCTTGCTCGGCCCGCGCGGCGTCTTCGCACGTCCGGTCGGCGACTCGCGCTCGCTGTTCGGCGAGTTGCTCGACTGGGTGCTGGCGCCGATGCTGTTCCTGTGGCCGATGAGCCTGGCGCTGAACTGGTTCGTGGCGCAGAACATCGCCCACCGGCCCTACGACGCCGAGCTGGCGCGGATGGTGCGCGCCATCGCCGCGCCCGCCGCGGCGGTGCGCGAGCCGGCCCACCGCCGCAACGGCCGCCAGCTGGCCGTCGAGATCGACCACGTCGCGCAGACCCTGCTGCGCGACGAGGGGTCGGTCGAGCGCTGGTTCCAGGTGCTCGGCCGGCGCGGCGAGCTGCTGGCGGGCGAACCGGCGCTGCTGGTGCCGCTCGATCAGGCGGCCGCCGCCGATGTCGTGCGCTTCCGCGACGACGTGCTGCGCGAGGAGCCCGTGCGCGTGGCCTACCTCTGGCTGGCCGCCGGCGACGGCGAGCACGACAACGACGCGCTGGTGCAGGTGGCCGAGTCGCTGCAGCTGCGCGAGCAGCTGGCCGTGGACATCATCAAGGGCGTGCTGCTGCCGCAGTTCCTGATCGTGCCGCTGGCGGTGATGCTGGTGTGGCTCGCCCTGTCGCGGGGATTGCGCCCGCTGGGCGAGCTGCAGCAGCGCATCCGCCGGCGCCAGAGCACCGACCTGTCGGCCATCCCGGACCGCGACGTGCCCGAGGAAGTGGCGCCGCTGGTGCGCGCCATCAACGACTTGCTGCAGCGGCTGGACAGCTCGATGGTCGTGCAACGCCAGTTCCTGGCCGACGCGGCGCACCAGCTCAAGACCCCGTTGGCGGGGCTTCGCACCCAGGCCGAGCTGGCCGCGCGCGAGATCGACAGCGGCCGCGGCGACCCGGCGGCCATGCGCCATTCGCTGCGCCAGATCGCCGTGTCCACGCAGCGCGCGGCGCACATGGTCAACCAGTTGCTGTCGATGGCGCGCGCCGACGCCGACGGCACCGTCGTGCGCAAGCAGTGGGTGGACCTGGGGGCCATCGCCCGCGCCGTCGTGCGCGATTTCGTGCCCAAGGCCCTGGAGCGGCACATCGACCTGGGCTTCGAGGGCCCGGAGGACGAACGCGGCAACGCCCGCCTGCTGCGCCTGCTGGCCGAGCCCGTGCTGCTGGGCGAGCTGATCCGCAACCTGATCGACAACGGGCTGCAGTACACCCCCGGCGGGGGCAGCGTCACCGTGCGCGTGGGTGTCGACCACGCCGACCTGCAGTGGCTCGTGCTGCAGGTCGAGGACAGCGGCCCGGGCATCCCGCCGGCCGAGCGCGAGCTGGTCTTCCGGCCGTTCTACCGGGCGCTGGGCACCCAGGTCGACGGCAGCGGCCTCGGCCTGGCGATCGTGCAGGAAGTGGTGCAGCGGCACGGCGGCGCCGTCACCGTCGACGACGCCCACGCGCCGCCGGGCCGCGGCGGTGCGGCCGGCGCGGGCGGCCCGACCGGGGCCTGCTTCACGGTACGCCTGCCGCGCGGCACGCCCGGTGCCGGGCCCGGTGCCTAGGCTGTCAGCCCGGCCGCCAGGTCAAGGCTGGCGGGTCGATCCCCCCGGGGCCCTCAGGAACGCATCAGTTGGCGGCTCCTGGCCACCGACATCAGGATGCCGATGCCCAGCCCCAGCGTGACCATCGCCGTGCCGCCGTAGCTGACGAACGGCAACGGCACGCCCACCACCGGCAGGATGCCGCTGACCATGCCCATGTTGACGAAGGCATAGGTGAAGATGCCCATCGTCACCGCGCCGGCCAGCAGCCGCGCGAAGGCCGTGGGCGCCTCGGCGGCGATGACCAGGCCGCGCAGGATCAGCACCGTGAAGGCCGCCAGCAGGAGGGCCACACCGACGAAGCCGAACTCCTCGCAGAACGCGGCGAAGATGAAGTCGGTGGTGCGCTCGGGAATGAACTCCAGGTGCGTCTGCGTGCCCTGCATGAAGCCCTTGCCG
>JAEUPD010000076.1 GCA_016788525.1 Rubrivivax sp.
ATCTTCTTTCTCGAGGCGGTGCTCAACGGCCTGCTGCTGGGCGGGCTGCTGGCACTGCTGTCGCTGGGCCTGAACCTCATCTTCGGCGTCATCGACGTGGTGTGGATCTGCTACGCCGAACTGATCATGGTGGGCATGTACGCGATCTGGTGGCTGCACGTGCAGCAGGCCGTGCCGCTGCCGCTGGCCTTCGCGGGCTGCGTGGCCTTCATCGCGGTGCTGGGCGCGGCGCTGCACCAGTTCGTCATCCGCCCGGTGCTGGCCGCCGAGCCGATCAACCAGCTGCTGGTCACCGGCGGCGTGCTGTTCCTGCTGCAGGCACTGGCCACGGTGGTCTTTGGCGTGGAGTTCCGCAACCTGGGCGTGCGGCTGCCCGGCGTCAACGTCGGGGAGATGAGCCTGTCGGGCTCGCGGCTGGTGGCCTTTGCGGTGGCACTGGTGGCCATCGCCTCGACCTACCTGTTCCTGAACCGTACCTACATGGGCACGGCCATCCGCGCCATCAGCCAGGACCGCGCGGTGATGCCGCTGGTGGGCGTGAACGCCAGCCGCGTCTACCTGCTCACCTCGGCCATCGGCGGCGCCCTGGCGGGGCTGGCCGCCTGCCTGCTCGTGCTGCAGTACGACGTGCACCCGGCCATCGGCCTGAGCTTCGGGCCGCTGACCTTCCTCATCTGCGTGCTTGGCGGGCTGGGCAACCTGATCGGCGGCTTCGTCGCCGCCTTCGTGTTCGCGCAGTTCATCTCGGTGGGCGGCTTCTTCTTCCAGCTCGAGTGGGGCTACGTGATCGCGTTCGCCTTCTTCATCGCGACGATGTTCTGGCGGCCCGAGGGGCTGCTGGTGCGGCGCCGCAAGGCCTGATGCGGAACGGGGCTGCGCGATGAACCGCCGCAATCTCGGGGTCTTGCTCGCGCTCGCGCTGGCCGCGGTGCCGCTTTTCGGCCCGGGCAAGTACGCGCTGCACCTGATGGTGATGGGGCTCCTGTGGTCGTACATCTACACCAGCTGGTCGATCATGGGGCGCCTGGGCCTGGTCAGCTTCGGCCACGGCGCCTTCCTCGGCATCGGCGCCTACACGGTGGTGATGCTGTGGAACGCCGCGGGCGTCTCGCCGTGGCTAGGCGCGGTGGTGGCGGTGGTGCTCACGCTCGCGGTGGCCTTGCTGATCGGGCTGCCGTGCTTCCGCTTCAAGATCGTCGGCCACTACTTCGCGCTGGTCACCCTGGCGCTGTCAGAGGTGACGCGGCTCATCATCGTGGGCCTGCGCGACCACACCGGCGGGTCGCTGGGCCTCACGCCCAAGCCCGCGCTCACCGACGGGGCCACCGCCTCGCTGTGGGCGCTGCAGTTCTCCGACAAGGCGGTGTGGTTCTACATCGTGTTCATCTTCTGGCTCGGCGCACTGTTCGTGTGGCACCGCGTCGACCGTGGCATGAACCGCCTGGCGCTGCAGGCCATCAGCGAAGAAGAAGACGCCGCCGCCTCCATCGGCATCGACGTCACGCGCGCCAAGCTCACCGTGACGCTCATCTCGGCGGCCATGACCTGCCTGGGCGGCGTGCTCTACGCGCAGTACCAGCTGTACGTGAACCCCGAGACGGTGTCGGGCATCGGCATCTCGCTGCAGATGGTGTTCGGCGTCATCGCCGGCGGCCTGTTCGTGATGCTCGGGCCGACCGTGGGCGCGGTGTTCCTGCTCGTGCTCTCCGAGAGCCTGCGCGTGCTGATCGGCAACCAGGTGCTGGGCGTGGACATCACCATCTACGGCCTGCTGCTGGTCATCTTCATCATCTACATGCCCAAGGGCATCCTGGGCACGGCCCTGCAGCGCTTCGGGCCCGCACGGGCCACGCCGCCGGCAACAGCCAGGCCATTGCCGTTGGCGAAGTAGCCGCAGCATTTGCCGGCGTGCGCCGCGGGCAGGCGCTGCCGCACGCAGGGCCCCTGCACTTGCCGGCCTTGGTGGACGCGCGCCCCGGCGCCACCTTGCGGGCCGGGCGCGAAAGCGGCTGCGCCTGCCGGCCCTACCCCTCGACCACGCGCTCGCAGCCCACCCGGCGCACGTCCATCTCGAACTCCAGCTCCAGGATCGGCGGCGCGCACACCTGCCACGTGAGGCCGGTGGCGGTGAGGCCGGCCGGCGCGAGGTGCGTGGCCAGCAGCGGGTGGATGTCGTGCACGGTATAGACCTGGACTGCCGTGAGGCGCGCGAAGTCACCTTGCAGGCCCTCGGCGCGCGAGCGCATCGTGCCGATCACGTGATGGGCCTTGGCAGCCAGGCCGGCCGCCGAGACGTCGCCGCGCGCCACGATGGCTTCGGGGAAGGCCTGCCCTTCAGGCCACTCGCCGCTGCCAGCCACCACGAAGTCGCTGCCGCCGCGGCCCTCGGCGGCCGGCACCGTGTAGCTGAAGGCGAAGAAACACGGCTCGGCCGGCGGCTCGAAGCGCGGGCACACGTTGCTGCGCGCCACCGGGTTGAGCCCGTCGCGCACGAGCCCGAAGCGTTCGAGCACCGCCACGTACCCCCGGTTGAAGCCCTGGAAGCCGGCCATCGTGAACGGCGTGGGCGAGCGCAACTCGGCCGCGCACAGCGCCGTCAGCGGCCGGCCCGCGGCGCCCAGGTGCGCTTCGATGGCCGCGAAGCCCGCCGCCACGGGCAGCGGCCGCGCGAAGCGCGCCCGCACGATCTCGAAGCCGGCTTGCGCGATCACGCCCTGCGAGTACGGAAACCCGCCTTGCAGGAAGCGGTAGCCGCCGGGGGGAAACGAGTGCAGTGCAGCCATGGTCAATGCGGAGCCTCCAGCGCCGAAAACGCCACCGGCAGCACTTCGCGCGTGCTGAGCCTGCCGGCTTCGTCCTTGCTCACCACCAGCAATTGCTGCGCGCCCTTCATCCCGGCCGGGATGACCATGCGGCCGCCCGGGGCCAGCTGCTGCAGCAGCGTGGCCGGAATGACATCGGGCGCGGCGGTGACGATGATCTTCGGGAACGGCGCCTGCTCGGGCCAGCCGCGGCGGCCGTCGCCGATGCGCAGGTCGATGTTGCCGGCATAGCCCAGGCGCTTCAGGCGCAGCGCGGCGCCGGCCGACAGCGCCTCGATCAGCTCGACGCTGTACACGCGCGCGGCCAGCTGCGACAGCACCGCGGTCTGGTAGCCCAGGCCCGTGCCGACCTCGAGCACCTTGTCGTCGGGCTTCAGTTGCAGCAGGTCGGTCATCAAGGCCACGATGAACGGCTGCGAGATCGTCTTGCCATGGCCCACCGGCAGCGGCGTGTCGGCGTAGGCCATCGGCTGCATCGCCTCGGGCACGAACTCGTGGCGCGGCACGCGGCCCATCACCTCGAGCACGCGCCGGTCGAGCGAGGCCTTGCCCAGGCGCCCGGTGACGAAGATGGTGTGGGCGACGATCGCCGCGACCATCTGCTCGCGTTCGGCTGCGAATTCGGGGCTGTCCATGGGGCCGCCTTTCGCTGATGGGCACCGGGCAAGTTGCAGCGCAGCTGCCGGTGCCGAAGCGGCATGGTACGGCAGCACGGCGAGCCCGCCCATGCCTCAGCGACTCTTGTCGAGCTCGGCGCGCGTGGGCATGCCACCGCGCGCGCCCGCGCGCCGGCACGCCAGCGCGGCGGCGAGGTTCGCTTCCGCAACCGCCGCGGCAAGCAATCGGCCGCCACCCCACGCCGCAGCCAGCGCACCGGCAAAGGTGTCGCCGGCGCCGGTGGCATCCACCACGGCCACGGGGTGGCCGGCCAGTTCGACCACCGGCTGCCCACGTTGCCACAAGCGGCAGCCCGCCGCGCCGAGCGTGGTCACGACCACGGGTGCGCCGGTCGCGGCCTCACTGCCGCCGAGCTGCGCGAGTTCCACCGCGTTGACCAGCAGCAAGTCCACCCACGGCATCAGCGCCGCCGCTGCGGCGGCGTCAGCCGGCGCGGCGTTCAGCAGCACCGGCACGCCAGCCGCGCGCGCCGCCTGGGCCCACGCGACGTTCACCGCGGGCGGGATCTCCTGCTGCAGCAGCAGTGCCCGCGCACCGCGCAGCGCCCCGGCCGGCGGCGGCGCCACGGCGAGGTTGGCCCCCGGCAGCACCGTGATGGCGTTCTCGCCAGCCTCGCTCACGGTGATGAGCGCCGTGCCGCTGGGACCTTCGACGCGCGCGATGCCGGTCACGTCGATGCCTTCGGCGGCCAGCGCCGCGCGCAGCTCGTCGCCGGCCGCATCCCGGCCCACCGCGCCGAAGCAGCGCACCGCCGCCCCGAGCCGCGCGGCGGCCACCGCCTGGTTGCCGCCCTTGCCGCCGTGGTGGCGCTGAAGCTGGCTGCCCAGCACCGTCTCGCCCGGGCCGGGGATGCGCGGCGCGCGGCCGACGAGGTCGAGGTTCAACGACCCGGCCACCACCAGCGTAGGCCCGCTGTTCACCGCGGCCCCATCGTCACGACAGCGTTCCCGATCGAACGGCAACGGCACCGGCAACGCGGGCGGCGTCGATGGCGCTGGTGCCGCGCGGCCGCCGCGCCGCGCTTCTCACCCCGCCTCCGCGGCGCCGTGGCACTTCTTGTACTTCTTGCCGCTGCCGCACGGGCAGGGGTCGTTGCGCCCGGGCTTGCTCTGGACGCGGCGGGTCTCGGGCCGCGGGCCATGGTCCAGCAGGAACAGGCGCAGGTCCTGCAGCGCGAAGCAGGCATTGAGCAGCAGGTCGTCGCGGCTGGGCGCCTTGCCCCGCAGGTACTTCTCGATGTGCTGCCGATGGTCGTCGCCGCCTCGATCCATCAGCAGCACCAGGACCTGGTCGGCAAGCTCGTCGAGCACCTCGGTCACCTGCGCCTCGTCGGCGAGCCCCCATGGCCCGGCAGGCGCGGCCAGCACCTCCAGCGCATCGAGCACGCCCTCGGCCCACGTGGTGCCCACCTGTTCGCCGCGCGGCGCGTCGGGCAACGGCGGCGGGGCCGGCTCGCCTTCGGCCGCGGGCTCCTCGTCCTCGCCGGCCCAATCGTCGAAGTAGGGGTCGAGCCGCGCGGTGTCGGGCGTCTGCAGCAGCGCCTCGGCATCGAGCATGCGGTGCAGCACCTCCAGCCGCGCCTCGAGGCAGGCCAGCGCCTGCGCACGGTCGGTCGGGTCGGCAAAGGTGCGGTCGAAGGCATCGTCGCCCATCAGTTCGAGCCACTGCGCGGCCGGCAGCCGCACCGGGCCGCAGGCCAGCACGGCGAGCCAGCCATCGACATAGAACGGGTCCAGGCGCGCGTCGAAGCCGGCCAGGCGTTCGCAGGTCGATGCGAACGACTCGAACGCGGGGTCGGCAGGGGCCGCCGCCGGCCCGGCCTGCAGGGACGAAGCGGGCGAGTCCGGCGGTTCGGTCGGCGCAGCGCTCGTCGTCGTGGTCACGGGCCGAGGCTCCAGGTCTCGCGCAGAAAGCGCTCCAGCCGCAGGCGCGCCGCGGCGCGCGCCTCGGGGTGGGCACCGACATGCACGCCGCGGCCGGGGTTCACGCCATTGGGCACGTCGCGCCGCAGCCGCACCGGCACCGTGCCGTCGAAGCCATGGTGGGCGCCGTCGTAGGCCTCGAACTGCGGCGCGGCCACGCCGCCTTCGGGCAGGGCCTGTGCGGCCAGCTGCTTGCAGGGCGCCGCCGGCGTCCAGTCGTCGGCCTCGCCCAGCAGCATCAGCAGCGGCGCCGCGGGCTGGTAGCCCCGCTTGAGCTCGGCCTCGCAACCGGGGTAGAAGGCCACCGCCAGGCGCGCGCGCGTGCCCCCCGCGGCGGCGCGCGCCACCTCGGGGTGCCGCAGGTTGGTGGCGGCCAGCACGGTGCTGCCGCCGTTGCTCCAGCCGAGCACGCCCAGGCGCGCGGCATCGACCCCCGGCTGCGCGGCCAGCCAGCGCAGCGCACCCAGCGCATCGCGCCGCCGCTGCAGCTGGGTCACCCGGCGCTCGCCGGTGCGTTGCGTGCACAGTTCGCGCTCGCCGCGCGGCGTGAGCGAATCGGTGACCAGCACGTGGATGCCCAGCCCGTTCAGGAACGCCGCGAGTTCGGTGTAACGCGGGCCCAGCTGCGTCGCACTGCCCTCGCGGCGCTCCCCCAGGCCCCCGCAGCCGTGCAGCAGCACCAGAGCGGGCGCCGGGCCGGCGGAGGGCACCCTGAACCAAGTGGCCGGCAGTGCCACGGCCGCGCCGCCGCGTGGCGCATCGAGGCTGGGCACCGTCACGGCCTGCGGCGCCGCGGGCGCCCGGGTCGGCCATGCCGCACCGACGAGCCCGGCACACAGCATCACCCAGCCCCAGCGCTGCAACGGTCCGACCCCGACGCGCCGGCCCGCCGCGTCGGCGGCCGCCGAGATGTTGGCGGCGGTCTGCGCCCGCCCTTCGGCGTGCCTGTGAAGTCGGGCCGATGCCGCACCGTGGACGATGCGGCGCGAGAAGGCGGTGGGCGCAATCACAAGGCGCGTGCTCGATGCAGGAGATGCTGAACAGGGAGTGATGCCATTGTGCCCGCGGGGCGCCGCGGTCCCGGGCGTGCCGCCGGGTGCGGCGTCCACGTCGGGCCCCGGGCGACAACCTCGAACGGCGGCCGCGGGTGCGGCTTCGGGGGGCGGCGTGCACCGGCCGCACGCCCCGCACAATGCGCCCCGCCATGGTCGCCAGGAACACCGCCGCCGAGTTTGCTGCCCGCATGCAGGCCGCCGCCGCAGCACATGCACGCGGTGAGCACGCCGCGGCCACCGCGCAGGTGCGGGCCGCGCTGGCGCTGGTGCCGGGCCAGCCCGAGGCGCTGCGCTGGATGGGCGAGCTGGCCCGCGCGCGTGGCGACGACGACGAGGCCGAGCAATGGTGGCGCCGCTCGCTCGCCGTCAACGAGGCCCAGCCCGCGGTGTGGAACAACCTGGGCAACCGGCTCGCGCGCGCGCAGCGCGATGCTGAAGCGCTTGCCGCGTTCGAGCGCGCCATCGTGCAGGCGCCGCAGTACGGCGAAGCCCACTACAACCGCGCCCGCGTGCTGCACCGGCTCGGCCGGCGCGAGCAGGCCGCCGCCGCGCTGCAGGATGCGCTGGCCAGCCCCGGCGGCCCGCACGAGGCCGCGCTTCAACTGGCCGCGCAGCTGCAGCAGGAGGCTGGCCGTTTCACTGACGCGCTGGCCACGCTCGATGCCGCGATCGAGCGGGCGCCCGGGCGTGGCGCGCTGCACCACAACCGCGCCGCCGTGCTGCAGCAGCTCCACCGGCCGGCAGAGGCGCTGGCCGCGCACGAACGCGCCTTCGCGCTGGGCGTCGACGCCGCCCACGCGCACTACAACCACGGCCACACGCTGCAAAGCCTCGCCCGCGCGGAAGAGGCGGTGCTCGCCTACCGCGCGGCACTGCAGCGCGAACCGCTGCATTCACTCGCGCTTTACGACCTGGCGCGGCTGCGCTGGCGGCTGGGCGACGACGACTTCGACGCCGAGCTGCGCGCCGTGCAGGCCGCGCACCCCAGCTCGCCCCTGGGGCCGGGGCTGCGCGGCCACCTGCTGGCCCGCGGCGAGCGCTACGCCGAGGCTGCCGAGGCCTTCCGCGAGGCGCTGCGCCGCAGCCCCGGCGCCGCCGGCTTCCACGACGGCCTCGGCCGCACCCTGCTGCGCCTGGGCGAGACTGGCGCCGCTGTGGCCGAACACGAACGCGCCGTGGCGGCCGCGCCGGCCGACGCCGAGATGCACGCCAACCTCGCCGCCGCGAGGCTTGCCGCGGGGCTGCCCGAGGCGGCCCAGACCGCCGCCGAGCGCGCCGTGGCGCTGGCCCCGCAGGATCAGCATGCCCTGGCGCGCCTGGGCCTCGCGTGGCGCGTGCGCGGTGACCCGCGCGACCGCTGGCTCAACGACGTGCAGCGGTTTGTGCAGCCGTTCGACCTCGAGCCCCCGCCGGGCTTTGCCGACATGGCCGCCTTCAACGCCGCCCTGGCCACCGAGCTGCGCGCGCTGCACCACGACCGCCGCGAGCCGGTCGACCAGACGCTGCGCCGCGGCACGCAGACGCTGGGCAACCTGTTCGACCAGGGCCACCCGCTGGTCGATGCGCTGAAGGTGCGCATCGGCGAAGCGGTGTCACGCTACATCGCCGGGCTGCCGGCCGACGAGGTGGCAGGGTCAGCACCGGTGGCGCAGACGATTCCGGTGGCGAACCCGGCGGCACCGGGCCTGCGCTTCGTCTCACACCCGTTGCTCGCACGGCGCAGCGTGTCCTGGCGATTCACCGACTCGTGGTCGTCGCGGCTTTCGCGAGGCGGCTTCCACACCCACCACGTGCACCCGCACGGCTGGATCAGCAGCGCGTACTACGTCAGCGTGCCGGCCTCGGTGCGCGACGAAGACGCCGGCCTCGCCGGCTGGATCCAGTTCGGCCAACCGGACCTCGACATCGGGCTCCAGCCACTGAGGACCGTGCGGCCGCGGCCGGGCCGCCTGGTGCTCTTCCCCTCGTACCTGTGGCACGGCACCGTGCCGTTCCAGGACGACGACGAGCGGCTGACCATCGCGTTCGACGTGACGCCGGCCTGAAGACGCCGGGGGCCGCCTTGGCGCTGGCGCCGCGGCCACCGACTGCACACCGGTTCACGATCCGTCGCTCGCATACTGCGGCAGCTGCCAGTCCTGCGCCATGTGCCGACGCAAGGCTTCGACGCGGCGCGGTTCGTCCTGCGGGTGCAGCGCGTTTGCGGCATTCGCCACGCGCCGGGCGAGGTAGCTCTCGACCAACTTGCGCTCCGCCGCGGGCGTGCCGTCGATCGGCGCGGCGTTCATGCGCATCGTCGCGGCCTGCAGCGGGCCTTGCGCGACGGCGGTGTCGAACAGCACGGCCAGCGACAGCGCCGTCTGCAGGTTCAGCTCTTCCCAGCGCGAACGCGCCCAGCTGAAACTGATCACGTGCAGCCGGCGCAGCTCCTCGGCGCTGGCCCCGGGCCGTTGGGTGTCGATGAAGTGGACGAGCCGCCGCGCGCGCCAGCGCTTCTCGTCGGCGCCAACCGTTTCGGGCGGCAGGGCCGAGGGCTGACCCGTCGGGCCATCGGCGCGCGCGGCGGCGCTGGCCGCCGCACCGGCTGCCGCTGCCGTGGTCGTCGCCGCAGTCGCTGCCGCGCTCGCCACCCCGATCGCCGCAGCGCTCGCGGGCCCCGAGGCAGGCCCGGGCGGTGCCGCTGTTCGCGCTGGCACGGGTGTGGCGCCTGGCAGCGTGGCCGCCCCGGGCGACGCGGGCGGCGCAGATCGGGCGGGCCGTACCGGCAACGCGCCCGGCGGCACGGCGCCTGCCTGTGCGCGCAGCGCACGGTTTTCGGCCTGCAGCGCCTCGATGCGGATGCGCTGCCGGTCCAGCTGCTGGGCCTGCTCGGCGCGCATCTGTTCCAGGCTGTCGCCCAGGGGCAGACGCTCCAGTTCATGGATCCTCTCACCGACCTGCCGCTGGTAGACGGCGGTGGCACCCAGGCCGATGGTCGCCGCCACAAACACCGCCAACCCCAACAGCGCCCAACGCAGCTGCCGGCGGCTGCGGCGGGCCAGCGCGCGCTCAGCCTCCATCGCCTGCCGCTCACGCTCGGCGTTGGCCCGCTCGCGCCGGGCGGCGGCATGCTCCCGTTGGGCGCTCGCGCGTTCACGCTCGGCCGCGGCGTGTTCACGCTGCGCCGCCGCCGCCTGGTGCTCGGACTCGAAGCGCCACTTGTCGGCTTCGAGCCCGCTGCGCAGCGGCAGGTACTCGTCCCAACCGACACGGTTGCGGCGCCTGGCCGCCCACAGCAGGCCGAGCGCGTGCTGCAGCAGCTTCAACGCCGAGCGCTGTCCGGCCACCAGGTTGACGAGGTCATCCACCACCTCGGGCTGCACGTGCAAGCCGACGCGCCGCGCCGGGCCGACGATGGCCGCGCGCAGCCCCTCGGGTGTGGGCACTCCGACAGGAAAGCGGGCCACGTGGTGCGGACCCGTGGCGCCCTCGGCGGCCTCGCCGCGGCACCAGGGCGCAAGCAGCGGATGCAGCAGCACTCGCGCCTCGAACTCCTCGCGCAACACCAGCACCACGCGGTGGCCGCGGCCAGCCCCGAGCAGCGCCATCAATGCAGCGACTGCCGGCCCGGCCGCCGACTCGTTCACCGACTCGTTCACCGACTCGTTCGCCGGCTCCTTCGCCGAACCTGGCGGGGCCGGTTGTGCGGCCTGATGCGTGGCCCGATGCGTCGCCTGACGCACGGCCTCGTTCGCAACGGGTTGAGCCGCCTCTTGCGCCGCCTCGGCGGCCTGCGAGAACACGCTCTCGGCCTGGTCGATCGTCACCACCAGCGGCGCGCCGGCGGACTGCGCGGCACCCTCGATCGCCGCCAGCCACGGTGTGCGGCTCGAGCCCCCCGGAGCTGCGACGGTGCCGGGGCCCGTGCCGCGCGCCGCGGCCTGCAGCGCGCCAGCGAGATCGGCTTGCCACGAGGGCCCCGCGCGCACGGCATCGGGCACGCGCCAGGCCGGCCGGCCGTCGGCCCCCACGGCCGCACGCAGCGCGGGCAGCAGGCCGGCCATCACCAGCGACGACTTGCCGCAGCCCGCCGGCCCCGACACCAGCACCAGCGGTGTTGCCTGCACCAGCGCCAGCAGCTTCCTTGTCTCGGCCTCGCGGCCGAAGAAGCGCACGGCGTCGCTCAGTGCTGCGGGTCCGCCGAACGGCATGTCGCTGTCGGGCAGCTCGGGCAGGCGCGAGGCGTCGAACGGCGCCAGTTCCTCGTCGGCGCAGGCCTCGCCCACGCGCGCCAGCCGCGTGCACCAGTAGTCCACCAGCACCTGCGCGGCGGTGCGGTCTTCCAGGTCATCGAGCGACATGCCGGTGGCCAGCGCGCGCGCCACGAAAGCGCGGGCCGACGCCACCACGCCCAGCAGCGCGGCACGGTCGCCGGCACTCGGCCCGGTTCGCTCGCGCTCGGCATCCAGTGCGGCCAGCAGCGCATCGTGCGCGCTGCGCAGGTCCTCGATGTCGGCAAAGGTGTCGTGCGTCATCGCGGACCTCCGACGCTGTCCAGCAGGTGCGTCAGCGAGTCGCCGAGGTCGCCCAGACGCGCGCACAGCGCCATCAGCTCGACATCGGCATCGTTGAACTGGTGCGCGCTCTGCGCGTGAAGCGCCTGCAGGCGCCGAGGCCACGCCCGCGCGGGGACCCGTGCGGACAACGAAGCGGCCGCGGGCGCCGGGCCTCGGCGCGGCGGGCCGGCGCTGGCGGACGTGCCCACCACCTCGCGCAGCTGCGTGACCACGCGCCGCAGGTGCAGGCAATGGCCGGCCTGCATGGCCTGGCGCAGCGACGGCATCGGGTCGATGTCGCCGGTGTCGATGTCGTCCAGCAGGTGGCGCAGTTCGCGCAGCTCGCCCGGTTCGCTCGGTTCGCCCCGTTCGCACAGCTCGCCCTGCCCGCGCTGCTCGTTGCACGCGCCGCCGCCCGTGTCGGTCGCGGCACCACCACCGCCCGCCCCCTCACCCGCACCGCCGCCGGTGCGGCCACGCAGGCCGGCCGGCCCGGCGGCGCGCAGCTGGTCATCCACCGACTGCAACACGCCATGCTCGGCCACGCGCCAGCGCAGCTCGGCGGCCAGCGTGCGCACCTTCGCCGCGTTGTCGGCCAGGCGCTCGCGGTCATGCGCATGGGCCTGCGGGTCGAGCGTGGCGCGCACAGCGACCAGCATGGCGGCCAGGTCGTCCAGCCGCAGCTGCCCGGCGGCATCGGCGATGAAGTCGTTCATCCGGCTCAGCGACGACATCACCTCGGCCAGCGCCTTCAGCGCGCCGCGCACGGCCTGGCGCCAGCACACCTGCGCCGCCTTGTCATGCGCAGCAACCACGGCCGCCACCGGCGCTTCGAGCACGGCGGTGCCTTCGCCAACGCACACCGGCGACGCCGGCCCCTCGCCCGCGTCGGCCGCGTGGCCGGGCCTGCCCGCCTCGGCCGCCAGCGCATCCAGCGCCCGCAGTGCCTGCGCCGCGCGGCCGAGGTCGGCGCGCAGCCGCTGCGCGCGCGCAAAGGGCACCGCGCTGGCCGGCAGCTCGGCCTCGATGGCCGCGGCCGCGTCGGCCAGCTTCAGTGCGTGCGCGGTGACGTGGCGTGAGGCCGGTGCGTGCACCAGCGGCTGCAGGCACTCTTCCTCGATCTCGTGCAGCAGGTCGTGGACGCGCTTGCGCGAGGCCAGCCGTGCCGTCACGCGGCACAGCTCGCGCAGCGCGGCGGCCGACTCGCCCACCGCCCGTGCCGTCTCGGGGTTCAGGTGGATCAGGTGCAGCACGCGCCGCAGATCCATCGTCACCTCGCACACGGGGTCGCGCTCCACGCTGCCCGCCAGCCGCGCGATGAGGTCATCGAGCTCGCTGTCCCAATGCTCTTCGCTCAGCTCGGCAGCCTGCCGCTGGAGCAGGGGCTGCAGTTCGGCGGGCAGGTCGCCGGCCGCCGGCAGGCTGGCCTTGCCCAGCAGCACCGGCACGATGCGCACGTCGCGCTGCAGCGCGGCGAGCAGTTCGCGCCGCACCCAGTCGGCCGGCTGGGCCAGGCGGCGGCGGCCGTCGGCATCGGCCCAGTGGGGCCCGATCAGCACCAGCACCACCACCACGCGCCCGAGCGCCCAGTTCAACTCGACCGGGAACTGGGCGCCGGGTTCGATGCTGCGCGTGTCGACGAACACGCGCCCGGCGCCGAACACCCGCTGCAGCGGGCCTACAAGCTGGCGCAGCCAGCCGCGTGTGTCGTCGCGGCGGTAGCTGACGAAGATCTGGGCGTCCTGCATCGCGGCAGCCGTGGGCGAGGCCTTGGCTGCCGACACAATCTACGCACGCGCGGACCGGATCGATTGCGTGCCCTCAACGGCGCGGGGCGCCACGCCACCGGGCTTGCCGGGGCCGCCCAGGGACCCGGCCGAACCCTGCCTGGACCGCGTCAAGCGTGAGTTGAACCCTCGAAGCAGCCGCCATGTCGCACCACCCGGACGCCACTCGCACCACCACCCCGTCCGCCATGACCACCGCAGCCACCACGCCACCGGCCTGGACCATGCGCCGCCTCATGCACATCGGGCCGCAGCAGCTGGACGACCTCGCGCAACTGCTCGTCGCGGTGGTCGAAGGCGGTGCCTCGGTCGGCTTCATGCTGCCGATGAGCCCGGGCAAGGCGCGCGCCTTCTGGCAGCGCGTTGGCGCCGCAGTGCAGCGCGGCGAACGTGCGCTGCTGGTGGCCGAAGACGCCGCCGGCCGCGTGGTGGGCACGGTGCAGTTGATCGTCGATCAGCCCGAGAACCAGCCGCACCGCGCCGACCTGGCCAAGATGCAGGTCTCACCGCATCTGCAGCGCCGCGGCCTGGGCGCCGCGCTGATGCACGCCGCCGAAGCGCTGGCGCGCGAGATGGGCAAGACCGTGCTCGTGCTCGACACGGTCACCGGCAGCGCCGCCGACCGCCTGTACACGCGCCTGGGCTGGCAGCGCGTGGGCGAGGTGCCGAACTTCGCGCTGTGGCCGGGCGGCGGGCATTGCCCGACCACCTTCTTCCACAAGCAGCTGGTGTAGCGCGCCGCAGTCTCCGCGCGCGGCCCCGCCCCGTTTCCAATCCATCGGCCCTTCTCTGAACCATGAACCCTCTGCCGAACCAGGCGCGCGTGGTCGTCATCGGCGGTGGCGTCATCGGCTGCTCGGTCGCCTATCACCTGGCGCACATGGGCTGCCGCGATGTGCTGCTGCTGGAGCGCGACCGCCTCACCAGCGGCACCACCTGGCACGCCGCCGGGCTGATGGTGACCTTCGGCTCGACCTCGGAGACCGCAACCGAGCTGCGCAAGTACTCACGCGACCTGTACGCGCGGCTGGAGGCCGAGACAGGCCAGGCCACGGGCCTGCGCCAGTGCGGCTTCATCGAAGTGGCGGCCGACGCCGACCGGCTGGAGGAGTTCCGCCGCGTGGCGGCCTTCAACCGCCACTGCGGCGTGGACGTGCACGAGATCTCGCCGCGCGAGGTGGGCGCGCTGTTCCCGCTGGCACGCACCGACGACCTGCTGGCCGGCTTCTACGTGCCCGGCGACGGCCGTGTGAACCCGGTCGACGTGACGATGGCGCTGGCCAAGGGTGCCCGGCTCGCCGGCGCGCGGCTGGTCGAGGGGGTGACGGTGCAGGAGGTGCTGCACAAGAACGGCCGCGTCACCGGCGTGCGCACCGCCGCCGGCGACATCGCCTGCGAGGTGGTCGTCAACTGCGCTGGCATGTGGGCGCGCGAGCTGGGCGCGCGCTCGGGCGTGGTCATCCCCAACCAGGCCGCCGAGCACTACTACCTGATCACCGAGCCGATCCCCGAAGTCTCGCCCGCCTGGCCGGTGCTCGAAGACCCCGGTGCCTACGGCTACTACCGCGAAGAAGGCGGCGGGCTGATGGTGGGCCTGTTCGAGCCCGAGGCCGCGGCCTGGGCGCTGGAGGGCATCCCTGCAAACTTCAGTTTCGGCGAGCTGGCGCCCGACTGGGACCGCATGACGCCGTTCCTGGAGCGTGCGATGAGCCGCGTGCCGCGCACCGCCAGCGCCGGCATCCGCAAGTTCTTCTGCGGCCCCGAGAGCTTCACGCCCGACCTGCTGCCGCTGGTGGGCGAGGCGCCCGAACTCATCAACTACTTCGTCGCCGCGGGGCTGAACAGCATCGGCATCCTCTCTGGCGGCGGCATCGGCCGCGTGCTCGCGCACTGGATCGTGCATGGCCGGCCCGACGTCGACGTCTCGGCCATGCACATCGACCGCGTGCACGCCGGGCAGGCCACCCCGGCCTACCGGCGCGCGCGCGCCGCCGAGACGCTGGGCCTCGTCTACCGCTGCCACTACCCGACGATGAGCCCGCAGACGGCGCGCGGCGGCAAGCTGAGCCCGCTGCACGGGCGGCTCGCCGCCGCGGGCGCGCACTTCAAGGACGTGAGCGGCTGGGAGGGCGCCGACTGGTACGCGCCGCCGGGTGTGGAGCCCCAGGTCGAGCGCCTGTCCTGGGGCCGGCAGAACTGGTTCCTCTACTGGGCCGCCGAGCACCGTGCGGTGCGCGAGGGCGTGGGCCTCATCGACATGTCGTTCATGTCCAAGTTCCTCGTGCAGGGGCGCGATGCGGCGGCGGCGCTGGAGCGGGTGTCGGCCAATCGAGTCACCGGCACCGACGGGCGCATCACCTACACGCAGTGGCTCAACGAGGCCGGCCGGCTGGAGGCCGACCTCACCATCACGCAGCTCGATGCCGAGCGCTTCTTCGTCGTCGCCACCGACACGGCGCACCGCCATGTGCAGGCGTGGATGAAGCGGCACTTCTCGCCGGCCGCCCATGTCATCGTCACCGATGTCACCGGCGCCTGGGCGCAGCTCAACCTGCAAGGCCCGCGCTCGCGCGAGCTGCTGCAGGCGCTGACCTCGGTGGACCTCTCGAACGCGGCATTCCCCTTCCGCACCGCGCGCGAGATCGACCTCGGCTACGCGCGCGTGCTGTGCGTGCGCATCACCTACGTCGGCGAACTCGGCTTCGAGCTGTACGTCCCGGCCGAGCAGGCGGTGCATGTCCATGAACGCATCGTCGAGGCCGGCCGCGCCTTCGGCCTGGCGCATGTCGGGCTGAAGGCCTTGTCCAGCCTGCGCCTGGAGAAGGGCTACCGCGACTACGGGCACGACATCGACAACACCGACAACGCCTACGAAGCGGGCCTCGGGTTCGCGGTGGCGCTGGCCAAGCCCGGCGGCTTCATCGGCCGCGATGCGGCGGCGGCGCAGGAGGCGGCGGGCCTGCCGCACCGGCGCCTGTTGCAGATTCAGCTGCTGGACCCCGAGCCGCTGATGTTCCACGCCGAGGTCGTGTGGCGCGATGGCGTTCGTGTGGGCTACCTGCGCAGCGCCTCGTACGGCCACACGCTGGGCGGCGCGGTGGGTCTGGCGATGATCGACGCCGGCCAGCCGCTCGATGCAGCGTGGATCGCCGCCGGGCGCTGGGAGGTGGAGGTCAACGGCCGACATGTGGCCGCGAAGGTTTCGCTCGAACCGCTGTACGACCCGAGGAGTCTGCGCATCAAGGACTGACGCGATCCCGTGTTCAATTCAACCTGGATCCGGCAGTCGGGCCCATGGTCGCGCGCCCGCGCATGGAAGTCGCGGCGAGCAGAGGTCCGGCCCGAAGCGCCGCGCCGCGCGGGACGCGAGGCCCGGCAGGGCAGGCCACCCGGGTCTGTGCACGCCGCAGCGCGCTTGTGCAACGGCCGGATCTGAGCTGAACTTGCCCCGGTCCTTCCCACCCTAACTCTTCACCGGCGCCGGCTGGGCATCCACATCGGGCTCGGGCCTTTCCTCGGCGCGCATGTCGTCCACCGGCGTGGGCTCCAGCGCCGCCAGCGAGGCAGCCTCTTCGTCCAGCGGCTCCCACTTCGCCGATGGCCGGCCCGCCACTCTCGCCACCGGCCCCGCCACATCCTCGGCCAGGAACCCGCCGCTCTGGTGCGCCCACAGCGCCGCATAGTGCCCACCCAGCGCGATCAGCTGCGCGTGCGTGCCTTGCTCAACGATGCGCCCTTCGTCCAGCACGATAAGCCGGTCCATGCGCGCGATGGTGGACAGCCGGTGCGCGATGGCGATCACCGTCTTGCCTTCCATCAGGCCGATCAGCTGCTCCTGGATGGCCAGCTCCACCTCGCTGTCCAGCGCCGAGGTGGCTTCGTCCAGCACGAGGATCGGCGCGTCCTTCAGGATGACGCGCGCGATGGCGATGCGCTGGCGCTGCCCGCCCGAGAGCTTGACCCCGCGCTCGCCGACATGCGCGTCGTAGCCGGTGCGGCCCTTCCAGTCGGCGAGCCCGAGGATGAATTCGTGCGCCTGCGCCCGCCGCGCCGCCGCTTCCACCTCGCCGGCACTGGCGCCCGGCCGGCCGTAGCCGATGTTGGCGGCGATCGAGCGGTGCAGCAGCGAGGTGTCCTGCGTGACCATGCCGATCGCTGCGCGCAGGCTTTCCTGCGTCACCTCGCGGATGTCGTGGCCGTCGATGCGGATGCTGCCGCCGCTGCCGCCTTCCAGTTCATGAAAGCGCAGCAGCAGGTTGACCAGCGTGCTCTTGCCCGCGCCCGAGCGGCCGACGATGCCCACGCGCTCGCCGGGCTTCACGGTGAGGTCGAGCGCGTCGAGCACCCTGCGGCCGTCGCTGCGCCCGTAGGTGAAGGTGACGTTGTCGAATCGCACCTCCCCGTGCGGCACCGCCAGCTCGCGCGCGCCGGGCTTGTCGACGAGCGTGTGCGGCACGGCGATCGTCTCCATGCCTTCCTGCACGACGCCGATGTTCTCGAAGATGCCCGTGACCTCCCAGCTCACCCAGCCGGCGACGTTGGCGATGGTCCAGGCCAGCGGCAGCGCGGTGGCCACGGTGCCGGCATCCACCACGCCGCGGCTCCACAGCACGATGCCGATGGCCGCGGTGCTGACCAGCAGCATCGCGTTGAGCACCGCCAGCGTCGTCATGAAGCGCGTGATGAGCCGCATGTGCGCCTGGATGGCCGCCGTGTGCTCGTCGATCACCTCGCGCACATGGGCGTCTTCGTCGCGGGCGCGCGCGAACAGCTTCACGGTGAGGATGTTGGTGTAGCTGTCGACCACGCGCCCCAACACCAGGCTGCGCAGCTCGCTGCTGGCCTTGGCCAGGTCGCGCATGCGCGGCACGAAGTGGCGCAGCACCACCACGTAGGCCGCGAACCACAGCGCCGTGGGCACCGCGATGCGCCAGTCCGCCAGGCTCATCAGCACCAGCGCCGACACGCCGTACACGGCGATGTACCAGACGCCGCGGATGGTGCTGGTGACCGTGTCGCGCACCGAGTTGCTGGTCTGCATCACGCGGTTGGCAATGCGCCCGGCAAAGTCGTTCTGGAAGAACGGCCAGCTCTGCCGCACCACGTGCCAGTGGCTCTGCCAGCGGATGAGGCTGGTCACCCCCGGCACCACCGCGTTGTTGCGCACCAGGCTGTCGACCAGCAGCACCAGCGGCCGCAGCACCAGCACCACCAGCGCCATGCCCACGAGCGCGGGCTGCGCCGCGTCGAAAGCCGCGGCCCGGTCGGGCGCCTCCATCAGCCGCACCAGCCGCCCGATGATGATGGGGATGAGCGTGTCCACCAGCGCCACCGCCAGCGCCGTGACGAGCATCATCCCGAACAAGCCCTTCGTCTGGCGCACGAAGTGCCAGTAGAAGCCGAGCAGGCTCTGCGGCGGCGCGCTGCCGGAGGGACCCGCGGTGGTCGCGGTGGGGTGGATGCGGGACTCGAAGAAGGCGAACATGGGGCATTCTGATGCGGCAGGCCCGGCGCGGCGGTTGGACGCTTCGTCTCGTTGCTTGATGCTCGGTGCGTGCGTGCACTTCAGGCAGCTCTGCCGTCGCGCCGGCGGAGCGAGGAGGAGGTGGCGCCCGGTCGGCCGCCCGATGATCGAGCAGCCAAACCTGTGGCCCCAGTGACTGCAGATGGCCGCACTGCAGCGGTTGCGGTGGGTCGGCAAGCCGGCTCGAGCGGCCGGGGCCGGCCAGGAGCTGTCGGACGCCGGGTGTCCGGGTCGCGGACATTCGACGCACCAAGTCCCGCCGCCGCCTCACCCGTCTTGTGCCGAGCGCTGGGTGAACCTGCTCACCCGAACGCCGCCTGACACGCGCCGCGCTCGGCACATCAACGGCGCGGCGGCTGCGAAGATGGCGGTTCCGAGGGCGGGAGTTCGTCGAGAACCTCTCGCGTCAGTTCGCGGATCCGCTTCTTGAGCTGCACGAGCACCCGCTTGCCCAGCGCCGTCGCCCGGTAGTACTTGCGCGCCTTGCCGTCCGCCACCGCGCGTTCGCAGCGCAGGTAGCCCGCCCGTTCCATGGCATGGAGCATCGGATACAGGGTGCCCGGGCTCAACCCGTAGCCGTGCTGGCGCAGCTCCTCGATCATTTCGAGGCCGAAGATGCGGCCTCTCGATGCGTGGTGCAGGATGTGCACCCGCATGAAGCCCAGAAAGGAGTCGCGGAAGATGTCGCCCAAGGTGCCGTCCTGTCTCGCGCCGATTCAAGCCGAAGTGTCCAGCTCGAGGCGCGTCGCGGTCCAGCGGGCCGTCTGGCCACCGTCGCCCGGCGCATCGGGCAAGCCAGCGCCGGCAGGTGGCGGCCTGCCCATATCGAAGGCCGATAATATGACTCCGCCGGCCGCGGCGGTCTCTGCCGCCGGGGCACGAGTCGCTCAGCATGTCGACCTTGCCAGACCTCTTGGCGCCGAACCAAGGCGCATCGTCCGGGTCCGGTGTCGTACCCGGATCGGGCCGCGCCTGGGAGGCCCTGCCGGCCTTCCTCGAGCCCGGCCCGGCCGCCTTCGGCCTGCTGGGGTGCGCACAGGTCTCGCCAGTGATCGTGGTGGCGCTCGGCGCCGCGGCGGGCGCACTGCCGGGCTGACATGGATCTCGTCCTCATCGGCCTGGCCGCTTTCTTCACCGCCGGGCTGACGCTGTTCTCGGGCTTCGGTCTGGGTACGATCCTGATGCCAGTGTTCGCGCTGTTCTTCCCCGTTCCGGTGGCCATCGCCGCGACGGCGGTGGTGCACCTGGCCAACAACCTGTTCAAGTTCGGTCTCATGGCTCGCGATGCCAACTGGCGCGTGGTGTTGCGCTTCGGCCTGCCGGCCGCCGCAGCGGCATTGCTCGGCGCCTCGCTGCTGAATTGGATCGATTCGATGCCGGTGCTGCTCGGCTACCAAGTCGGCGCTTGCCGGTTCGAGGTCACCCCTGTCAAGGCGCTGATCGGCGTGCTCATTGCCGCATTCGCGATGCTCGAGTTGTCGTCGCGCTTCCAGGCGCTGGCCTTCCCGGCGCGCCTGCTGAGCCTGGGCGGTGCGATTTCCGGCTTCTTGGGAGGGCTGTCGGGCAACCAGGGCGCCCTGCGTTCGGCGTTCTTGCTCAAGGCCGGGCTGTCCAAGGAGGCCTTCGTGGCAACGGGTGTGGTGGCGGCAGTGATCGTCGACGCGGTGCGGCTGGTGGTCTATGGCGCGGGAGTTCCGGGCGAGCATGTGGCACGTTCTGCCGGCATCGTGTGGCCCGTGGCCGTGGCCACGGTTTGCGCCTTCACGGGTTCCTACCTCGGCAAGCGCGTGCTGCGCAAGGTGACGCTGCGAGCGGTGCAGTTCACCGTGGCTTGGGCCATGTTGCTGATCGGCGTGGCACTGGCGCTGGGGCTGGCTTGAGCCCTCGCAACGGTGTGCCGGTGAAATCGATGGCGGCCTTCGGGTTGCGGGGCGGCGGCCCGCTCGTGGGCCTGGTCGTGTCCTTGTCCTTGCATGCGGTTCTGTTGGCCTTGGCGGCCAGGCCCCTGCCCACGCGCAAACCCGACCGCACGGCCGATGGGCCGACGGTCGTTCAGCTCCGGCTGCTGCTGCCACCGCCCCAGGCTGCCAGGCCACAACCGCGAGCGCCGGCACGGATGCTCGCGCCTGTCCCCGTGCCGATCATCGCGGCGCCCGAAGTCGTCGTCGCAGCTCCACCCGGAACTCACCGCCGGCCGACCTCGATGGATGCACCTCCCGCGCCCACGGCCGAGGAGTGGGCCTTCGCCGGGCGGTACACGCTCAAGAACAGCAAGGCCTACCGCTACACCTGGGGCCAGCAGGTGCGCAGCATGATGGGTGCTGCCGCCGAGGGGCCCGACCAGGGCATGGTGCGCTTCCGCGTGGCAATAGCGCCTGACGGCTCGCTGGCCGGGCTCGAAACGCTGTGGTCCACCTCGGGCGTGGCCGAGCGCATGGCTCGTCAGGCCATCGAGCGAATGCCTCGCTGGCCGGCTACACCGACGGGCAAGCCTCTGATCTTCGAGAAGACCATCTCGTTCACCCCGTTCTCAACGGACGGCCCGCCGCTTTACAAGGACGATTGCCTGCCTGCCCCGCCGGCCTTCACCAACCCCTTTGCCTGGGACGGCAAGTCGGCACGCGAGCCCGCACCCGTCAAGCCGATCGAGGAGCCGGACCCGCAGGACTTGGCTGATTGCCTCAAGCAACTGCCGCAGGACTCCATCGAGGCGGAGGTCGCACGCGACCAGCGGCTGATGGACCAGTGGGGCTGGGGTGCCAGCACGCTCGGGCGATGAGTCGTGTGTACTGGATCGGCCGATCGCAGGTGTACGCGGTGCACCTGGCTACGGGCTCATGTCGCCCGCATGGCCGACGTGAGCCCGTAGCCAGTAGCGCCGGGAAGCCCTCGCCCAGCGGGGCCGCCGCAGCCAGGCGCCAGCACCTTGCCCGCCCGGGGTCGAGCCGCCGGCACGCTTGGTGAAACCCCCACGGCCGGAAGTCTCGCCCCGCCCGCCACCCGCGACGCCGCACTCAAGAAGCCCGCCCGGCTGCCGAAGTGGCAACGGATGGCCAAGACCCTCTATCAGATCCTGGGCGTGACCCAGGACAGCAGCGCCGACGATGTGCGCGCGGCCTATGCCAGGCAGTGCGAGCGCGTGCCGCCGCTGGACCCGGTGCATCGGCTGGCCGCCAAGGAGGCGTTCAGCACCTTGATCCACCCGCAGCGGCGGGCCGCGTACGACGCCTCGCTGCATGGCGCCGCGAGCGGCGCTGCACTGCCCGGGCGTGCCGGCCCCGGCCGCCTGCCGCTGGCTGCCGGCGCGCTGTTGCTGCTTGTCACCGGCGGGTGGTGGGCCCTGCGGCCTTCCGCCCCGGCAGCTCGGCCAGCGCCCCCGGCGCCCGGCCGGGTCGTCTTCACCGTCGCGCCCCCGTCCGCCGCAGCGGCCACTGCCGCGGCACCCATTGCGCCGAGCACGCCCACGCCAGTGCCCACAGGCGCCGCGGGCACGCTGAGCGCCGAGCAGATCTTCGCGCGTGCCGCGCCCAGCGTGGTGCGCGTGAACGCCATCGGCGCGGGCGGCGAGGTGGCGGCCTTTGGCAGCGGCGTCGTCGTCGAGGCGGGCTCGGTGGTCACCAACTGCCACGTCG
The DNA here is from genome assembly GCA_016788525.1 of Rubrivivax sp. Classification (GTDB taxonomy): domain Bacteria; phylum Pseudomonadota; class Gammaproteobacteria; order Burkholderiales; family Burkholderiaceae_C; genus Rubrivivax. The sequence continues at coordinate 21,956 of JAEUPD010000076.1, forward strand.
CGCGCCGCGGCGCCACGCTCACCGTCAAGCACGGCAACGAGCGGCTCGACGCCCGCATCACCATGGCCGACGAGGCGCACGACCTGTGCAAGCTTTCGGTCATCGGGCTCGCGGCCCCCGCGGTGCGCATCGGCGAGGTGGCCAGCCTGCGTGTCGGGCAGAAGGTCTACGCCATCGGCTCGCCGCAGGGGCTGGACCTCACGCTCAGCGACGGCATGGTGTCCAGCCTGCGCGAGGTGCCCGACGGCACCCTCGTGCAGACCACGGCGCCCATCTCGCCGGGCTCCAGCGGCGGCGGGCTGTTCGACGAAAGCGGCATGCTGGTGGGCATCGTCACCTTCCAGATGCGGGCCGGGCAGAACCTGAACTTCGCGCTGCCGGCCGACTGGATTGCCACGATGGCGCCTTCGGCGCCGCGCGAGCCGGCCGCCGCGCCGCCCCCGCCGCGAGAGGCTCCCAGCCGCGCCTCACCACCCACCACCGGCGACCCCGGCGCGCAACTGCACGGGCGCTGGCACTGCTTCGGCCCGCTCACCGGCAACGGCATGGAGGTGGTGCTGGCGCCCGGCGGCAGCGTGAGCGGCACCTTCCGCGGCAAGCCCATCGGCGGGCGCTGGGCGCTGAACGGCAAGCACCTGTTCCTGATCGACGCCTCGATGGCCGTCGAGGAGATGAATCACCAACGGCTGGTACTCGCCGATGGTCAGGGCCGCCGGCTGGTGTGCAGCCGCTCAAGCAGCTGAGGCTGTTGCTGCTGTTGACGAAGCCGCTGAAGCCCTTGCAGCCCCTGAACCCGCCGAAACCCCTGAACCCGCAAGCCGCCCACCGACTCCGCACGCAATCGATCGAGAAAGGACTCTCTCCATGCGCCCCTGGCTGATCGCCGCCACCGCCTGCCTGCTGCTGGCCGCCGCACCGATGCCCGCCCGGGCGCTGCACGTGTGTACCGGCGCCGACGGCAAGTCTTCGATCCAGGACAAGCCCTGCGAACGGCCCGAGGCCGCGCCGCAGCATGTGCCGCTGAAGGCCCAGGAGGTGACGCCCGCGCTCGCGCTGGAGACTGCCAAGCGGTTCACCGACGCGATGCAGGCCCGCGACGTCCATGCGTTGCGGCGGCTGCTGGCGCGCAGCTTCGTCTCGCGCATCACGCGGCCCGACGGCAAGGTGGTGTCGCTGGACGGCCCGCGCTTCGGCGAGTACATGTCGCGCGGCCTGGCTGCGGCCAAGACCTATCGCGTCACACGCACGTGCAGGCACGAGCCGGCGGCCGACCGGGCCGGCGCCATCGCCTTGCGCTGCAGCTACAGCGACCGCATGGAGCTGTTCCAGCGCGTGGCCACCTCGCAGGGTGAAGAACTCATGCGCCTCGCGCTGGAGTACGGCGAGGTCAAGCTGCTGGAGCTGAGCGATGCGGCGGCCGCCGCGGCCGACGCCGGCCCGGGCCACAAGGTCGTGCAGCGCTGACGAGGCCGGCGGCGCGCCGCGCGTGGCGCGAGTCCGGATCAGCGCATGCCCGCGAGCAGCGCGACGATCGCGTGGGCCGCGTCGAGAAGTTCCTGCCCGGTTTGCGGCGCGAGCACGCCCGCACGGATCTGGGCGTTGACCTGGTGGATGAAGGCCGAGAGCTGATGGCTCGCCGTTGCGTAGTTGCCCAGGCTGACCTGATGAACGGCCGCCCGCAGCTTCGCGACGAGCGCCTGCCCCGGGCCCTTGCCGAGCACCCCCTGCGCCACCAGGGCGTTCACGCGCTCGATCAGGGCTTCGGTGGCCTGGGCCGGTGACAGCGGCGTGGCCAGGAAGTAGCTCGTAACCGTGGGCGAGGAAGTCCGGTAGCCCCGGCCCACGATCTGCCCGCGGTCGTTGATGGACTGACCCTCCTGCAGCACCCACTCGCTTGCGGCCGGGATCAGGTGGTTCAGGTCATGAAACCGGCCGCCCGATGCCAGGAAGGCGCGCTCGCCGATGTTCGTGAACATCATGCCCACCACGTCGCCGCGCCCGTTGATATCCACAGCGCGGCTGGTGTAGGCACCGCTCGCCTCGCCCCCCAGGCTGGTGATTGCACCGGTCCCGACGTCGAAGACCAGGGCGTGGTCGGCACTGAATCCTGCCAGGCGGCCCTCGCCGGCGATCTTCCCGAGGTCGTTGATCGCGCGGGCGTTGAGCAGGTAGCCGGCGGGCGTCTCGAGCCGCGTCACGACCCCGCCTCGAAAGACGAAGCCGCGCTGGGGTGCACTCGCCAGCTGGACTTCGCCAACGATGTCGCCCGCACGATTGACGGCCCTTGCGCAGGTGAAGTCGAAAGGCGTCTGGGTCGCCGGCGGGCTGAGCAGGTCATGCAGGTTCGTGACCGTGCCGTCGAAGTAGGCGAAGGCGCGGTGCGGGTCCGGATAGACGTCGTCGTAGCGGTTGCGGCAGCCCACGATCACGCCTGCGTCGTTGATGCCGTAGGCGAAGGAGTCGGGGCTGATGGCGGCCAGGACCTGCACCGATGCGCCGTCGGCCGAGGTGGTGATGGCCCGCCAGCGGTTGTCTGGCGGTGAGCCGCCCAGGCTTGCAAATGAGTACCCGACCGCCGTTCCCGCGGAGTTGATGCCGAACAGCGCACTCAGCTGGTCCCCGGCCGGCACGCCGAGGTCGCGCCAGGCGCCGTTGCTGTAGATGGCCGCATGAGCGTCGGCGCCCACGTAGACCCAGCCCGCAATCTGCCCGCTGTTGTTGAGCCTGATCGGGACACCGGCCAGCTCGGTCACCGCGTAGCGCGGCGCAGCTTGTGCGTGCACCAAAGGCGTGAGCGCCAGGCTCAACGCGAGGGCCGCGAGCATGTGCAAGACAGACGGCATTCGGCGCTCCATCAGGATGCTCCCAAGAAACCGTGGACCGATTGTGTGATCTGCCGCTGCGCCTCGGGTCCGTTGCCGGCCGGTCTGCGTGCAGGAATGCCTGCTGCGATGCCGCGCAAGACCGCGCTGCAAGGCGACGCCGCAAGAGCCTTTGCGGCGCACCTTGCCGAACGCCGCGCAGCCCGTTGGGCGGCCCGGCCGGGCACCCACGTCGCCGCCGAGGTACCGTGCGTGCGTGAACGTCGCAAAGCGCCAGCCGCGCCACCACCACCACGTCTACGTCGTCGAGCTCGACGACCGCGTGTGGAACGAGGCGCGCTTCCGCCGCGCCAACCCGGGTTACCAGCTCGGCCGGCCGTACGTCTACGTCGGCATGACGGGCCTGGACCCCGACCTGCGCTTCGACCGGCACAAGGCCGGCATCCAGGCCAATGCCTTCGTGCAGCGCTATGGCGTGCGCCTGCTGCCGGCGTTGTACGAGGTGTTCAACCCCATGCCCTACGGTGCGGCGCGCGAGATGGAGGTGGAACTCGCCATTTCGCTGCGGGAGCGCGGCTTCGGCGTCTGGCAGGCTTGAGCCGCCAGGCAGGCGGCCAATGCGCCGGGCGCGACCCGGGCGCGGCGGCCACCTTGGTCGGCCACTGGCATGCCTTCTTACAGCTCCACCGGCCGCGGGCGCGCTTCGCTCGCAGGAAGGCCACACGCTTACCCACACACACTCGATCCACCCGCCTGCTGCGTTCTAATCGCGCGCATACGACCCGACCGTTGGCGTGGTGGAGCCACCTGAAACCGACCCGGCGCACGACGAGCGAATCCGCGCGCTGTCGCTGGCCAAGTACCGCCGCCATGCCGAGCGGTATGACAGAAGCCTCGGGCCCACCTGGCCGATCCGCCAGCGCGCGGTGCAGGGGCTCGGCCTGCGCGCCGGGCAGCGCGTGCTGGATGTCGGCTGCGGCACCGGCATGAGCCTGGCGCTGCTGCGCAGTGCGGTGGGCGAGCAGGGCCATGTCTACGGTGTCGATCAGAGCCCGGAGATGCTGGCGCGCGCACGCGCGCTCGCGGCGCCCTGGCCTAACGTCACGTTGGTGCAGGCCGCGGCGCACGAGCTGCGCCTGCCCGAGGCGGTGGACGCAGTGCTGTTCCACTACACGCACGACATCCTGCGCTCGCCTTGCGCCATCGAGCACGTGTTGCGTTGCGCCAGGCCCGGCGCGCGGGTCGCGGTGGCCGGCATCAAGTACTTTGCGCGCTGGCTGGCGCCGCTGAACCTGTGGGTCTACTTCAAGAACCACGGCTACAACGGCGCGCCGGGGCAGCTGGCGCGGCCGTGGGACCGCATCGCGCCACACCTGGCCGGATGGCAGCTCACGTCCACGCAGTTCGGCATGGGCTACCTCGCCTTTGGCACCGTACGGCACGGCGCGGCCGGGGTCGCGGCCGCGCCCGCGGCGGACCAGGCCGCGCCCGCCCGTGCAACGGCCGCCCCCAGGCCCTCGCCGCCGCAACCGGCCGGAGCCACCCAAGGTGCCCGCTGAGCTGCCGACGGCCGACGGGGCTGCCCTGCCCGCGCCGCGACCGTGGCGGCGCATCGCCTGCGCGGCGCTGGCGCTCTTGTTCCTCAACGCCGCGCTCAGCTTCAGCACCTGGTGGCCGACGCCGGGCATCGTGCTCGACCACCGCATCGCGCCGGAATTCGTCTGGCTGTGGCTCGTGCTGCTGGGATGGGTGGCGTGGCGCGGAGCGCTCGGCGCGCGCGCCCTCACGGTGTTCACGCTCGGCTACCTGGCCCTGGTGATCGGGCGTTATGCCGATGTCACGGTGCCGGCACTGTTCGGGCGCTCGATCAACCTGTACTGGGACGGCATCCAGATTCCGCGCTTCCTTTGGGTCTCGGCGCAGGACCTGCCGTGGTGGGTCAGCGCGGGCGTGGTGCTGGCGGTGGCGCTCGGGCTGTGGCTGCTGTTTCGTGCACTGAAGCTGGCGATGCGCGTCACGGCACGCGAAGCGGTGCCCTATGCCCTGGCGCGGCGCTGGGTGTGGGGCGCGAGCGCGGCGCTGGCGCTGCTGATGCTGGCCAACTACGCCGGCGTGCGCGCCACGTGGCCGGTGGTGTCCAAGCCGGTGATTCCGGTGTACTGGCGGCAGGCGCAGCTGCTGTCCGCCGCCTTTTCGCCGCAGCGGCTGGCCGAGGTGCTGCCGGCGCGGACAGCCCTCGACGACGCGCTGTCGGCGCAGCCGGCGGGCCGCCGGCTGGCGACGCTGGGCGGGCGCGACGTCTACGTGATCATGCTGGAGTCGTAAGGTGCGGTGGTGCACGACAGCCCGCGCGCGGCCAAGGCGCTGGCCGCCGCGCGCGCGCGCTTCGCGGCCGACCTCGCCGCCGGCGGCTACCACGTGGTCTCGGCGTTCATGCGCTCGCCCACCTTCGCCGGTGCGTCGGACCTCGCGCATGTGTCCCTGCTCACCGGCATCGATGTCGCCGACTGGATGCGCCACGACGTGCTGCTCACCACGCAGCGGCCGAGCCT
>JAEUPD010000107.1 GCA_016788525.1 Rubrivivax sp.
GTCCCGGCTTGCTGGCAAGCCGGGTAGGCCGACGGTGTATCCGTCGGCCGTCATCGCTGGCGGGCCCGCAGGGCCCGGCAGCGACGCCGGGCCTCGCGTCCCGCGCGGCGCTGCGCTGCGGGCCGGGCCTCTGCTCGCCGCGACCTCCGTGCGCGGGCGCACTGTGAAGTGCCGGCCGCCGGAATCAGGCTCACTTGCGCCCCCGGCGGCGCCAGAGCGCAAAAACAGCAGGGCGGGGGCGAGAAGTTCAGCCGCCCCGGCGGCATCACCGCCAGGCATGCCGCGCCCGGACATCAAGTCGGCGCCGCCCGCGCCGAAGACCCGCGCACACCGTGGCCGCGCTCGGGGCCGGCCGGCGCCCGCGGTGGCCGGCCTTCTCCCATGCACCCTCCCTTCTCGCCAAGCGCCGCCGACCGCCGCTGGAACCCCTGGCAGGCGTTCCGCCGGCAGCACCTGCACGATTACCCTGCGGCGGCCGCGGCCCTGTGGCTGGCGATCGTGCTTTCGGGCACCGGTGCACTGGCCTGGCAGCTGTGGCGGCTGCAGGACCTGGCCGGCGCTTCGCAGCTGCTGGCGGTCGTCACGGCAGTCGGGCTGGCGGCGGCCGCGTCGCTGTTCTCCGTGCGCCTGCCGCGCACCAGCCACGCCGTCAGCGCCGCCGACATCTTCATCTTCGGCGCGCTGCTGGCCACCGGCCCGGCGGCGGCCACGCTCGCCGCGGGCATCGACGGTTATGTCGGCACGCGGCGTTCATCGCGGCGGCTGTCCAGCTGGCTGGCCAGCCCGGCGGCGGCGATGGCGGCGATGAGCGTCACCGCCCTCGCCTTCGAGGCGCTGCGCGGCGCGGCGATGCGCCTGGGCTTCGGCGCCGAGGGCGCGGCCTTCGGCGCGCTGTGCGTGGTGGCGGTGCTGCCATGGGTGGGCACCACGCTGCCGCTGATGGCGGTGATGGCGCTGAAGCGCGGCGCGCCGCTCAGGCCGCTGGAGTGGCTGGCCGGCTCGTCGTGGATGGGGGCGTTGTTCCTGTTCGCCGCCTGCTTCGCGGGGCTGGTGCACCTGGGGGCGCAGAGGTTCGGCAACACGGTGCTCGTGGTGTCGGTGGGCGTGGTGTTCGCGCTGGTGCTGCTGCTGCGCGCGAGCCTGGCGCGCCAGGAGCGCGAGCACGCCGCGCAGCAGGCCCGCGTCGAGGCGGCCGAGCGCGAAGCGGCGCTGAACCACGAGCGCTTCACGGCCGCCTTCACCCATGCGGCCATCGGCATGGCCGTGGTGCGCGACAGCGGCCAGACGCTGAAGGCCAACCTCGCCCTGGCCCAGCTGCTGGGGCGACGCGGCGACTCGATGCTCGGGCAGCCCTTCCTCGACTTCGTGCACGGCGGCGACCGCCAGCTCTTCCAGCGCCAGGTGCAGCAGGTGCTGGACGCGCCCGACCACGACTTCTCGATGGAGCTGCGCATGCTGCGCGGCGACGAGGCTCCGCTGTGGACCGCCGTGCACTGCAGCCGCTTCGCCGACCCCGACGGCAGCGGCCATGGTCTCATCTACCAGGTGCTGGACATCACCTCGCGCCAGCAGGCCGAGCAGCGGCTGCACCACATCGCCTATCACGACACGCTCACCGACCTGGCCAACCGGCTGCACTTCCAGGAGCAGCTGGCGCTGGCGGTGGAACGCTCCCGCACCGAGGCGGACCGACGCTTCGCCGTGCTGTTCATCGACCTGGACCGCTTCAAGATGGTCAACGACAGCTTCGGCCACCACGCCGGCAACGAGTTGCTGTGCGCCACCGCCGAGCGGCTGAAGGGTGGCGTGCGGCCGGCCGACCTGGTGGCCCGCCTGGGCGGCGACGAGTTCGCCGTGCTGCTGGACGGGCTGCACGACAAGGACGCCGGCCTGAAGCTGGCCGAGCGGCTGCTGACCTCGATCTCGCGGCCGATCGAGATTGCCGGCAGCGAGGTGCTGCCCGGCGCCAGCCTGGGCATCACCTTCAGCGACCTGGGCTACCGCACGGTGGACGAGATCCTGCGCGATGCCGACCTCGCGATGTACGAAGCCAAGGGCGGCGGGCGCGGCCGCGTGGCGGTGTTCGACCAGTCGATGCACGACAAGGTGGCGCAGCGGCTGGCGCTGGAGAACGACCTGCGCCGCGCCATCGGCGAGGGCCAGCTCAGCCTGCAGTACCAGCCGCTGTACGAACTGCAGGGCCACCGGCTGGCCGGCTTCGAGGCGCTGGCGCGCTGGATGCACCCGCAGCGCGGGGCCGTCAGCCCGGCCGTCTTCATCGCCGTGGCCGAGGAGTCGGGCCTGATCACGGCACTCACCGACTGGGTCATCGAGCAGGCCATCGCGCAGCTGGCGGGGTGGCGGCGCACGCGCATCGGGGATGCGCTGGCGGCGCATGGCGTCGACGATGGGCTGGAATCGCATGGCGCCGAGGACGCGCCGCAGCCGCATGGCATCGAAGGCGCGCAATGCTCGCCGCGCACCGGGCGAGCGCAGGAGGCCGGCTGCGCCCACGCGGCGCGCCGGCTGACGCTGGCGGTGAACATCTCCAGCCGCGACCTGGCGCGGCCGGGGCTCGTGGACCACGTGCGCCAGGTGCTCGCACGCCATGGCGTGCCGGCCACGGCGCTGACGCTGGAGATCACCGAGTCGACGCTGATGGCCGGCCTGGACGCCGCGCTGCACACCATGCGCACGCTGCGCGCGGACGGCGTGCGGTTCTCGATCGATGACTTCGGCACCGGCTACTCCTCGCTGGCCTACCTGGGCACGCTGCCCATCGACACGCTGAAGATCGACCGCTCGTTCGTCACCGGCCTGGAACGCCGCCCGCAGGACCGCGAGATCGTGCGCACCATCGCACAGCTGGGGCACACGCTGGGCCGCAAGGTGGTGGCCGAGGGCATCGAGACGCCCGAGCAGCTGGCCGCGCTGCGCAGCATGGGCGTGGACCTCGGCCAGGGCTACCTGCTCGCGCGCCCGCTGCCGGCCGAGCAGGTGCCGGCGCTGCTGGTGGTGGAGCAGGCGGCGGGGGCCTGAGCGTCCATCGCCAAGGGCGGAGCCGCTCGGCGCCCGGCGCTCCCCGGCGAGCCTTCAGCGCGTCGGTGCCACCGCTGCGTCCAGCACCCGGCCGCGCCCGCTGCGCTTGGCGCCGAGCAGCCGCTGGTCGGCCAGCTTCAGCAGCGCGGCCGCCGAGGCCGGCCCCTCGGTGGTGTCGGCAACACCGGCAGAGAACCCGAGCCCATCGAGCGCCGTGCCGGCGAGCTGAAAGCGTGCCGCTTGCCAGCGCCGGAGCAGCTCGCCGACCTTGCGGCCGGCCGACCGGGCCGTGGTGTGCGGCATCAGCAGGCAGAACTCCTCGCCGCCGTAACGGAAGGCCAGGTCGCTGCGCCGCAGGTGCTCGCGCAGCATGCGGCCGAACTCGGCCAGCAGGCGGTCACCGGCATCGTGGCCATGCTGGTCGTTCACTGCCTTGAAGTGGTCCAGGTCGATGACCACCGCCGCCAGCGCCTGGCCCTCGCGCGCGGCCAGCGCCAGCATCGAAGGCAGCGTGTCTTCCAGGTGGCGGCGGTTGAACAGCCCCGTCAGCGCGTCGTGCGTCGCCTGCTCGTGCAACGCCGCCTGCAGCGACTCGACCTCGACGATCTTGCGCGACAGCGCCTCGTTGGCGCGCGCCAGCTCGGCACGGGCGCGCTCGGTGGCGCGGCGGCGGGCCTCGTGCTCTTCGAGCTGGTGGCGCAGCCGCAGCAACTCAGCCTGCAGCAGCACGGCCTGCGCGCGCGCCGCCGACAGCGCGCGTGCCCGTTCGCCGGCCAGCGCCTGGAGGCGGCGCATGGCCTCCAACGCGCCGCTCGCGTCGCCCGCCGCCTCGTGCAGCTGCGCGGCCAGCTCGGCATGCAGGCAGCGCACGCGCAGGCTCGCCGGCGGCTGACCCTCGCCATGCACCCACGGTGCCGCGGCGTCGAGTGCGCGCAGGCCGGCCCCCGCGCCGGCGTCGTGCTGGGCCAGCAGCGCACGCGCCAGCGCCAGCTCGACCCGTTCGTCGGGCAGGTGGATGTAGCCGCCGGCTTCGGCGCGCGCGATGAGGTCCCGCCCAGGGCCCACGCGCCCGCAGCGCAGCGCGGCGATGGCCAGCGTCTCGAAGTGCAGCGCAGTCGTGCCGCGGCCTCCTGCGCCCGGTGGCAGACCGAGCAGGTGCTCGATGTCGGGCCACGTCTGCGCCGCGCGCCCGGCCTCGATCAGGCAGGTGATGCGGTTGATCAGCAACATCGAGCGCAGCCGGGCGTTGTTCATGCGCTCGCTGCGCGCCAGGCCGAGCGCGATCTGCTCCAGCGCCTGATCCAGGTCGCCCAGCTGCATCAGCTCGTGCGCCAGGTTGCAGTAGAGCACGGCGTCGAAACCGAGGTCGCGCCGCGCGCCCGCGCCGCGCAGCGCCTCGTGCAGGTAGGCGAAGGCCTGGCGAGAGTCGCCAAGCGCCGAATGGCAGCCGGCGATGGCATTGAGCAGCACGCCGCGCTGCTCGTGCTTCAGCAGGCGCAGACCCTCCTCGCGCAGCGCCAGCAGCTGCTGCAGCGCGGCGCCGGCGCAGCCGCTGCGCCACGCGGCCCGGCCGCGGCCGGTGGCGGCCAGCACACGGCCGGCGTCGTCACCGCGTTCGCCGAAGAGGCGCTCGGCCACCTCGAGGTCGGCCAGTGCCTCGGCAGGAGTGGCGAAGTACAGGCTGTGGAAGCCGCGCACGAGGTGCGCCCAGGCCAGCGCTTCGGTGTCGCCGCGGCGCTGCGCCTGCACCAGCGCCTTGCCCGCCAGCCTTGCGGCGGCCTGGGTGTCGGTGTGCAGCAGCCGCCAGGCGCGGCGGGCGTGGCGCAACGCTGCGGCTCCGCCGTGCGCTGCGGAACGGGTCGTGCCGGACGCAACGGAGGCAGCGCCGGCGGTAGCAGAAGAGGTGGCCAGGGCCATCGGCAGATTCTGCGAAGCCGGGCGGCGTTCGCGGCGGCACGATGTCTCAGCGCCCCCTTCCGCGACGGGCGCCCTCCCCCATCGAGATCATGGCGCCGGGCGCGCGGCATCGATGGCCGGCGCGGCGTGCCGCCACACCTACATGCTGCGCCGGTACTGCCCGCCCACCTCGAACAGCGCATTCGTGATCTGCCCCAGCGAGCAGCACCTTACCGCCTCCATCAGCACCGCGAACACGTTGCGGTTGTCGATCACCGCCTGCTGAAGGCGCTTCAGCATCGCCGGCGACCCGGCGGCATGGCGGGCGTGGAAGTCGGCCAGCCTCTTCAGCTGGCTTTGCTTCTCTTCCTCGGTGCTGCGCGCCAGCTCGATGTGCTCGGGCACCGGGTCGCCGGCCGGGTTGCGGAAGGTGTTGACACCGATGATCGGGTAGTCGCCCGTGTGCTTGAGCATCTCGTAGTGCATGCTCTCTTCCTGGATCTTGCCGCGCTGGTAGCCGGTCTCCATGGCGCCGAGCACGCCGCCTCGCTCGGCGATGCGCTCGAACTCGGCCAGCACCGCCTCTTCCACGAGTTCGGTCAGCTCCTCGATGATGAAGCTGCCCTGGCTGGGGTTCTCGTTCTTCGCCAGGCCCCACTCGCGGTTGATGACCAGCTGGATCGCCATCGCGCGGCGCACGCTCTCGTCGGTGGGCGTGGTGATGGCTTCGTCGTAGGCGTTGGTGTGCAGCGAGTTGCAGTTGTCGTACACCGCGATCAACGCCTGCAGCGTGGTGCGGATGTCGTTGAAGGCGATCTCCTGCGCGTGCAGGCTGCGGCCGCTGGTCTGGATGTGGTACTTCAGCTTCTGGCTGCGTTCATTGGCGCCGTAGCGGTCGCGCATCGCGGTGGCCCAGATGCGGCGGGCCACGCGGCCGAGCACGGTGTACTCGGGGTCCATGCCGTTGCTGAAGAAGAAGGAAAGGTTCGGCGCGAAGTCGTCGATGTGCATGCCGCGGGCCAGGTACGCCTCGACGAAGGTGAAGCCGTTCGATAGCGTGAAGGCCAGCTGGCTGATCGGGTTGGCGCCCGCCTCGGCGATGTGGTAGCCGCTGATGCTCACCGAGTAGAAGTTGCGCACGTCGTGGTGCACGAAGTACTCGGCGATGTCGCCCATCACCTTCAGGCTGAACTCGGTGCTGAAGATGCAGGTGTTCTGGCCCTGGTCTTCCTTCAGGATGTCGGCCTGC
>JAEUPD010000125.1 GCA_016788525.1 Rubrivivax sp.
GCGCTTTCAGGGCTACGGCAAGCTCTCGGGCAAGAGCCTGGACGAGCTGCGCGCCGGCGAGCGCGTGGCGGTGGCCGGCGACAAGGAGGACCCGCTGGACTTCGTGCTGTGGAAGGCGGCCAAGCCCGACGAGCCGGCCGATGCGAAGTGGGCCAGCCCCTTCGGCCCCGGCCGCCCCGGCTGGCACATTGAGTGCTCGGCGATGAGTTGCGCGCTGCTGGGCGAGCCGTTCGACATCCACGGTGGCGGCATGGACCTGACGTTTCCGCACCACGAGAACGAGATCGCGCAAAGCGAGGGCGCCAGCGGCCGGCCCTTCGTCAAGACCTGGGTGCACAACGGTTTCCTGAACGTCGACGACGAGAAGATGTCCAAGTCGCTGGGCAACTTCTTCACCATTCAAGAGGTGCTCAAGCAGTTCGACGGCGAGGCGATCCGCTTCTTCATGCTGCGCACGCACTACCGCAGCCCGTTCAACTTCAGCGATACGCTGCTGGACGAGGCGCGCACGGCGCTGCGCCGGCTGTACACGGCGCTGGAGGCCGCTGGCGAGGTGGCACCGCCGCCCGCCATCGACTGGAGCGAGCCGCGTGCGGCGGCCTTCCGCGCCGCGATGGACGACGACTTCAACACCCCGGGTGCGCTGGCGGTGCTGTTCGAGCTGGCCGCCGCGGCGAACCGAGGGGCCAAGGGCGACGCCGCGCTGTTGAAAGTCCTGGGCGGCGTGCTTGGCCTGCTGCAGCAGGACGCGCGGCAGTTCCTGCGCCAGTTGCCGATCGGCAGCGCGGGCGGGCTCGACGAAGCGGCGATCGAGCAGCGCATCGCCGATCGCGCCGCGGCAAAGAAGGCGCGCGACTTCGCCCAGGCCGATCGCATTCGCGACGAGCTGGCCGCGCAGGGCGTGCAGCTCAAGGATTCGCCCCAGGGCACGACCTGGGTGCGGGCGTAGCGATGCCGCTACCACCCGAGCGTGCCGCGGGTGCGGCGACGGCACGCACCCCGACCCCCCGGAGTGCCGGTGCTGCGGGCAAGGGGGCCGCTGCCGCGGCGCCGGGAGGCGAAGGCAAGGCGCCGGCACGCGTGGCGCGGGCGATCGTCACGCCCGGGTACTGGGACGACGCCTGCCGCCACCTGGCCCGGCGCGACCGTGTGATGAAGCGCCTGATCCCGCAGTTCGGCGAGGCCCGCCTGGCCAGCCGCGGCGACGCATTCACGACGCTCGCGCGCTCGATCGTCGGCCAGCAGATCTCCGTGAAGGCGGCGCAGTCGGTGTGGGACCGGTTTGCCGCCGTCGTGGGCGGCCCGAGCACGCACCTGGCGCCGCGCAAGGTGCGTGCGCTGCCAGGCCCGACGATGCGCGAGGCGGGCCTGTCGGCGCGCAAGTGCGAGTACCTGCGCGACCTCGCCGGGCACTTCGACGACGGCCATGTGCACGTGGCCGACTGGGCGCAGATGGACGACGAAGACATCATCGGCGAGCTGGTCGCCATCCGCGGCATCGGCCGCTGGACGGCCGAGATGTTTCTCATCTTCCATCTGATGCGGCCCGACGTGCTGCCGCTGGACGACCTCGGCCTGCTCAAGGGCATCAGCCTGAACTACTTCAGCGGCGAACCGGTTTCCCGCGCCGAGGCGCGCGAGGTCGGCGAGGCCTGGGCGCCCTTTCGCTCGGTGGCCACTTGGTATATTTGGCGCAGCCTCGATCCCCTTCCGGTCGAGTACTGACCGGCCGAGTACTCACCCGCACAAGATGAGCAAACGCCACTTCCTCGAGTTCGAGCAGTCGATCGCCGAGCTCGAGTCCAAGATCGACGAACTGCGCTACGTGCAGAACGAGTCGGCGGTGGACATCTCCGAAGAGATCGAGCGGTTGTCGCAGAAGAGCCAGCAGCTCACCAAGGACATCTACTCGCACCTGACGCCCTGGCAGGTGACGCAGATTGCGCGCCACCCGCAGCGGCCCTACACGCTGGACTACGTCGGCCAGATCTTCACCGACTTCCACGAGCTGCACGGCGACCGCCATTACGCCGACGACCTGTCCATCGCCGGCGGCGTGGCGCGCTTCAACGGCCACAGCTGCATGGTCATCGGCCACCAGAAGGGCCGCGACACGAAGGAACGCACGCTGCGCAACTTTGGCATGAGCCGGCCCGAGGGCTACCGCAAGGCGCTGCGCCTGATGCGGCTGGCCGAGAAGTTCCGCCTTCCCGTCTTCACGTTCGTCGACACGCCCGGCGCCTACCCCGGCATCGGCGCCGAGGAGCGCGGCCAGAGCGAGGCCATCGGCCGCAACATCTTCGAGATGGCGCAGCTCGAGGTGCCCATCATCACCACCATCATCGGCGAAGGCGGCTCGGGCGGTGCGCTGGCCATCAGCGTGGCCGACCAGGTGCTGATGCTGCAGTTCGCGGTGTACTCGGTGATCTCGCCCGAAGGTTGTGCGTCCATCCTGTGGAAGACGGCCGAGCGCGCCAACGAGGCAGCCGAGGCGCTGGGCATCACCGCGCATCGCCTGAAGGCGTTGGGCGTCATCGACAAGATCGTCAACGAGCCGGTCGGGGGTGCCCACCGCGACATGCCTTGGATGGCCGCGCAGCTCAAGCGTGCGCTGGCTGATGCGCTGAGGCAGGTGGCCGACCTCAAGCCCAAGGAACTGCTGCAGCGCCGCTACGAGCGGCTGCGCGCCTACGGGCGCTTTGCCGACAGCACCGAACGCTGAGAAGCTGTGAGCGAACGAGCCACGCCCGCTCGGCACGCCCCAAGGCGCTGGCTCTTCGGTGCAGGTGCACGTCATGTCCGGCGACATGGCTGCGCTTTGCGCGTGGCTCCAACGCATGGTGGCGCGCCCTTCGGGCTCGCCCGGTCTGCCCGCGGCCTCTGAGAGAGTGGGGCGTGAAGCGAGCCGTCGCCGTCGCTGCGAGCGGCGGGCGTGATTCGACAGCGCTCCTTCACGCCGCGGCCCGGCAGGCGGCGCTGCTGGGCATCGATGTGGTGGCGTTGCACGTGCATCATGGGCTGATGCCTGAAGCCGATGCCTGGCTGGAGCGGGTGCGCCGGCAGGCCCGGCGGTGGGACACGGGCTTCGCCGCCGAACGGTTGCCGGGCCGGCCCACGCGCGGCGAGAGCATCGAAGCCTGGGCACGCAAGGAGCGCTACGCGGCGCTGGCGCGCTTGGCCCGAGCCACAGGCTGCGAACTCGTGCTGCTGGCCCAGCACCGGCGCGACCAGGCCGAGACCTTCCTGATCCAGGCGCTGCGCGGCGGCGGCGCCGCGGGGCTGGCGGCCATGCCGCGGATGTTCCGCCGCGACGGCGTCACCTTCGCCCGGCCGTGGCTTGGCGTGGGCCGCGAGGCGATCGAGGGCTATCTGCGCTGCCACCGGCTGCGAGCAGTGGACGACCCGAGCAATGCCGACCCACGCTTTGCGCGCGGCCGCCTGAGGGCCGTGTGGCCGGCGTGGACCCTGGCTTTCCCCGACGTTGAGACCACCCTGGCACGCGCCGCGCAGCGCGCCGCCGATGAGGCCGCCTTGATTGCCGAGGTGGCCGCCGCCGACCTGGCGGGCCTGATGGTCGAAGGTGGCGTGCTGCCCGTGAAGCCATGGCTGCAACTGTCACCCGCGCGGCGGGTGGCCGTTCTGCGCCTGTGGCTCGCCACGGCGCTGGCCGCCCCGGTGCCCGAGACGCTGGTGCGCCGCCTGGTGGACGAGTTGCCGCGCCTGCACCGCGCGCGCTGGCCGGCGGGCGAAGGCGACCTGGTGCTCCATCGCGGCGGGCTGGCGGCGGCTGCGGCGGCCCCTCGCAGGGCGTCAGGCTCGCGTCCGGTGGCCCACTAGAATTCCACGTTTGTGCGCCGCATCATGCGGCCGCATCGACAACCGCGCTCCGCTCCCGAAGACCCGCCCCTCCTTCTCCACACCGATGGCCCTGATCGTTCACAAGTACGGTGGCACCTCGATGGGTTCCACCGAACGCATCCGCAGCGTTGCGCAGCGCGTGGCCAAGTGGGTGCACGCCGGCCACCAGATGGTGGTGGTGCCCTCGGCGATGAGCGGCGAGACCAACCGGCTGCTGGGCCTGGCCAAGGAGCTCATGCCCAACGCCACCACGCCCGAGGCGATGCGTGAGCTCGACGCCATCGCCGCCACCGGCGAACAGGTGTCGGTGGGCCTGCTGGCCCTGGCGCTGCAGGCGCAGGGGGTGAGCGCGGTGAGCTACGGCGGCTGGCAGGTGCCGCTGGAGACCGACTCCGCGTTCACCAAGGCCCGCATCACGCGCATCGACGACAGGCGGGTGCGGGCCGATCTTGCCGCCGGCCGCGTGGTCATCATCACCGGGTTCCAGGGTATCGACGCGGAGGGCAACGTCACGACGCTCGGCCGCGGCGGCAGCGACACCTCGGCGGTGGCCGTGGCCGCGGCGCTGAAGGCCGCCGAGTGCCTGATCTACACCGACGTCGACGGCGTCTACACCACCGACCCGCGCATCGTGCCCGAGGCGAGAAGGCTTTCGACCATCAGCTTCGAAGAGATGCTGGAGATGGCGAGCCTGGGCAGCAAGGTGCTGCAGATCCGCTCGGTGGAGTTTGCCGGCAAGTACCGCGTGCCCACGCGTGTGCTTTCCAGCTTCACGCCGCACGACATCCCGATCGACGAGGAAGCGGTCTCGGGCACGCTCATCACTTTCGAGGAAGACGAGAAGATGGAACAAGCCGTGGTGGCCGGCATCGCGTTCAACCGCGATGAAGCGAAGATCAGCGTCATCGGCGTGCCCGACCGGCCGGGCATCGCCTACGCGCTGCTGGGCCCGGTGGCCGAGGCCAACATCGATGTCGACGTGATCATCCAGAACGTCAGCCACGACGGCCGCACCGACTTCAGCTTTACCGTGCACCGCAACGACTACGCGCGCACGATGGAGCTGCTGAAGGCGAAGATCTTGCCGGCGGTGGGCGCGGCCGACGTGCGCGGCGATGCCCGCATCTGCAAGGTGAGCATCGTCGGCATCGGCATGAAGAGCCATGTCGGCGTGGCCGCCAGGATGTTCCAGACGCTGTCCTCCGAGGGCATCAACATCCAGATGATCACCACGAGCGAGATCAAGACCAGCGTGGTCCTCGACGAGAAGTACATGGAACTGGCCGTGCGGGCGCTGCACAAGGCCTTCGGGCTGGAAGAGCCGAAGGCGGCGGGCTGAGGCCGGCGTTGCCGCCGAGGTTCGGCGGCGGTGGTCGCGCGCCGCGAACGATGCGCGGGGCAGGGCCACGAAGAGCCTGCGGCGTCTGGAGGGGGCTAGAATCCGCGCCACTTCGCCGGAGTCGTGACCGAGTGGCCGAAGGTGCTCCCCTGCTAAGGGAGTATGCGCCAAAAGCGCATCGAGGGTTCGAATCCCTCCGACTCCGCCAGATGCTCACCTCGACGCCCCGCTTGCCGGGGCGTTGTTGTTTCCGGGCCGCGCACCGGCGGTCTGACTGTGTTGCGCTTTCGGCATGCGCAGCGGCGGCATGCGCCTGCGCGCCAGGCCACGTCAGGCCGCGCCGGCCACTCAGGGCTCGCCTTCCCAGTAGTCCAGCGAGTCGGTCTTGCGGTGGATGAGCAGCCTGCCGCGGTTGAAGGCGGCCACCTTGCCGGAGTCGGGGTACTCGCAGACCTCGGGCCGCTGCTGCGTGCTGATGGAGAGGTACTTCAGCGGTGCCTCGGAGGTGTTCAGGATGTGGTGCGGGTACTCGGGGCCGGCGGGAATGAAGATCACGTCGCCGGGACCGATCGGCAGCATCTCGCCGGCCACGCGCAGCGTGCCGTGGCCTTCGAGCACGACCAGGAACGGCATCGGCGCGGGCGTCGATGCGGGCCTGCGGCGCGTCGAACAACGTCTGCGGCATCGTCGGCCGTTCTGGCGCCGGGCCATCGCCGGGCTTGGCGTAAAACCGCGGCCGACATGGCCAACACCGAGCGCCTGTACAAGATCGAGCGGCTGATCCGCACCCGCGGCGTGGTGAGCCTGGCGCGCCTGCTGCAGGAGCTGGAGGTGTCGCGCGCGACGCTCAAGCGCGACCTCGAGTACCTGCGCAGCCGGCTCGGTGCGCCCATCGAGTACGACCGCGACGCCAACGGCTACCGCTTTGCCGGCGGCCCGCCGGGCGTGGCCGGCGCCGCGGGTTCAGCCGCCACCGGCGCGCGCCACGAGTTGCCCGGCCTGTGGTTCGACGAAAGCGAGCTGTACTCGCTGCTGATGGCCCACCAGCTGCTGGCCAGCCTTGACGAAGAAGGGCTGCTGGCGCGCCACCTGCAGCCGCTGCTGGCGCGCATCCACCAGCTGCTGGGCAGTGGCGACGGCACGGCGGCCGGCGCCGCCTTGCAGCAGCGCGTGCGCATTGTCAGCGCGCTGAAGCGGCCGGTGCCCAGCCGCTTCTTCCAGCGCGTGGCCGAGGCGCTGCTGCAGCGGCGCCGCCTGCACCTGCGCTATCTCACGCGCGGCCGGCGAGAGAGCGGCGAGCGCGACGTGTCGCCGCAGCGCCTGGTGCACTACCGCAGCACCTGGTACCTGGATGCCTGGTGCCACCGCGTCGAAGGGCTGCGCCGCTTTGCGCTGGATGCGATCGAGGACGCGGCCGTGCTCGAGCACAAGGCGCGTGAACTTTCGCTGGCCCAGGTGGCCGAGGCCATGGACGCCGGCTACGGCATCTACGCCGGCGGCCACGGTGAGCATCAGCGGCGCTGGGCCACGCTGCGCTTCGACCGCACCGCCGCGTTGTGGGCCAGCCGCGAGCAGTGGCACGCCGAGCAGCAGGGGCGCTGGCTGGACGACGGCCGCTACGAGCTGCGCGTGCCCTACGCCCAGGAGACGGAGCTCGTGATGGACATCTTGCGCCAGGGCGAGCAGGTGGAGGTGCTGGAGCCCGCGACGTTGAAGCGCACGGTGCGCTCGCGGCTGACCGCTGCATTGGCCTTGTACGACTGAAGCCGTGCCTGCGGCGAGCACTGCCGGCAGATGCGCACAGGCCCCCGGCGCGTCAGCGTTTCTCCAGCCGCAGCACGTCGTTGTCGCGCCGCCACTGGAAGCGCTCGAGGAAACTGTTGCCCAGCAGCACGAAGGGCATCGGCGCCTCGGTGACCACGGCCATCACGTTGTAGACCTCGACATCGGCGATGCGCACACGCTGCAGCTGCAGCAGCTGCGCAGTGGCCGGGCCGTTGGCCGTCTGCGTGACCAAGGTTCGGGCACCCCGGAGGTCGAGCCCCAGCCGCGTGGCTTCGGAGCGCGGCAGAGCGATCAGCGTGGCACCGGTGTCGACCATGAAGCGCACGGCCTGGCCGTTGATCGAACCCGCGGTCAGGAAGTGGCCGCCGGGGCCCATTGGAATCACGATCTCGCGGCCGCCGCCAGCCGCCGCCGCCCCACTGGCCGCCACACCCAGCCGCAGCGGCGCCTGGCCGACGCGAAGGCGCAGCTGCACGCCACCTTGCTCCACGACCGCGGCGTCGCCGTCCCAACGCAGCAACCGGACGCGGCTTTGGCCCTCGCTCTGGCCGACGCCCAGCACGACGGTGCGGCCCTGCACCATCAGCAGCGCCTTGTCGCCCATGCGGCCGCCCAGCGCCACATCACTCGCCAGATCCTGGGCCAACACCGCGGGCACGCCTGCCACAAGCGCCGTTGCCGCTGCGGCCCACCGGCACAACCGCGCACGCCTGCCCGTCCGCGGCCTGGCCCGGTGGAGGCCGGCGGGTCTCATGCGCGGAAATTGTTGAACGACAGTGGCAGCTCGGCCAGGTCGCGGCGCAGCAGCGCGATGGCCGCCTGCAGGTCATCGCGCTTGGCGCCACTCACGCGCACGGTGTCGCCTTGCACGGCGGCCTGCACCTTGAGCTTGTTGGCCTTCAGCACCTGCTGCACGCGGCGGGCGGTGTCGGCATCGATGCCGCTCTTCACCGGCACCGGCAGCTTCAGGCGGTCGCCGCCCAGCTTCTGCGGCGTGCCGGTGAGGTCGAGGTAGCGTACGTCGACGCCCCGCTTGGCCAGCCGCGCGAGCATCACGTCGCGCACCTGCTGCAGCTGAAAGTCGCTGTCGGCCAGCAGCGCCAGGTCGCGCTCCTTGCCGCTGCCGGCACTCAACTCGACCTGCGCGCTGGACCCCTTGAAGTCGAAGCGCGTGCCGATTTCCTTGTTCGCCTGCTCGACCGCATTGCGCAGCTCCACGAGGTCGGGTTCGAGCACGACATCGAAGCTGGGCATGGTCTAATTCTCGCATGCGACCTTTCGCGCTGCCGCGGCAAAGCGACGTTGCTTCCACCTCGGTGGCGGCGGAGTCGAGCGTGCTGGTTGTCGAGCAGCGCGCGAGCCTGCGGCCGTTCAACAGCTTCGGCCTGCCGGCGGTGGCACACACGCTGGTGCGCCTGCGCAGCGATGCCGACGTGCGCCGCGTGGTCGACCACCCGGGCTTCGGGCGCGCGGCCAAGTTCATCCTCGGCGGCGGCAGCAACGTCGTGCTCACGCGCGACGTGAATGCCGTGGTGCTGAAGGTCGAGATCATGGGCCGGCGGCTGGTCGAAGAGCACGCCGATGCCTGGGTGGTGGAGGCCGGTGCCGGCGAGAACTGGCACGACTTCGTCGCCTGGACAGTCGACCAGGGGTTGCCGGGGCTGGAGAACCTCGCGCTGATTCCGGGCAGTGTGGGCGCGGCACCGGTGCAGAACATCGGTGCCTACGGGGTGGAGCTGAAAGACCGCTTCGAGTCGCTGGAGGCGGTGGACCTCGTCACCGGTCGCAGCGTCACGCTCGACGCCGCGGCCTGCCGCTTCGGCTATCGCGACAGCGCCTTCAAGCAGCACCTGGCGGGCAAGTCGGTCATCACGCGCGTGCGCTTGCGCCTGCCCAAGCCCTGGCGGGCGGTGCTCGGCTACCTCGACCTCGAGCGCAAGGTGGCCGAGACAGGCATCGCGTCGCCCGATGCGCGCACGGTCTTCGACTGGGTGTGCGCCATCCGGCGCGCCAAGCTGCCCGATCCGGCGACGCTGGGCAACGCCGGCAGCTTCTTCAAGAACCCGGTGGTCAGTGCCGAGCAGTGTCGCGACATTATCGGCCGCGACCCCGAGATCGTGCACTACCCGATGCCCGACGGCAGCGTGAAGCTGGCGGCCGGTTGGCTGATCGACGCCTGCGGCTGGAAGGGCAAGACGGTGGGCCGTGCCGGGGTCTACGAGAAACAGGCGCTGGTGCTGGTGAACCGCGGCGGGGCGCATGGCTCCGAGGTCGTCACGCTGGCGCGGGCGATCCAGGAAAGCGTCTACGGCCGCTTCGGCATCCGGCTGGAACCGGAGCCCGTGATCGTGTAGCGGGCTCCGCCAGGCTCGGGTCGCGCCGCCTCAGGGCGGCGTATCGGCCGCGCTCACTGCGCGAGCATCATCTCCTCGAGTTCCAGCCCGGTCAGTCGCTTGGCGCTGCGCGCCAGCCAGAACATCAGCGCCATCATCATCACCATCGACGGCAGCGCGATCGCCGGGTAGCTCAGGAGCGTGAGGCGCCCGAGCTCCTGGTTGAAGGCCTCGGTGCCGGCGGGGCTGGTGACGATCCAGCGTGCCAGCACGTAGTTGGCCACCGACGAAAAGAAGAAGGTGCCCGCCAGCAGCACTGTGCCCAGCCGCAGTTGCGCCTCGAACGCCGACTCGGTGCCGCGCTCGGCCAGAGCCCTGTGCACGCGGTCGACGTCGAAGAGGTCGGCGTTGAACACCAGGATGCGGATGAGCGGCTGGCGTGTCCACGCCGAGAACAGCACCGCCAGGCCGATGGCGCCAGGCACAGCGGCCTCCTTCACTGCCAGCCATTGCGCATCGAGCTGCAGGAGCCCGATGCCGCCGGTGAGCAATGTGCTCACGACGCCGATCACCGACAGCCAGTTCAGCCGCCGGCGCCGCCAGCCGTCCCACAGGCCCCAGCCCAGCGGGAAGGCCAGCGCCAGCAGCAGCGCGCGCCCTGGGCCGAGCTGATCCGCGCCGCTGAACTTCATCAGGATGACCGCCGGCACGATGATCGTGACAGCGATCTCGAGCAGTGCGTTGGGCTTCTTGGTCGTGGCCATGGGCCGCAAGCCTAACGCCTGCAGCTGAAGGCGCCCTCGCGACCGCGCCGCGCAAGCCCGGAGATGATGCCCGGTGGTGCACGCCGCGCTACGCTTGGCGGGCCCAGCCCGCCAGCGACACGCCTACTGCCGGTGCGTGGCCCGCAGGCGCTCGAGCTTGCCCGCGTAGATGGCCCGCGTCTGCCGCGTGGGGCTGAACTCGGCCGCCTGGCCCAGGTGCTTGTCCGCCGGCCGCAGCTCTCCCAGCGCTGCATACGCCTGCGCCAGCCAGAAATGCACTTCGTGTTGTTGCGGCTGCAACCGCAGCTCGCGCAGCAGCAGGTCCCGCGCCTGTGCGGCGTGACCCTGTTGAAGCGCGACCCGCCCAAGCTCCAGGAAGTGGAAGGGCGGGTGTGGCTCCAGTGCCGACAGCCGTTGCGAGGCGAGTCTTGCCTCTTCGTGACGCCCCTGGCTGCCGAACAGCCGTGCCAGGTTCGCCCACCCGCTGGCGCTGCGGGGCTCGCGCTCGACCACGAAGCGCAGCGCTCGCTCGGCGGCCTGCAGATGCCCGGCACGCTGGTAGACCACGCCCAGCGTGTTGGCGGCCGCGGCGAAGTGGGGGTCGCGCCGCAGGGCCTCGCGTGCACGCCAGTAGGCTGCGTTCAGCTCGCCGCGGGCCAGCGCCTCGGCGGCCCGGTTGTTGAGATACATCGCCACCAGCGTGGGCTCGTCCAGCGGCAGCGTGCGCTGGCCGCGCAGGTCGACCTGCGGCAGGAAGTCGATCGTCAGCCACTGTGCATCGTCACTCTTGAACGGCGCGCCGTGGCGCCCGAGCACCACGTTGACATGGCTGCTGACGAAGAACAGGTCGCCGGCGCGGCTGAACTCGTCGTCGATCAGCACCTGCTGGTATTGCACCGGCACATCCAGGTGCTTGGCGAAGGCGGCCGTCATGAGCACGAGGGACAGGCAGTTTCCGGCGCGCGCCTCGAAGGCGCCCGCGGCACTGCGGGTGGCCTCGGCGTCGTAGGCCAGCTGCAGCGCGCCCTTCATGTACAGCGAGTCGATCAGCGCCTGTCGGCGGTCACGCCACGAGGCCGGGTCACGCAGCACGCGCTCGGCGTACTCGCGCATGCCGTCGGACATCGCGAAGACCTGGCTGGCCTCGGCGGCCACCCTTGCCGCCTCATCGGGCGACGGGAACAGCCGGTCCTGCGTCAGGTTGGCCGCCGGGTCGGCGCGCTGCACCTGCGCGCAGCCGCCCACAGCCACCATCACCGCTACAAGGAGCGCGCGGCACCAAGGCAGGCCGCCGCGGGGCACAGCGGGACCGGCTGAGGTTGAACGTCTTGTGCGCATGGCGGCCCCCATCGTCCTGCGGCGTCGAACACGCCATCTCGGCGCATGGTACGCCGCCGGCCCGGCCAGAAGCCGGGCATTCAGCGCATGGCCATCAAGCCAAGGCGCGCGTTCGAGGCGCGTGCGGTTCGATGCCGCGGTCGACCGGGGCCGCCAGGCCGGGCACAGCCTCTTTCGGCGGTTTGGCTGCAGCCTGGGCACAGGCCCAGGCGGGGTCAGTTCGCCTCGAAGCCCAGCAACCGGCGCAGGCGGCGCGCCACGGCGGGCAGGGCGGCGTTGCGCGAAGCCGCCGCGGCGTCGAGGATGCCGCGTGCATAGGCCTCATCGCGCTGCAGCCGTTCGACGTGCAAATGCACGCCTTCGCCGGCCAGGAGCCACTTCAGATCGACGATGTCGACCAGGGCCAGGGCCGCCGTTTCAGGATGCGAGAGAGCGTTCATGCGACGATCGCTGCTGTGCACAGGGACCTTAACGGCCGTTTCTCGCTCGAAGCTGACAGCAGCGTAGGGTGCATTCCCCAATGGCGTTGCGCTGTGGGTCACGCTTTGCGGCGAACCCCCTCGAGTCGATGTCTCCCCCGCCTGCGCTGACTTCCGCGGGCGACCTGGCCCAGCAGCTGGCCTCGGCCGGCTGGGCGGTGCTCGACGCCGCCGGCCTGCGCGCCGTGGCTGCTGCCCACCTGCCCGGCGCTGTGCTCGGCTGGGCCGAACTGGCCGAGCACTGGCGGGCACTGCCGCCCGATGAGTACTTGCGCGACGGCGGCCGCTACCGCCGGCGCCGGCACGGCAGCTTCGTCATCGAAGGCGGCGCACTGCAGCCGGTACCGCACCGGGCGCATTGGCAGCCGGTCGAATACAACGCACTGCACGGCGGCCTGGAGCGATGGTTCGAGCCGCTGCCTGCGGGCGTGGTGTCTCACCCGGCGTGGGAGCCATTGCTGCTCACCGGCGCCCACATCGCCGAAATGCTGCGCGGCCCGGCGCGCTGGTGTGTCGAGGCGCACATGTTTCGCATCGACACCACCGACGGCATCGGCCGGCCCACGCCCGAGGGCGCGCACCGCGACGGCGTCGATCTGGTGGCGGTGGTGCTGGTCGACCGCCACCACGTGAAGGGTGGGGAGACCCGCGTCTTCGACGCGCGCGGCCCGCACGGTGTGCGCTTCACGCTGCGCGAACCGTGGAGCGCGCTGCTGCTGGACGACGAACGCGTGATCCATGAAACCACCCCCATCCAACCCGGACACGAGGGCGCCGCGGCGTGGCGCGACACACTCGTGCTGACCTATCGCCGAGGCGCCTTCCAGGGCCCGGGCGAGCGCCGCTGACAGGTGCACCGGCCGCCCGGGGCCGTGCCGGGCGCCCCTTCACACCCTCCTCGCCACATCGCAGAGCTCCTGATGCAGACCCCCTCGTTCACAGGGCTGGCCATCCAGCCGACCGACATCGATGCAGCCGCAGCGCGCCTGGCCGGCGTGGCGCACCGCACGCCGGCGCGCACCTCGCGCACAGCCGACGAGCGCACGGGTGCGCGGCTGTACTTCAAGTGCGAGAACTTCCAGCGCATGGGCGCGTTCAAGTTCCGCGGTGCCTACAACGCGCTGTCGCAGTTCAGTCCCGAGCAGCGGCAGCGGGGCGTGATCGCGTTTTCGTCGGGCAACCATGCCCAGGCCATTGCGCTGGCCGCGCGCCTGCTGGGCATGCCCAGCGCCATCGTGATGCCCGCCGATTCGCCGGCCGCCAAGCTGGCCGCCACGCGCGGCTACCAGCAGGGCCAGCCCGACAGCGAGGTGGTGCTGTACGACCGCTACACCGAAGACCGCGAGGCCATCGGCAAGCGCCTGGCGGCCGAGCGAGGCATGACGCTGATCCCGCCCTACGACCACCCTCACGTGATGGCCGGGCAGGGCACGGCCGCGGCCGAGCTACTCGACGAGGTCGGGCCCCTGGACTTGCTGGTGGTTTGCGTCGGCGGCGGTGGCCTCATTTCTGGCTGCGCGGTGGCCGCGCATGCCAGGGCGCCCGGCATCGAGGTGATCGGCGTCGAGCCCGAGGCCGGCAATGACGTGCAGCAAAGCCTGGCCGCCGGCCGCATCGTCAAGATCGACACGCCGCGCACGCTGGCCGATGGCGCGCAGACGCAGGCTGCCGGCGCGCTGACCTTCCCCGTCATCCAGCGTCTGGTGCGGCGGGTGGTTACGGCCACGGATGCGCAGCTCGTCAGCACGATGCGCTTCTTTGCCGAACGCATGAAGATGGTGGTCGAGCCCACCGGCTGCCTGGCCGCCGCGGCGCTGCTGGAAGGCGCCGTCGACGCCCGCGGCTGCCGGGTGGGCATCGTCATCAGCGGCGGCAACGTCGATCTGTCGCACTACGCGTCGCTGATCGGCAGCGCCGGCTGAACGCTGCCCGGGTATCCCGGACCGGGCGCGCGCGGCCTGCGTTAACGTCGCGCCCCGGGTGCTGCCCGCCCCTTGCCGGCGTGCATGGCGCTGGAGAGCGGCAGCCTGCAATGAGGCAGGCGGCAGATCCAGCGCGCCGCAGCCCACAACCCCAAGGAGACAACGTGCCCGATCCCGCTGCCGCCACGCCCGCGGCCCCCGAGGCCGATGCGGCCAAGAAGCTCAAGGACCATGTCGAGCGCCTGCTTGCGCGCCCCGCTGCGCAAAGCGAGGGCTCCGTGCAGGTCGGTGCCCATCGCCTCGAGTACACGGCCTCGGCGGCGTTTCTGCCGGTCGCAGCCGAAGGCATCGATGGCGCCAGCGGCGAGCCGCAGGCCGCGGTGCTCACCACCGCCTACCTGCTGAAGGGTGCGGCGGCGGCCGAGCGGCCGGTGTGCTTCGCCTTCAACGGCGGGCCCGGCTCGGCGTCGATCTGGCTGCATCTCGGCGCACTGGGCCCCAAGCGCGTGGTGGTGCCCGACGACGGCTCGATGCCGCTGCCGCCTTACGCGGTGGAAGACAACCCGCACAGCTGGTTCGAGCACTTCGACCTGGTGTTCGTCGACCCGCCGCACACCGGCTGGTCGTGCACGGTCAGCGAAGCGGCGCGCAAGAAGGCGCTGTCGGTGGACGGCGACGCCGACGCGCTGGCCGAGGTCATCCGGGTGTGGCTGACGCGCCACCAGCGCTGGGGCTCGGCGGTGTACCTGGCCGGCGAGAGCTACGGCACGACGCGCGGCGCGGCCATCGCCGACAAGCTGCAGACGCTGGGCGTGGCGCTGTCGGGCGTGATCCTCGTGTCGTGCGCGATGGACCTGCAGAGCATCGTCTTTGCGCCGGCCAACGACCTGCCGTACGCGCTGTTCCTGCCCGGATTCGCCAACACCGCGCAGTACCACGGGCTGCTGCGCGGAAGCCTGGGCGCCACGCCCGCGGCGGCGCGCGCGGCGGCCGAGGAGTTCGTGCAGGTCGACTATGCCGCGGCGCTGCAGGCCGGCTCGCGCCTCACCGAGAAGGAACGCGCGCGCATCGCCAGGCGCGTGAGCGAGCTCACCGGCCTGTCGCGCGCACTGGTGGAGGAGAAAGACCTGCGCATCAGCGACCACACGTTCTTCTTCGAGGCGCTGCGCGATCGCGGGCTGATCGTCGGGCGCCTGGAGTCGCGCAGCACCGGCCCGATGGCCGCCAGCCGCACCCGCGAATGGGAGTTCGACCCCGGCATCGAGGCCATCGGCGCGCCCTACACGATGGCCGCCATGGCCTACTTCCGCGAGGTGCTGGGGCTGGACATCGAAGCCCGCTACCAGGTGCTCAACCGCGAGGTCAACATGGGCTGGAACTGGAGCCGCGGAGAGGGAGCCGGCCGCAGCAGCATGGGCTTCACCTCCACCAGCCCCGACCTGGCCCGCGCGCTGCGCCGCAACGTGCACCTGAAGGTGCTGGCCGCCAGCGGCCGCTACGACCTGGGCACTCCGTACAGCGCCAGCGACTGGAGCCTGGCGCGGCTGGACATCCCCGCCGATGTGCGCCAGCGCGTCACGCACCGCTACTACGACGCCGGCCACATGATGTACACGCGCCAGGCCGACCTGACGCAACTCAAGGCCGACCTCGCCGCGTGGATGCGACCATCCCGCCATGTCCGCCGCAACCAGGATGCCAACGGCCCGGGTGCCGCACGTCGCCCTGCTCACCGGCGGGGGTGACTGCCCGGGCCTGAACGCCGTCATCCGCGCCGTCACGCTGGCGCTGAAGCGCGGCTGCGGCGCGCGCATCACCGGCATCGAGCGCGGCTTCCACGGCCTGGTGACGCGCCGCGTGCGCGAGCTGACCGAGCCCGACGTCGCAGGCATCCTGGCCGAAGGCGGCACGATCCTCGGCACGCACAACCGCTGCGACCCCTTCCGCTGGGAGGGGCAGGACCACTCCGCGGCGATCATGGCGTTCGTGCGCGAGCTGGGCATCGACGCGCTGGTGGCCATCGGCGGCGACGGCACGATGCGGCTCGCCGCGCGCTTCGGCCCGCTGGGTCTGCCGGTGGTGGGCGTGCCCAAGACCATCGACAACGACCTGCACGGCACCGACCGCTGCTTCGGCTTCGACAGCGCGGTGGCCGTGGTGGCCGAGGCGCTGGACCGGCTGGCGACCACGGCGCGCAGCCACGGCCGCGTGATGATCCTCGAGACGATGGGCCGCGACGCCGGTTGGATCGCCCTGGAAGGCGGGCTGGCCGGCGGCGCCGATGCGATCCTGATTCCGGAGCTGCCGTTCTCGCTGCCCGCAGTGGCCGAGCTGGCACGCCGGCGCGAGCGTGAGGGCGGCAGCCTGCTGGTGTGCGTCGCCGAAGGGGTGCGCATCGGCGGTGAGGAGCCCGCGGCGCGCGGGCAGGTCGACGACGCGACGGCGCAGGCTCGGCTGGGTGGCGTTGGCCAGGTGCTTCAGCACCGGCTGCAGCCGCTGGTGAACTGCGAGGTGCGCAGCACGCTGCTCGGGCACGTGCAGCGCGGGGGCACGCCCACGGCCTTCGACCGCGTGCTGGCCACGCGTTATGGCGTGCACGCGGCCGAGCTGGTAGCCGCCGGGCGCTACGGCCGCATGGTGGCCCTGCAGGGCGATCGAGTCACGAGCGTGCCGCTGGCCGACGTGGTCGGCGGATCGCGCCCCGTGCCGCCCGACCACGAACTGCTGCGCGCGGCGCGGGGCATCGGGGTGCTGCTGGGCTGATGCCGGCCCGCAGCGGTCCCTTGGCCTGATCGACGCCCGCGGCGCGATCAGTGCCGCATCAAAAGGGCGGCGGGCTCTCGAATGCCAGGCGCAGTGCGGTGCGCGGGTGATCGAACGCGATGCCGGCCGCATGCAGCATCAGCCGCGTCGCCGCGTCGTCTTTCGAGCCGTACAGGCGGTCGCCCACGATCGGGTGGCCGATGTGCAGCAGGTGCACGCGCAACTGGTGCGCACGGCCGGTGACGGGCTGCAGCACGAGCCGGGTGCGAGGGCGGTGGCCGTCTTCGGACGGCAGGCGTTCGAGCACCCGCCAATGGGTGAGGGACGGCCGGCCGTGCGCTGCGTCGACGTGCTGGCGCGGCCGGTTGGGCCAATCCACGGTGATGGGTGCATCGATCGTGCCGCTGTCTCCGGCCACTTCACCGTGCACCACCGCCACATAGTGCTTGTCGACGCGGCGCTGCTCGAACGCGATGCTCAGTGTGCGGTGAGCGTCGGCATGGCGCGGCAACAGCAGCAGGCCCGAGGTGGGCTGATCCAGCCGGTGCACGATGCGCGCTCCGGGCCACCAGCCGTTCACGCGGGCGCTCAGGCAGTCCTGCTCTTCGGCACTGCGGCCGGGCACCGAGAGCAGCCCGGCAGGCTTCTCGACCACGAGCAGGTCATCATCCACGTGCCACAAGCTCGGTCGCCAACGCATCGGGGCGCGAGCATAGCGGGGTGCACCCAGCAGCCCCGCGGCGCGTGACCCGCGCCGAACAGCGCACGCATGACCCTTGACGCGACGGGCGCAAACCAGCACAGTGCGCGCCTCGCGCCGGCACCTTGCCGCACTCTCATTCCACACCACAGGAGGCCCGCCATGCACACCAAGGACATTGCCTGCCTGTCGGTCCGCGTCTACCTGGCCACCTTCGCGGTGCCCGCCTAGCGCGTTCGGGAAGAAGGGGTTCGAGGCTCGCAAGAGCCTTGCAACGCGGCCCGGCCGCGCGCGCCTGGATGCGGCGTGCGGCGACGCAGCCGAGCCGCACCTGTGCTGGCGCTCCGGCCGCACTTGAACGCGTGACCTGAAGGCGTGGCTCGGCCACGTGGTCAGAGGTCGCGGTCCGACATCGAGTTTCACCAGCCATCGCGCCGCCCGGCGCGTGGGCGGCCCGCTTTCGGGAGTTCGGCGCCTGTTCGGATTGCCGTCCAACGCCCCGGCGGTACCGGCGCCCGCCCTCTGCGAACGAACGACGAAACAACCCTTTGAAACGGACTTCCGATCATGTTGAACGAACAGACTCTCGAGCGGCTGCGCGGCATCGGCCTGGCCGGCGGCATGGCCGCTCAGGCCGCGGTGCGCCTGGGCACCGCCGGTGCGCCCGCCGGCTCACCGCCACCGAGGGCCATTGCGCTGCTGCGCGTGGCCGAGGTGCAGCGCGAGACCGTCGGCCTGCACGACGGCGAAGCAGAGCACGTGGCGCGGCTGCTGCCCGCGCTGCGCGCCGAGCTCGCCGCCCAGGCCGACGCGATTGCGGTTGGCGACTGGGTGTTGGCCGAGCGCAACCGCTTCGAGGAATGGTGGGTGGCCGAGCGGCTGCCACCGTGCAATCAGCTGGCACGCCGGCTGCACGACGGCCGCGACAAGGTGGAACGTGTGGTCATCGTCAGCAACGTCGACACCGCGATGCTGGTGATGGGCCTGGACCACGACTTCAACCTGCGGCGGCTGGAACGCTACGTGGCGCTGGTGCGCATGGCCGGCGTGCTGCCGCTGGTGGTGCTGACCAAGGCCGACCTGGTGCCCGACGCGGCGCAGCGCCGCGATGCCGCGCAGGCGCTGCTGCCCGCCGGTTGCCTGGCGCTGGCCGTGAACGCGCTCGGCGAGGCGACGGCAGCGCAGCTGGCGCCCTGGCTCGGCCCCGGGCAGACCGTGGTCATGCTCGGCTCCAGCGGGGCCGGCAAGAGCACGCTTACCAACGCGCTGGTCGGCGCGGCCGTGCAGCGCACGCAGGCCAACCGCACCGGCGACAGCCGCGGCCGGCACACCACCACCGCACGCGTGCTGCATCGCGCGGCGCCGGGCGGCTGCATCATCGACACACCGGGGCTGCGCACGCTGCGGCTGGACGGTGAAGCCGGTCAGCTCGCCCAGGTTTTCGATGACATCGCCGAGCGCGCCCGCGGCTGCCGCTTCCGCGATTGCCGGCATGAAGACGAGCCGGGTTGCGCGGTGCGCGGTGCGGTCAGCGAGGAGCGCCTGCGCACCTGGGGCAAGCTGCAGCGCGAGGCGCGGCGCGACACGATGACGGCGCTGGAACGCAAGGCCCAGCTCGCGGTGTGGAAGGCGCGCAGCCGCGGCGCGCGGGCGCGCCTGCAGGCCAAGCGCGCAGAGGACTGACGAGACGCGTCGCGGCCCGGCCGGCTGCTGGCGCTCAGCGCGGCGGTGGCAGCGCCATGCCGCGCCGCGCCATCGCCTCACGCACGCGCTCAGGGTAGTCGGTGATCAGGCCATCGACCCGCCAGCCGAGCAGGCGGTCGATGACTGCCGGGTCGTTCACCGTCCACGGCACCACCTTCAGGCCCAGCGCCTTGGCTTCGGCGAGCAGCGCTTCGGTGAGGTCGCCGTGGAAGGGCGACCACGCCGCGGCGCCGCTGGCCTGCACCATCTTCGGCAACGAGCCGCCATGTGTGGCCAGCGTGTGCCCGCCGGTCCAGCGGCCATCGCCGATGTTGTCGAGGAACTTCTGGCGCGCACTCAACGCCACGGTGGGGATCTGCGGCGCCAGCCGCTGCACCACGGCAAGCGTGCGCCAGTCGAAGCTCTGGATCGTCACGCGCCCGGTCATGCCGTGCCGCTGCACCACCTCGAGCACGGCACGGGCGAAGGGCTCGGCCTCGGGTGTCAGCTCGGGCGTGTTGGGGTTGAGCTTGGTCTCGATGTTGAAACGCACCTCGGTCGCGCCGCGCCGCTTGACTTCGTCGAACAGCGCGGCCAGCGTCGGCACGCGTTCACCGTCGACATCGCGGCGCTCGGGCCACTGCTGCGCATAGCGCGTGGCAGGCCGGGCGCGGCCGATGTCGTGGCGCTGTAGTTCGGCCAGCGTCAGCTGGTGGATGGCCGGCCCCGGCTCATCGATCCAGCGCCCCGACGCGTCTCGCGTGAACGCCGGGTTCAGGCGCGGGTCGTGCGTCACCACCACCTCGCCGTCGCGGGTGACGTGCACGTCAAGCTCGAGCGTCGTGACGCCGGCGGCGAGCGCAGCACGAAAGGCCGCCAGCGAGTTCTCGGGTGCGATGCCACGTGCGCCACGGTGCCCCTGCAGATCAAAGGCGAACGCACCGGCCACGGGCAGCAATGCCGCCAAAGCAAGCAGCGCCGATGTCAAGCACAGGGAAACCCGTGCCTTGCGGCACCCGGCCCGCTCGGCCGCCTGCTGCATCGCTGCCGTTGCCTGCATCCCGTGGCCGGGCGTCCTCCGACTCGGGGATTGCTGCCGTGTCTGCATCAGACCTCCCTGTTAAGCTCCCCTATCCCTAGAACGTAGCCATGTCCGAAGCCGCACGCGCACTGCCGGAAGCCGAGAGCGCGCTGCCGCCGGGAACTCGCCTGGGCGAGTTCGAGATCCGTGACCTGCTCGGGGTGGGCGGCTTCGGCATTGTGTACCTGGCCTTCGACCACGCGCTGGAGCGCGAAGTGGCGGTCAAGGAGTACATGCCGGCCACCATGGCCGGCCGCACCGAGTCGCTGCACGTGTCGCTGCGCTCCAAGAGCGACACCGAGGTGTTCGAGCTGGGCCTGAAGTCGTTCGTCAACGAGGCCAAGCTGCTGGCCAAGTTCGATCACCCTTCGCTCATCAAGGTGCATCGCTTCTGGGAGGCCAACGGCACGGCCTACATGGCCATGCCGGTGCTGCGCGGGCGCACCTTGAAAGACATTCGCCGCAGTACCGGGCGGCCTCCCGACGAGGCCTGGATCCGCTCGACGCTGATGCCACTGCTGGGCGCGCTGGAGCAGTTGCATGCCGATGACGTTTATCACCGTGACATCGCGCCGGACAACATTCACCTCGAGACCGAGGGGCGGCCGGTGCTGCTGGACTTCGGCGCCGCGCGCCGTGTGATCAGCGGCAAGACACAGAGCCTCACCGCCATCCTGAAGCCGGCCTACGCGCCCATCGAGCAATACGCCGAGACCGGTGCGGTGAAGCAGGGCCCTTGGACCGACCTGTACGCGCTGGGCGCGACGCTGCACTTCATGCTGCTGGGCTACCCGCCGGTGCCGGCCACTGCGCGGACGGTGGCCGACGAGGCGACCGAACTGGTCACGCGGGGCGTGCCGGGTATCTCCGGGCAGATGCTGTCCATCATCGACTGGATGCTCTCGCCCAAGCCGGCCGGCCGGCCGCAAAGCGTGGCCGAGTTGCGCGCCGTGCTCGAAGGCAAGGCGGCGCTGCCGGTGCGGGTGGGCGCCACGGCACCGCCGGCAGCCTGGGACATGATGGCGGTGACCGCGCCCATCACCGTGCCGCTGGGAGCGGACATCCGGCCGGATGTCGAACTGGACGATCTGGGTGTGGTACCGCCGGCACCCAGGCCTGCCTCGCACGAGGCGACGCGCGTGCTGTCGGCCGCCGCGTTGCCTCGGGCGACCCCCGGCGCGCCGGCCGACGCGGGCACACCATCTCGCGACCTTGTGGGTGGCCATGCGGCGCATCGGACAGCGGCCTCCCACGTCGATGCGCTTTCCGTTGCAGCCGACGATGCCCACCGGCTGCCGCCACCGCCCGCGCGGTCGCGTGCCGTGCCTCTGGCACTGGCTGGGGTGCTGGTGGCCGGTGTGCTGGGCTACTTCGGCTGGTCACGACTGGGCGGTGAATTCGCGGGGGCAGCGGCGCCCTCGGCCGCCGCCCCCGCGGCTTCCGCGGTTGCCACTGCGCCGGTCGGCGGGGCGGCCAGCGCCGCAGTGGCTCCCTCGGCGAGCGCCGGTGCGGCGACGGCCGTTCCCACGGCCTCCTCTGCGCCCGACGTGGGCGGTGCAGCCGCGGTGCCCGTGGTATCGCAGACGAATTCGGCCGCATCGTCACCTTTGCCTGCATCCGCGGCAGGCAGCGCCGGTACAGCCGTGGCAGGCACCTCGCCGCCCTCCGTGGGCGCGAGCGCTGCGGCCACGGAGGCAACGCCGGCAGCCGGTGGCACGGCCGCCGCGGCGCCTTCGGCATCTGCGACGCCTGCGACGATGCCCGCAGCGGCGCCTTCGGCGGCCTCGACCCCGCTGCCAGCTGGCGTCGCGCCCGCCAGGCCGCCGGTGGCTGCGGCCGCGCCACCGGCACGAGTGCGCCCGCCCCCGCCGGTCGGTCCATCACCGCCGGGGGCCGCGGCCGGACCGAGGCCCGCTGCGACACCTGCCTTGCCGGCGCGCCCGGTTCCCCGTGCCGAACCCGCGCTGCCGCCGGCCGCGGTGCCCGGCCCGGCAGAACCGGGACCCGGGGCCACGCCTGAGGGGCTGTGCGCAGGCCGCAATCAGCTGTCGCACTACGTCTGCATGGAGCGGGAATGCCAACGCCCGCGTTTCAGGAACCACCCTGACTGCCAGGCGTGGCGCCAGCAGGCTCGGCCGCAGTGAAGCCCTCGGTCGGGTCCGACGCGCAGCCCTCGGCGGGCCGGGCCCAGGGCCAGCACCTGCCTGCACCGGGAGCGGAAGAGGCGCGCATCGCGCCCCATGCGGGTGTCTGGCCGCGCCGGCTGCCGCGCGCGCTGACCTTGCCCGAGACCACGCTGTGGTTCAACCTCGAGGTCACGGCGCGGCGCTACCCGTCCAAGGCGGCGTACCTGTTCTTCGGGCGGCCGCTGTCGTTCGCTGAACTGCATGCGCAGGCCGAGGCCCTGGCCGGCTGGCTGCAGGCCCGCGGTCTGCAACGCGGCGACCGGGTGCTGCTGTTCATGCAGAACTGCCCGCAGTTCGTGGTGGCCTTCTACGCGGTGCAGCGGGCCGACGCGGTGGTGGTGCCGGTGAACCCGATGAACCGCGCCGACGAGTTCGGCCACTACATCACCGACCCCGAGGCGCGCTTCGCGATCACCAGCGCAGACCTGGCTGGCATCGTGGCCGAGGCCAACGCGCCGTTGCCGGCCGCGCAGCGGCTGCAGCACATCGTCGTCACGCGCATGGGCGACCTGCTGCCACCGGCCATCGATGATGCCGAGCGCCCCTCGCCCGCGGTGCTGGACTGGCTGCACGCCGATCCGCCGCTGCCGCCCGGCAGCACGCGCTGGAGCGAAGCCATGGCCGCCGGCCTTCGCCCGGCGCGGGCGAGCGAGGCTCGGCCCGACGACCTGGCGCTGCTGCCCTACACCTCGGGCACCACCGGCCTGCCCAAAGGCTGCATGCACACGCACCGCACGCTGATGCCCAACGTCGTGGGCGGCGGCCTTTGGGGCCATGCCAGCGCCGACTCGGTAGCGCTGGCGGTGGTGCCGATGTTCCACATCACCGGCATGATGTACAGCGTGCTGGCCAACGTCTACTCGGGCAGCACCGCGGTGTTGATGCCGCGCTGGGACCGCGAACTGGCTGGCCGGCTCATCTCGCGCCACCGGGTCACGCACTGGACCTGCATCCCGACGATGGTCATCGACCTGTTCGGCAGCCCCAACTACCGCAGCTTCGATCTCGCCAGTCTGGCCTACATGAGCGGTGGCGGTGCAGCCATGCCGCATGCCGTGGCCGAGCGCCTGCGCGCCGAGTTCGGCATCACCTTCGCCGAGGGCTACGGCCTCACCGAGACCGCTGCGCCGAGCCATGCCAACCCACCCGAGCGTGCCAAGCTGCAATGCCTGGGCATGCCGATCTTCGGCGTCGACAGCCGCATCATCGACCCCGACACCCTGGTCGAGCTGCCGCCCGGCGAGAGCGGCGAGATCGTCACGCACGGGCCGATGGTCTTCAAGGGCTACTGGCGCCACCCCGAGGCCACGCGCGCCGCCTTCATCGAGATCGACGGCAAGCCCTTCTTCCGCACCGGCGACCTCGGCCGCATGGACGAGGAGGGGTACTTCTTCCTCACCGACCGCCTCAAGCGCATGATCAACGCCAGCGGTTTCAAGGTCTGGCCCAGCGAGGTGGAGCTGCTGCTGTTCAAGTGCCCGCTGGTGCAGGAGGCCTGTGTCATCGGCGTGAAGGATGCCTATCGCGGCGAGACGGTGAAGGCGGTGGTGGTACCGCGTGCCGAGGTGCGCGGCAACGCCCGACCCGAAGACATCACGGCCTGGGCTCGCGAGCACATGGCGGCCTACAAGGTGCCGCGCATCGTCGAATTCGTCGACGCGCTGCCCAAGAGCGGCAGCGGCAAGGTCATGTGGCGCGTGCTGCAGGAGCGCGCCGCCAGACCGGGCTGACGCGCAGCGGCCCCGCGCCGCGCCGGCGTCGACCGGCGTCACCCGGTGCCTGCGGCGGGCATGAAACACTCGCGCCATGTCACCGCCGCGCGAGCGCTTCGATGTCGTCATCGTGGGCGGGGCCGTGGTCGGCAGTTCGGCGGCGTTGTTCCTCGCCGAGGCCCTGCCGCCCGCCGCGCGTGTGCTGGTGCTGGAGGCCGACCCGAGCTACACGCGGTGTGCGACGACACGCTCGCTGGCCTCGATCCGGCACCAGTTCAGCACGCCCGAGAACGTGCGCATGTCGATGTTCGGCACGCAGTTCCTGCGCCAGGCACACGAGCGCCTGGCGGTCGGCGGCGAGCCGCCGCTGATCGGCTTTGTCGAGCGCGGCTATCTGTTCCTGGCCACCGCGCCGGGGTGGCCGGTGCTGGCCAGCAACCACGCGGTGCAGCGGGCCGAGGGTGCCGAAGTCGCCCTGCTGGATGCGGCGGAGCTCTCGCGCCGCTTCCCATGGCTCAACACCGACGGTCTGGCCGGCGGGTCGCTCGGGCTGGCCGGCGAGGGGTGGCTGGACGCCCATGGCCTGATGAACGGCCTGCAGCGCAAGGCCCGGTCGCTGGGCGTGCAGATGCGCCATGCGCGCGTGGCGCAACTCGTGCGCCAGGGGCGGCGCATCAGCGCCGTGGTGCTGGCCGACGGCAACCGCATTGCCTGCGGGCAGGTCATCAATGCGGCCGGCATCGCGGCGGCGGCCGTCGCACGCAGTGCCGGCATCGAACTGCCGGTGCAGGCGCGCAAGCGCTGCGTGTTCCACTTCAGCAGCCCCGAAAGGGCGCCCGGCTGCGGGCTCGTGATCGATCCGACGGGCTTGTATTTCCGTCCTGAGGGGCCCGGGTTCCTTTGCGGCATCGCGCCGCCGGAGAACGAAGACCCGCCGTGCGACGCGGCCGACTTCGACGTACCGCCGGACTGGTTCGAGACGCGGCTATGGCCGCTGCTGGCGGCACGTGTGCCCGGTTTCGAGGCGGCACGGCTGCTGTCCAGCTGGGCCGGCCACTACGACGTGAACGTGCTGGACCACAACGTCATCCTTGGCGCGCACCCGGAGGTGGACAACCTCTTGTTCGCCAACGGCTTCAGCGGGCACGGGTTGCAGCAGTCACCCGCGGTGGGAAGAGCGCTGATGGAGCTGGTCGTGCACGGCGCCTATCGCAGCCTGGACCTCTCGGCCTTCGGCTGGCAGCGCGTGATCGAAGGGCGACCGCTGCGCGAGCTGAATGTGGTCTGAGGCACCGTGAGGGGCCCCGCGCAAGCACGCACGACCGCTGACCCTGTGACCGAGCGCGCGCCGACCGCCAGGGCTGCGACTGACCCGCAGATGGGCAGCGGCGGCCAATGGGCGTTGGAGATCACCCGATCCGGCACGTTCGGTTACGCGCCCGGTGGCCGCCTCGCGATAGAAGGGTGGTCCGCGGCCAGACTGCCCTGGCGCGGGCCCGCATGCACGACTGTGGCGATCCACACGCCCCCCAGGAACCTGCGCCGCCCACCGCTGCCGACCGGGCGGCGCCGGCTGCCGTTCGCACCGCGGGGCCGGTCCACGCCGAAACCGAACGCACGCGACGCCGGTTCCTCGTGCGCCTGAGTGCGGTGGTCAGCGGGGCCGCCATGACCGCCTGCGGCGGCGCGGCCGATCAGGCCGCTCCTGCCGTGCCAACCACGCCCCCAGGGCCCGCGCCCGCGCCGACACCCGCTCCGGGGCCCGCGCCGACCGCACCCCCGACGCCGGCGCCCACGCCGACCGCAGCCCCCACGCCGGCTCCGACGGCAGGTCCGACGCCTGCGCCGACCCCTGCTCCTACCGCGGCGCCCACTCCGGCGCCGACATCTGCACCAACCCCAGCGCCAACCCCAGCGCCAACCCCAGCTCCGACGCCTGCGCCGACGCCCGCGCCGACGCCGGGTCCCACCCCGGCGCCGACGCCGCCGCCCGGCGGCTCGCTCAGCGGCCTGACCTGGAACTTCGAAGTGGCCACGCCGGAGCAGATCGGCGTCTACCTGCCCACCACGCGGGCCTTCTCGTTCGCCACGACGGTGACCGTGCGTTACCGCCGCAACTCGGATGCGGCGTGGTCGCAGGCCCACCCGCTACTGCGCATCCGCCCCGAATGGAGCCTGGCCGGGCCGCTGCCGGTGGTCGATGCCTTCGCCGGCACGATCTTCGACCTGCAGCCGGGTACGGCCTACACGGTGGAGCTGACCGTCAACGAACCGGGGCAACCTGCGCAGGTGGCCACGCGCGGTGCCACCACCCGGGCTTTGCCCGCCTCTGCCGGGGCGCCGAACAAGACGGCCACGCCGGCCAACGTCGCCGCCCAGCTGGCAGCGCTCAACCCGGGTGACGTGCTGCTGCTGGCCGAAGGTGAGTACCTCAACCTGCCGCTGCTGAGCCGCTCGGGCACGGCCGCCAACCCGATCGTCATCCGCGGCGCCAGCCGCGCCGGCACCGTGCTGCGCAGCAGCTCGCGCTGCCTGTACGTCGGCAATGCTTCGCATGTGGTGATCGAGAACCTCACGCTTCAGGGCTCGGGCGTCAACTCGGGCACCGCCGCGTCGTCGCAGGGGGTGCTGTTCTTCAACGGCACACCGGGCCAGACCAACGTCACGCTACGCGACCTGACGATCACCGGCGTCGACATGGGCATCGTCGCCTACGCCGCCGTCAACGGCGTGCTCGTCTACCGCTGCCGGCTCAACGGCAACAACCCGTGGACGCAGGCCGAGATCGAGACCAACGCGACCTGGAACGACGACGGCATCCGCCTGCCCGGCCAGGGCAACTGCGCCTGGAACAACACGCTCGACGGCTTCGGCGACAGCTTCGCCGTCGCCTCGGGCATCTTCTCGGCGGCGGTGTACTTCTGGCGCAACCTGGTGACGATGACCGGCGACGACGCCTTCGAGGCCGACTACGGAACGCGCAACCTGGCCTTCTACGACAACCACGTCAGCAACTGCGGCACGCTGATGTCGGTGGACCCCGTGTACGGCGGGCCGCTGTACTGCTTCCGCAACGTGGCCATCAACACCATGCGCGGGCCGTTCAAGCTGAACAACACCAACAGCGGCTTCATGCTCTACAACAACACCGTCGTGCGCACCGAAGGCCGAACGGGTTGGGGCTGGGTGCAGAACAACAACGGAACGCTGCGCGGCTACAGCGTGCGCAACAACGTCACCGTCTACCGCGGCGCGAGCGGCCAGACGCTGGCTTTCGAGGCCACCGGCAACGACCCGGTGGACTTCACGCACAACGCCTGGTACCCCAATGGTCAGGTGTGGTGGACGACCTCGGGCGCGAGCTACGCCACGATGAGCCAGGCGATCGCCGGCACCGGCCAGGCGGCCACCGCGGCGCTGTTCGGCACCTCGACCCGGCGCCACCAGTTCGACGTGGTGACCAGCGCCGACCCGTTCTCGCCGTCGGTCACGCTGGGTGCCACGCACCTGAACCGGGTGACGACGCTACAGGTGCCGGCCCTTGCCCCCGGGGCGGCGATGCGCAATGCCGGCGTGGCCATCCCGAACGTCACCGACGGCTTCAGCGGCGCGGCGCCGGACATGGGCGCGATCATCAGCGGCCGCGCGGCGGTGGTCTACGGCGCACCTTGACGCCGCGGGCC
Organism: Rubrivivax sp.; assembly: GCA_016788525.1. Taxonomy (GTDB): domain Bacteria; phylum Pseudomonadota; class Gammaproteobacteria; order Burkholderiales; family Burkholderiaceae_C; genus Rubrivivax. The sequence goes on from JAEUPD010000125.1 coordinate 27,627, forward strand.
GCAGCTCGATCCAAGGGCCGCGCCCTTCTCAGATCAAGCCCGAGTAAGCGCCGCCGTCCAGCTGCAGGTTCTGCCCGGTGATGTAGCCCGAGCTGGCCGCGCACAGGAAGGCGCATGCCGCGCCGAACTCCTCCGGCCGGCCCAGTCGCCGTGCCGGCACGGCGTGGGCGATGTGCTGCCGGGCCTGCTCGAGCGAGAGCCCCTGCTCGGCCACCAGCCGCCTGGCCATGAACTCCTGGCGCGCCGTGTCGAAGCGTTCGGGCAGCAGGTTGTTCAACGTCACGTTGTCGGCGATGGCCTCGCGGGCCAGTGCCTTGCTGACCGCGGTGAGGCCGGCGCGCGCCGCGGTGGACAAGCCCATCGCCGCCTGCGGCGTCTTCACCATCGCCGAGGTGATGTTGACAATGCGGCCGAAGCCACGGGTGCGCATGCCGGGCAGCACCGCGCGGATCAGCAGCACCGCGGCGATCAGGTTGGCTTCCAGCGCCGCCAGCCATGCCGCGTGGTCCCAATCGGCCAGCTGGCCGGGTGGCGGGCCGCCGTTGTTGTTGACCAGGATGTCCGGCGCCGGGCAGGCGGCCAGCAGTGCCTCGCGCCCGGCTTCGCTGTTGAGGTCGGCCTGCACGGTGTGCACGCGGCCGTGCGTGCTGCGGCGCAGCTGCTCGGCGGCGCTGGCCAGGCGTGCGCCGTTGCGGCCGTTGATCCACACCCAGCAGCCTTCGTTTGCCAGCGCCTGCGCGCAGGCGAACCCCAGCCCCTGCGTCGAGGCGCACACCAGTGCCGTGCGGCCGTTGATGCCGAGATCCATCGGGGGTTCCTCTCCCTGGCTGCGCCGGCGCCCGTTGCTGCATCGGCGGCGGGCGCCGGCCGTGGCGGGCAGCATGCCGCCTGGAGCGGGCTGCTGTCTACCTCCCAACGCACAGGGCGTTGCTGCTGCCCCGCAGGGGCCACGCCTTGTTGCAAATCAGTGCCGCTGCGGCGCGCCAGGCCGGCCTGCCCGGCGTTGCCGATCGGCGCGGCGGCGACTGCGAAAATGTGCCGAAGGGCCGGCTGCCGGCAAGGCCCTGCCTTGGCCGCGTGCCTGCTCGGGCACGCCTGGCCGTACCAGCGTTCTCCAGGGGGGATTTGCCGCGATGAGCGTGTTCGACCTGCTCGACGTCGACCGCGATCTGGCCAGCGACCATGCCCAGTTCGCCGAGTTCGAGGCCGGTCGCCTGCCCGACATGCCGCTCGGGGCGGGCGAGCGACACGTGCAGCGTGCGGCCGTGGTCGGGGCCGGCACCACCGGCGGCGGCATCGCGATGGCGCTGGTCAACGCCGGCATCGCCACCACGCTGATCGAGACCGATGCGGCCGGCATCGAGCGCGGCCTGAAGCGCATCCGCGACCACTACGAGCATGGCGTGCGCCGCGGCCGCGTCACGCCCGAGCAGGTGGGGCGGCGCCTGGCCCTCATCCGCAGCGGCGTGCGTCTGGAGGATGCAGCCGACGCGGACCTGGTGATCGAGGCTGCCAGCGATGACCTTGCCTTCAAGCGCGACGTCTTCCGCCGGCTGGACAGCATTGCGCGGCCCGGCGCCGTGCTGGCCGCGCAGGCCGCCGGCGCCGAGCTGGACAACCTGGCCGGCGTGACCCGCCGGCCGGCCGATGTCATCGGCACGCGATTCTTCAGCCCGGCGCAGGCGATGCGGCTGGTGGAGGTGGCGCGCGGTGAACGCACCGCCCCTGACGTGGTGGCCACCTCGATGGCGCTGGGCCCCCGGTTGGGCAAGATCGCGGTGCTGACAGGAGCCCACGCCGGCTTCCTGGCCCCGACGCTGTTCAGGCACTACAACCGCGAGGCGCACTTCCTGGTCGAAGACGGCGCGCTGCCGCACGAAGTGGATGGGGCGCTCACCGGCCTGGGCTTCGAGATGGGCCTGTTCGCGCTGCACGACATGGCAGGCAACGACGTGGGTCACGCGGCCCGCCTGGCGCAGCGCGCCACCCGCGACGCCGGCCGGCGCTGGAACGACCTGATCCTCACACTGGTGGAGATGGGGCGCCTGGGCCAGAAGTCCGGCAAGGGCTGGTACCGCTACGAGCCCGGGGAGCGCAAGCCGCTGCGCGACCCGCAGTTCGAAGCCTTTCTGGTTGCCGAGTCGGCGCGGCTGGGCCGGCCGCGGCTCACCTTCACGCGAGACCAGATCCTCGAGCGTTGCCTGTACTGCGTAGTCAACGAAGGCGCGCGGCTGCTGCAGCAGGGCGCGGCCATGCGCGCGAGCGACATCGACATCGTCTGGCTGGCCGGCTTCGGCTTCCCGCCGGCGCAAGGCGGGCCGATGTTCATGGCCGACCGCATCGGCCTGCCCGTGGTGGCCGAGACGGTGCAGCAACTGCACGCGCAGCTGGGCGCATGGTGGGAGCCGGCGCCGCTGCTGCTGCAGCTGGCGCGCGAGGGGCGCACGTTCGGGCACTGGCAGGCGGAGCGGTCCAAGCCCGCCTGACGCGAAGGGGGGCACCGGCCGCTCGCCGCCGCAGGTGCCGCGCCCAGGGCGCCCGCGGCATCCAGCGGGTTGACGACCTCGGGGGTTGCCGGGGCGTGGCCGGGGCGGGCACCATCGCCGTCCGGCCGCGGTGGCCGGCCCATCGCGCAATGCACCTGCAGGCGCCAGCAAGGAACCCCACATGCCCAAGGTCTATCTCGGCCGCAAAGGTGAACCCGGTCTCGACCTCGAACTCAGCACCGACATGATCGCCGTGCGCACGCGCAGCGGCCGCTCGGTGGCGCGCTCGGCAGGGCCGGTGGCCACGCCGACCTCGGCGCAGCTGGCCGATGGCCAGCTGGTGCTGGCCTTCCCTGAAGCCGGCGTCGAAGTCTTTCGCGTGCCGGTGGCGCGCGGTACGGGCACGCTGGAAGCCCGCAAGACCGCGCTGCGCAGCCTGCCCGACGTGCGCTTTGCCGGCGGCGTGCTGGTGGACCCCGCCACGCAGCGGCCGGTGCTGTACACCGAGAACGTCTTCGTCAAGTTCAGCGACAGCGCCGACACCGATGCCTGCCGCGACGTGCTGCGCGAGGCCGGCCTCACCATCAAGGCGGAGCCCGGCTACGCCACCAACGCGTTCTTCTGCGGCGCGGCCGAAGGCATCGGCCGCAAGGTGTTCGAACTCGCGGAGAAGCTGCGCGAGCGCGACGACGTCGAGTACTGCCACCCGGAGCTCGTGCGCGAGCGGCGCAGCAAGCTCATCTTTCCGCCCCAGTGGCACCTGAAGAAGACCAGCGTCGGCGGCGTCACCATCGACCAGAGCGCCAACGTCGAGGCGGCGCACGCGGTGACGCGCGGCGAAGGCGTGACCATCGCCGTCATCGACGACGGGGTGGACATCGACCACGCCGAATTCGGCGGCAGCGGCAAGATCGTGGCGCCGCGAGACGTGTTCGCCGGCACCGACAACCCGCGCCCGCGCCGCAGCGGCGAGAACCACGGCACCGCCTGTGCCGGCGTGGCCTGCGCCAACGGCGGCGTGGGGGCCAGCGGGGTGGCCCCGGGCGCGCGGCTCATGCCGATGCGGCTTTCGGCCGCGTTGGGCTCGCACGCCGAGGCCGAGGCCTTTCGCTGGGCGGCCGACCAGGGCGCCGACATCATCAGCTGCAGCTGGGGCCCGCCCGACGGCGAGTGGTGGAACCCCGGCGACCCGCAGCACCAGGCCATCGACCCGCCGCCGGCACACACGCGCCTGGCCATCGAGTACGCCGCCACGCAGGGCCGCGGCGGCAAGGGTTGCGTGGTGCTCTTCGCTGCCGGCAACGGCAACGAAAGCGTGGACAACGACGGCTACGCCAGCCACCCCATGGTGCTGGCCGTTGCCGCGTGCAACGACCGCGGCAAGCGCTCCATCTACAGCGACTTCGGCAACGCGGTGTGGTGCGCCTTTCCGAGCAACGACTTCGAGCACCCGGACGAGAACCACCCTGCACCGCTGACCAGCGGCATCTGGACCACCGACCGCACCGGTGGCCAGGGCTACAACCCGGGCAACGCGCAGGACGGTGACGTCGCGGGGTTGTTCACCAACAGCTTCGGGGGCACCTCCAGTGCCTGCCCAGGCGCCGCCGGCGTGGCAGCACTCGTGCTGTCGGTGAACCCGGCGCTCAAGCGCGAGGAGGTCAAGGACCTGCTCAAGCGCGCCAGCGAACGCATCGACCCGCAGGGCGGCCAGTACAACGCCGCCGGGCGCAGCAGGTTCTACGGCTGGGGGCGGCTGAACGCGAAGACCGCGGTCGACCTGGCCCGGCCGCAGCCGCGCAACGAGGTCACCGTGAGCCGGCGCTTCGACGCACCGATTCCCGACCTGCAGACCGTGAGCTTCGCGCTCGACGTGCCCGATGCGCAGGTGGTCAGCGCGGTGAGCGTGGGCGTCGATCTGGCCCACAGCTACATCGGCGACCTCGTGCTGACGCTGGAGCCGCCCGCCGCCACCGGCCTGGCGGCCGTGACGCTGCACAACCGCACCGGCGGCACGCGCAACAGCATCAAGAAGGTCTACGACAAGCTCACCACGCCGAAGCTGGCGGCCTTTGCCGGCAAGGCCTGCAACGGGCGCTGGACGCTGAAGGTGCGCGATGCGGCCGCGCAGGACAGCGGCACGCTGGCCACGTTCTCGGTGCGGCTGGTCTTTGCGCCCGCGGGGTCGCCGGCCCTGCCCGTGAAGGCGGCGCCGGCAAAGCGCGCCGCGGCGCCGGGCCGCACGGCGAAGAAGGCGACGGCCGGGCGCTCGCCTCGCGCGAGGCGGCGACAGGCTTAGCCAGCGAGGCCTGTCGCAGGCTCAGAGCCTGAAGCGCGACGGCGTAAACGGCGTCGCGTCGACGGCGGTCTGCTGGCCTGCAATGAGCTGCGCCAGCAGCTCGCCCGAGGCGGCCCCGGTGGTCCACCCCAGCTGGCCGTGGCCGGTGTTGAGGAACAGGCCCGGCACGCGTGTGGCGCCGATCAGCGGCTTGCCGTCGGCGCACATCGGCCGCAGGGCCGCCCAGTCCTGGCGTGGTGCGCTGGCCAGGTGTGCCGCCAGTTGCGGGTAGACCGACCGGGCCTGCCGCACGAGGTTGCCGACGCGGGCCGGGTCGATGCGCCGGTCGTCGCCGCAGAACTCCGCCGTGCCCGCCACCCGCAGCCTGCCGCCTGTCACCGGGACCACGGCGATGTGCTGGTCGCCATCGATCAGCGGCGTTCCCGGGTGTGGCCCTTCGCGCGGCAATGGCCACGTCACCGAATAGCCCTTGGCCGGCCGCACCGGCAGGCGCAAACCGGCCGGCGCGGCCAGCGCCACGCTCCACCACGCGGCGGCGAGTACGACGATGTCGAAGCTGGATGAAGAAGGCGCCGGCCCGGCATCGCCGTCCGTTGCCATGGCGAGCGCGAGACGGGCACTGCCCGAGCCTTGGGCCGATGGCCGCACCGACCTGACGAGCGTGCTCCAGCGGAAAGCCACGCCGCGGGCTGCCAGGTGCGCGGCCAGCGCCTGGCAGAACAGGTGCGCGTCGCCGCTCTCGTCGGCGAGGTGATGCATGGCGCCGGCCAATGTGCCCGCGGTGGCGGCGAGCATCGGCTCGATGGCCACCGCCTCATCGCGCCCGATGGCGCGCGAGCGCCCGCCGTGTTCTGCAAGCCACTGCGACCAGGCCCGCGCGGCGGCGAAGGCCGTCGGATCGCGGAAGGTCGCCAGCGACCCACGCGCGGCATGGCCGTACTCCAGGCCGCGCGCGCGCAGCGCCTTCATGCACTCCAGGCTGCGCAGCGCGAGCGCCACGTTGGCCAGCGTGTTCGCGCGGTGCCGCGCCGGCGATGACTCGCGCACGAAACGCACGCCCCACCCCAGCAGTGACGGCAGGGCGCGTGGCCGCAGCAGCATGGGCGATGCCGCGTTGCCGAGGTCGGACAGCACGAACCGCAGGATGCCCGGGGAGTTCCACGGCTCCACCGAGCTCGGGTGCAGCAGCGCGCCGTTGGCATGGCTCGTCTCGAGGCCCGGGCCGGAGCGGCGCTCGACGACCGTGATGTCCACCGCACCGGCGTCCAGCAACGCCTGGGCAGAGCACAGGCCCGCCAGGCCGGCCCCGACGATGGCGATCTTCATGGATGGCCGGCTCGCATCGACAAGCGACTCGCACCCGCGAAATGGAAAGGCCAGCGGTGCGCGCTGGCCCTCGTCGATCTGGCTCCCCGACCTGGGCTCGAACCAGGGACCTACGGACTAACAGTCGGTGTCGGCCCTTGGCGGACTTTACAGGACTTCCTGAGGCCATTCGGGACGCCAGATTCCCGTTGCAGATCAATCTAGCGTAGTGCGCGGCAAACCGTAGAACTCAATTGCACCGGCACACTCCGATCGCCCAGGAGGTGGGCGATGCGGGTTGCCAAGGCGATCGAGTTGGATGCGCAGACGCAGCGCGAGCTTCACGCGCTGTCGCAGCGCAAGCGCATCGAAGTGCGACTTCAGCAGCGCGCGCGCATCGTGCTGCTGGCGGCCAAGGGAGTGCAGAACAAGGACATCGCCGTCGAGGTTGGGCTGGACCGGCGCCAAGTCGCGCTGTGGCGCGAGCGATTCCTGGACGGTGGTATCGACGCGTTGCGCAAGGATGCGCCGCGCTCGGGCCGCCCGGCCAGCGTGATGGCCCAGATGGAGTCGCGCATCGTGCAGGCCACCTTGCACGACAAGCCAGCCAACGCGGCAACCAGGACTTCATGACCCAGCTGGGGCTGGGCGGCAAGTGAGCAGCGACGGGAGCAACTGGCCATGCGCGAGGCACTGATCATCGGTCGGCCCGCCGTTCGTCTGCGCCTTCAGCCGCGGCCCACGGTACTCGAGTTCGAGGGCCGCGCGCTGGCGACGCTGCCCTTGGGGCCGCAAGGCATGGCCGAGGACGTGTTGCTGCACGATCCGACCACGGGAGCGGAGCTCGAGCGCGCCATCGACCTGGTGGAGGATGCTCTGACGGGGCTGCGGCTTGGACCACCCGGCGGGCGCCGGTTCGTCACCTCGGACGGCCTGTTGCTGGCGTTGCCTGGCCTCGGTGTCCAAGGCGCAGGTCTCACGCGCGACGGCGTCGAGATGCTGTTTCAGCGGCTCGCCTCGCGGACGTCTGGAGCGCCCGTGGCAGTGGCTGAACTGCCGCACGGGCGCGAGATCTCGGCGGCACTGCTGATTTTGCGCGAGTGCATGCACCACCTTGATGTAGATCGCGTCGACGTACTTCAAGGGTGACCGATGCCCGGCGCGGGCCCCAGCGCCAACGTCACCGTCCTTCGTAGCGGGGCTCGCGTTTCTCGATGAAGGCACGCGGACCCTCGCGCGCATCAGCGCTCGCGAGCACCTCTCGCTTCGCGGCGTCTTCGAGCGCATAGGCCTGCGCCAGCGGCACTCCGCTGGCCGCGATGGCCGTGCGCTTGGCGGCGCGCACCGCGAGCGGGCCGTTGCGGGCAATGCGCTGCGCGAGCGCCATCGCCCTGGGCAGGACCTCCGCTCGTGGAACCAATTCGTTGACCAGGCCCACCCGCCAGGCTTCCGCGGCACCAATCGGCTCGCCGGTCAGCAGCAGGCGCATGGCCACTGCATGCGGAATCTGCCGCGGCAGCCGGGCCATCGACCCCGCAAAGGGCAGCAGCGCGCGCTGGACTTCGGGCAGCCCGAACTGAGCGTGCTCGGCGGCGACGCGGATGTCAGTGCCCAGCATCAACTCGAAGCCGGCGGCCATGCAGCTGCCGTTGATGGCGGCGATCACCGGCTTGTCGAGCGCAAAGTCGCGCAGGCCCGATGCGGCCAGTACCCGGGGGTCGTCGAGCAGGCGCCGATCCCAGTCGTCCTCGGGAGGGCGGTCGCCCGTCATCAGCGGGAGCGTGCGTGCCAGGTCGCCGCCGGCGCAGAATGCCTGTTCACCGGCGCCGGTGATCACGGCGACGCGCAGCTCGGGGTCTGTCGAGAAGCTGACCACGGCATCGGCCAGGCGGCAAAGCATCTCCGGGGTCAGCGCATTGTGTTTGCGCGGCGCGTTGATCGTCAGCTGCAGGACATGCCCGACGGTGTCCACTTCGATCGGTGTGTTCATGGTGCGATGCGCTGCGAGATCGAGTAGGTCAAGGCAAACGGCTTCATCAATTCGCGGATGGCCGCCTCGGCATCGGCATCGGTCGTGGTGTAGCGCAAGGCCAGGCCGGCAGCGGTGTCCTCGATGTCGACCTCGACGCGCGCTGTCAGGCCTCGATGCGACAGCAGCGCCGTCATTGCATGACGCATGGCCAGCGCACGCAGCGCCGGCTTGTAGACCTTGCCGATCGCGGTCAACGGTATCGACGCGACGATGTGGATGCGCTTCGGCACGGCGGGCCGCTCGGCGATCAGCGGCGCCGCGAAGTCGAGCAGCGCCTGCGGCGTGACCTGTGCGCCGGGCTTGAGCGAAACAAAGGCCACCGGCAGTTCACCCGCGTAGGCATCGGGCTCGCCGACGGCCGCGGCCATCAACACGCCCGGATGCCGCAGCAGCACCGATTCGATCGACCCCGGATCGATGTTGTGCGCGCCGCGGATGATGACGTCCTTGGCGCGCCCCGTGACGAAGACGCGGCCTTCGGCATCGACATGGCCGATGTCGCCGCTGATCAGCCAGCCGTCTTCGAAGGTGCCCGCGTCGCGTGTGGGATCGGTATAACCCGCGCTGACGTTCGGGCCGCGCACGCGCAGGATGCCGCTGTCGCCGGCGGCGGCCGGCTGGCCGTCCAGACCGACGACCGCGACCTCGGTGTACGGCAGGGCCAGGCCGCAAGAGCCGGGCGTTCGTTGTCCGGCCAGCGGCTCGATGCTGATGACGCCCGCACTTTCGGTCATGCCGAGGATGTTGCGCACGGGAATGCCGTGCCGCGACTCGAACGCCGCGGCCAGTTCGTCGGGCAGCGGCGAGCCGCCGGTGAGCAGCGCGCGGACGCTGCGGAGTTGGCTGCGGTCCAGGTCGAGCGAGAGCAGGCTTGCGATCACCGTCGGCACCGCCGCCAGCAGCGTGACGCCCAGTCGTTCCACGAATGCACCGAAGTGCGCCATGAAGGCCGCATTGCGCAGGCCGATGCGCGTCGGCAGCACGACCTCGCCGCCGGCCAGCAGCGTCGACAGGCCGAAGACGAATGAGCCGGCCACATGAAAGAGCGGGAAGCCGTTGAGGATGATGTCCGTGGGGCGCGTGCCGAACATGCAGGCGGCGCCCCAAGCCGCGTGCAGTTGATTTCGGTGCGTGTGCTGCGCGAGCTTGGGCGCACCGGTTGTCCCGCCGGTGTGAAACAGCGCCGCCGGGCTCTGCAGCGGCTCATCGAAACCCAGGCGCAAGCCCTCCTGAACCGCCAGCTCCTGCATGAAGTCGCGCTGTCCGGGCCGAAGGTCCAGTTCCGGCCCCGCACGCACATGCAGCACCTCGCGCAAGCCCGGGCATTCACGGCGCAGCAGCGCGGCCTTGTCGTCGATGTCGAGATCCGGCGCCGGCCCGAGCGCGACGAGGATGTTCGCGCCGCTGGCGTGGATCAACTCGACGATGTGCTCGGCATTCAACTGGAAGTTGATCGGGCAGGCCACCCCGGCCGTCTCGGAACCCCACAGTGCGAGATGGGTCTCCGGCAGCGGCGGCATCAGCAGTGCGACGCGGGGCGGTAGGTCACCGGCAAGGTGGTGGAAGAGATTGGCGGCGCGTCGGATGTCAGCCACCAGCTTGGCGTAGGACCATCGACGGACATCGGCCGCAAGCCGCGGCTCGTCGATTGCCGTCAGCGCAATTCGCTCGCCATGGCGTTGCGCAACATCCTCGAGGGCCGAAAGGATGCGGCGGTGCGGCATGAAGGTTTCGTACCGACGTTCGTTGATACGGTGGACATCGGCGAGGGTGGCGATGCGAGTGTCTTGTGTCATTCCCGCTCCATTCTGCGCGAAGGCGCTTCCTCACCGAACAACTCGAAGACCACGCTTCGCAGCCATCGGTTGGCGGGCGCGCGGTGGTACTTGGCGTGCCAGAAGGCGTTGATCGCGACCTCCGGCAATTTGGCCGGATGAGCCACCTTGACCAGGCCGAAGGGTTCCAGCAGCCGATCGGCCAGCGTCTCCGGCACTGTCGTGATCAGCTCCGATCGCTGCAGGATGTGGCCGACGCTCACGTAGTGCGGCACCGTCAACTGCACCTTGCGTTCGATGCCGCTGCGCCGGAGCAACTCGTCCACCTTGCCGTGGCCCGTGCCGGCCGACACCACCACCAGATGCTCCGCGCCTGCGTACTCGGCCAGCGTGATGCGTTTCTTGTCGAGGCGGTGCCCGCGTCGCATCAGGCAGACGTAGCGCTGCTTGAACAAGCGGCGTTGGAAGAACCCGGCCTTCAGCTGGGGCAATAGGCCGATCGCCAGATCAACCTTGCCCGACTCCAGTTCGTCGCGCAAATTGATCGCCGCGTCGCGCACCGTGCTGAGGGCAATGCCCGGTGCCTCGCGATTCACGCGCGCGATCAGCTCGGGCAGGAAGACGATCTCGCCGATGTCAGTCATACCGACGGTGAAGGAACGGCGTTCCGTCGGAGGATCGAAACTGGTGCGCTGGTTGACGCCACTGTGGATCATGGCCAGGGCATAGCTCACGGATTCGGCGAGCTGGTCTGCGTACGGCGTCGGGTCCATGCCCGTGGGCGTGCGCAGGAACAGCTCGTCGCCGAGGAGCTTGCGAAGCTTGGCCAGCGAGTTGCTCACCGCGGGCTGCGAGACGCCCAGGTTGTCGGCGACCTTCGACACGCGCCGCTCGACCAGCAAGTGGTTGAAGACCACGAGCAGGTTGAGGTCGATTTCATGCAACTCCACGGTGCCGTCTCCTGAATCGATCCGTCATCGCGCTCAGTGTCGCCGCGATCCACAGGCTCACACCGGACTCACACCGGGCTCATGGCCGGCACGCAGCTGCCGCCTGCGGCCGGCGGGTGCGTGACGATAGCTCGCAACTCGGGCCGGGGCTGCCGCAACGCCCGCGCATCGGGCCGCGGCCGGCAAAGCGTGGCGTCCCCTGCAAAGGCCTGCTCGAGCACCTGCGCCACACCGAGCAACGCAGCGTCGCCGTGGAGCCGGCCGATCAGCTGCAGGCCGAACGGCATGCCGGCTTCGTCCACGCCGCTGGGAAGGGCCAGCGCCGGGTTCGTGGCCAATGTGGCCACATAGGTCAGGCCCAGCCACTGGTAGTAGTTGAGCATGACCCGGCCATCGACCTGCTGGGCAAACAGCTCGGTCCACGGGAACGGCGACACCGGGCTCACCGGCGAGAACAGCACATCGAAATTGTCGAACGCCTGCGCGAACTCGCGCGTCAGGCGGGTCTGCTCCAGGTGCGCCCAGGCGCGGTCGGCCAGGGTGATGCTGGCGGCCAGTTCCACATTGGCGCGCATGTTCGGTCCCAGCGGCTCCGACGCCGTGCGGTAGGTCTTGGCAAAGGCGGCGGCAAAGGCCTCGGCGCGAAGCACATCGAATGCGCGGTCGGCATCGCCCAGCCTTGGTACCCAGGGCTCACGGCGTGCGACCCACGGGCGCACGCGGTTCACGCGATCGCGGGTATGCGCAGCGAGACCCTCCCGCGTCGGAGCCGGTGCACAGCGGCAGCCTGTCGCAGGCCAGCGCCGCGGCCGAACCACCCGACGAGCCGCCAGCATTCAGCAACGGGTTGAACGGGTTGCCCGTGGCGCCCCAGACTGGATTGCGGGTGTTGGCGCCGGCGCCCATGTCGGGCACGTTGGTCTTGACCGCGACAATGGCGCCGGCCCGCTTCAGCCGCGCGACCAGCTCGATGTCCTGCGTCGGCACGAAGCCCCGCAGGCCGACGTTACCGTAGGTGGTGAGCAGCCCCACCGTGCCCTGCAGGTCCTTCACGCCCAGCGGCAGGCCGTGCCAGGCCGCGCAGGCTCGACAGCACCAGCTGGACCAGCGCCCGCGAATCGGCAGAGGCGGCCAGCTCCGGCAGCACCTGCACGAAGCGTTGGTGCAGCGCCCAGCGGAGCTCAGCCCGATGTCGCGCGATGTGCGTACGAAGCTCGGGTTCGTCGACGCTGCCGAAGTACAGCGCCCAGGCGGCCAGATAGCGGGGTGGTCGGTAGGCCCGCTGCCACAAGGCACTCACCAGCCCCTGGCAACGGCGGGCCAGCGGCCCCGCGGCGTCGGGCCAGGACACGCTCTCAGGCCCGCCGGCCCGCAGCGTTACGGGCGTAATGTGAAAACCGGGTTGGCGCGTGGGGTGAGGCTGCGTTCACATCACGGGCGGTGATGCGACGTATGTCTGCAGACCTCTTGGCTGATGAGGGGTCTGTGCCG
>JAEUPD010000138.1 GCA_016788525.1 Rubrivivax sp.
GACGACGTGGCCCTTCTTCTTGGCCACCATGCCGGGCAGCAGCCCCAGCGTGATGCGCAGCGCGCCGAAGTAGTTCAGCTGCATCGTGCGCTCGAAGTCGTGGAAGCGGTCGTAGCTGCTCTCGATGGCGCGGCGGATCGAGCGGCCGGCGTTGTTGATGAGGAAGTCGACGCCGCCGTGCTTGTCTTCCAGCAGCTTGACGAACTCGGCGCAGCTTTCCGGGTTGGCCACGTCGACCGTGTAGCTGTAGACCTGCGGGTCGGCGTTGCCCTTGGCGCGCGCGTGATCGACGATCTCCTTCACCGCGGCGGCCAGCTTGTCGGCGTCGCGCGCGCAGATGATGGTGGTGGCGCCGGCCTCGGCGAACTTCTTGCTGGCCGACAGGCCGATGCCCGAGCTGCCGCCGGTGACCAGCACCACCTTGCCGCCCACCGCGCCCTTCAGGCTGCGGTCCTTGAACAGGTCCGGGTCGAGGTGACGCTCCCAGTAGTCCCACAGCACCCAGGCGTAGTCGTGCAGGTTGGGGCACGCGATGCCGCTGCCCTTCAGCGCCGCGTCGAGCTCGCGGTGGTCGAAGCGCGTGGGGTAGTTGACGAAGGTGAACATGTCCTCGGGCAGGCCGAGGTCCTTCATCACCGCGTTGCGGATGCGGCGCACCGGCGCCAGCGCCATCATCCCCTTCTTCACGCTCTTGGGGATGAACCCGAACAGGGCCGCGTTGACGAACAGGTTCATCTTCGGCGCATGCGCGGCACGGCCGAAGATGTCGAGCACATCTCCGACGCGATAGCCCGTCGGGTCCACCAGGTGGTAGCACTTGCCGGCCTGCTTGGTCTTCAGATGGCTGATGTGGTCGATGCACGCCACCACGAAATCGACCGGCACGATGTTGATGCGCCCGCCCTCCAGGCCCACCGCCGGGAACCAAGGCGGCAGGATCTGCCGCATGCGCTGGATGGCCTTGAAGAAGTAGTAGGGGCCGTCGATCTTGTCCATCTCGCCGGTCTTGCTGTCACCGACGACCAGCGCGGGCCGGTACACCGTCCACGGCACCTTGGACTCCTTGCGCACGATCTTCTCGCTCTCGTGCTTGGTCATGAAGTACGGGTGCTCGAGGTTCTCGGCCTCCTCGAACATGTCTTCGCGGAACACGCCTTCATAGAGGCCCGTGGCGGCGATGCTGCTGACGTGGTGCAGGTGGCCCGCATCCACGGCCTTCGCGAACTCGACGACGTTGCGCGTGCCTTCGACGTTCACCTGCACCTGGCTGTCGGCATCGGCCTTCAGGTCGTACACGGCGGCCAGGTGGAACACCGCGTTGATCTGCCCCTTCATCGCCTTGAGCGTCTCGGGCGCGATGCCCAGCTTGCGCGCCGTGAGGTCGCCTGCCACCGGCAGCGCGCGGCCCCTGGCCGTGCCGGCGAGCCCCCAGAAGTCGTACAGGTCCTGCACCTTGCCTTCGCTGCCCGCGCGCACGAGGAAGGAGATGGTGGTGCCGCGGCGCGCCAGCAGCGCCTTGACGAGGCGCTTGCCGATGAAGCCGGTGGCGCCGGTGACGAAGTAATGCATCGCGGTTCTCCTCGATCGGGCGGTGTGTGGGGAGGGTTGTCCACGTCAAGGATAGAGCGCGCTCACTAGAGAATCGGCATGCGCCGCCCACGGGTGAACCCTATATTGCCCGGGTCGCCGACACGGCGCTCACGCCGCCGATCCGACCTACCCCACGCAGGAAGAGGAACAGGTACCGCCATGGTCAAGAAGATCTCGAAGTCCGTTGCCGGCGATGCCGGCGCCGCCGCCCAGTCGCCCACCAAGGCGGGGGGCAAGTCGCCGGCTTTCGGCGGCATGGACACCACCAAGCTCGCCGCCTCGGTGAAGGACTCGGCGCAGCAGATCTGGCTGGCCGGCATGGGCGCCTGGGCCAAGGCCCAGCAAGAGGGCGGCAAGGTGTTCGAGACCCTGGTCAAGGAAGGCGTGAGCCTGCAGAAGAAGACCCAGGGCCTGGCCGAGGACAAGATTGCCGAGGTCACCGGCAAGATGACCGCGATGGCCGGCACCGTCACCGCCAAGGCGGGGCAGAACTGGGACAAGCTGGAGGCCATCTTCGAGCAACGCACCGCCAAGGCGATGACCAAGCTGGGCGTGCCCACCGCCAAGGACGTGCAGGCGCTGACCGCACGCGTCGACGAGCTGGCCGCCGCGGTGGCCCGGCTCAGCCGGGCGGGCGCGGGCAAGGCTGCCGGCACGGCGCCGGCCAAGGGCGCGAAGGGTCCTGCCCGCAAGAGCCCGCGCAAGAGCACGCGCATGGGCGCGGCCTGACCCCGGCCTGACCACAGGCAGCCCGGCCGGAGACCGCGTTGGCGCCATCGTCCCCGGCATCGAAGCGTGCGCCGGCCGGCGCGCCTGCCGTGCCGATGCAAGCCGATCGCCACGCCCGCAGCGGCCATCGCGGCGCGCGCATCGGGCTGGCGTTGGCCGGCGGCGGACCGCTGGGCGCCATCTACGAGATCGGCGCGCTGGTGGCATTGGAAGAGGCGCTGCCGGGCCTGGAGGTCAACGAGCTCGACGGTTATGTCGGCGTGTCCGCAGGTGCGCTGGTGGCCGCGGCGCTGGCCAACGGCATGACGCCGCGCCAGTTGTGCGATGCCTTCATCGAAGGGGACGGCCCCCGCACCGACCGCATCCGGCCGTGGCTGTTCTATCGCCCGGCATTGGGCGAATATGCGTCGCGGCTGTCGCGGGTGCCGGTGCTGCTGGCGCAGGCGGCCGCCGGCTATGCCTTCGGCCGCCGTTCGTGGCTGGCGATGCTCGAGCGACTGGGGCAGGCGCTGCCCGCGGGCCTGTTCACCAACGCCCCGCTGCAGGCCCGGTTGCGCGAGGTGTTCTCGGCGCCCGGCCGAAGCGATGACTTCCGCGCGCTGAAGCGGCCGCTGGTGGTGGTGGCCACCGACCTGGACAGCGGGGCCGCGGCGCCGTTCGGCAAGCCGGGGTGGGACGCGGTTCCGATCTCGCAGGCGGTGGCTGCCAGCGCCGCCTTGCCGGGCCTCTTTCCGCCCGTGCCCATCGCCGGCCCGGAAGGCCGACGCTGGTATGTCGACGGTGCGTTGAAGAAAACCCTGCATGCCCGGGTGCTGCTGGACATGGGCATGGACCTCGTGCTGTGCCTGAACCCGCTGGTGCCATTCCACGCCACGCCGGTGCTCGTGCCCGCCGAGGCCAGCCACCGCCACCACCGCGTGCTCGGCCGCGGCCGCATTCCGCAGCTCGTGCGCGGCGGGCTGCCGCTGGTGCTGAGCCAGACCTTCCGCACGCTCATCCATTCACGGCTGGAGCTCGGGCTCAAGGGCTACGAGACGAGCCACCCGGCCACCGACATCGTGCTGCTCGAGCCCGACCAGGCCGACCCCGAGCTGTTCCTGGCCAACCTGTTCAGCTATTCGCAGCGGCGCGCGGTCGCCGAGCATGCCTACCAGCGCACTCGCGCCGACCTGCGCTCGCGCCGGGGCAGCCTGGCGCCGCTGCTGGCCCGCCACGGCCTGGCGCTGGACGACGCGGTGCTCGACGACCGCGGCCGTCGCCTGCTGCGACCGCGGCACGGTGCGGCCTCGCGTGGCGCGGTGGCCGCTGCCCTGGCCCGCGCCGCGCCGCTGGCGCTGGCGGGCGATGCCGCCCGTGCCCTGCGCCGCCTGGACGAGGTGCTGATCGACCTGGAGCGCATGGTGGTTCGCGCCTCTTGAGGCGCCGGCCGTGGCTGCCCTGGGGCCGCAAGGCGTGGGCAGTGTCGTGTGCGTCGGACTTCACGCCTCGGGTGGCTCAAGCGGCGCGTCGCCGCGCCGATATGCGTGAAGAGCGGGCCGCCCGCCTGCCTTGCCTGCCACCGCCCCGGGGAACCTGCACGCCATGTCTGTGCCTGCCGCCGAAGCCGACTTCGCACCGACGCTGCGCGAGCCGCATCTGGCCGATCCGCCAGCGGCCCCGCTCGACGACGACCTGGCCCGCGGCCGGCAGATGCAGCGCTCGCTGAGCGGCCTGCTCGACCGCGTGCGCGGTTCGCGCTCGGCACTGCCGCACCTGGCAGCGCTGGAGGCGGCGCTGGGCCACCTCGGCGTGATGGCCCTCGAGCAGGTGCAGGCCAAGTCGCTGGCCAAGATGCTGGCCCAGCTGCGCGTGCTGCCGCTGGATGCCGCCGATGGCCCGGTGCAGGACCTGCTGGCGCTGGTGCAGCGCGCGCTGCGGCGGCTGACGCGCGAGCAGCGCGAGCATCAACTCTCGCCGCACGACCCGCAAAGCACGGTCATCATCACCGAGACCAGCGAGAGCGACTTCATGAACGCGCTGGCCGAGGCCCGCGGCGAACGCGGCGGCCATTGACCGGCGGCTTGCGCGCGCCGCGCCGCGGGCAAGCTGCGGCTGAAGTGAGCCGCAAGTGCCACACCAGGCTGCCGGAGGACGAGCTTCCTAGGCGCCCAGGTACCGTGTCTCGAGGTGCGCCTTGAAGTGCACCGGGTTCAGCACCTCGCCGCTGGCGCGCCGCGCCAGCTCGTCCGTGCTCCAACGGCTGGCCTGGTGCCAGATGTTCTCGCGCAGCCAGTCGAACACGGGCGTGAAGTCGCCGCGGTCGATGCGCGTGTCGAGGTCGGGCATGGCGCGCCGGATGGCGGCGAACCACTGCGCCGCGTACATCGCACCCAGCGAGTAGCACGGGAAGTAGCCGAACAGGCCTTCGGGCCAGTGCACGTCCTGCAGCGGGCCGTCCTTGAAGTTGCCGCGCGTGTCCAAGCCCAGCAGCTCCATCATCCTGGCGTCCCACAGCGCCGGGATGTCTTCGGCTTCGATCTCGCCCTCGATCAGCGCGCGCTCGATCTTGTAGCGAAGGATGATGTGCGCGGGGTAGGTCACCTCGTCGGCGTCGACGCGGATGAAGCCCGGCGCCACGCGCGTGATGAGCCGGTGCAGGTTGGCCGGCTCGAACGCCGGCTGGTCGCCGAAGGCCGCGGCCACGCGTGGCGCGAGCTGCCGCACGAAGCCCGGGTGCTGCCCGAGCTGCATCTCGAAGCTCAGGCTCTGGCTTTCGTGGATGGCCATCGAGCGCGCCTCGGCCAGCGGCTGGCCCAGCCACTCGCGCGGCAGGTTCTGCTCGTAGCGGCCATGGCCCGTCTCGTGCACCGTGCCCATCAGGCTGCCGATGAACTCGTGCTCGGCGAAGCGGGTGGTCATGCGCACGTCCTCGGGCACGCCGCCGCAGAACGGGTGCGTGCTCACGTCCAGGCGGCCGCCTTCGAAGTCGAAGCCCAGCAGCCGCATCACCTGCTCGCACAGGAGCCGCTGGCGGTCGATGGCGAACGGCCCCTGCGGCTGGACGAGTGTCTCGCGGGCCTGGCGGGCCATCACGCGCTGGATGAGGCCGGGCAGCCAGCGCCGCACCTCGCCGAAGATGGCGTCCAGCCGCCGGGTGGTCATGCCCGGCTCGTAGCGGTCCATCAGCGCCTCGTAGCGGCCCAGGCCCGACTCGGCAGCCAGCAGCGACGCCTCCTCGCGGCCGATGGCCAGCATCTCGCGGAAGTTCTCGACGAAGCCCGGCCAGTCGTTGGCCGGCCTCTGCGTGCGCCAGGCATGCTCGCAGCGGCTGGAGGCCAATTGGTGGCGCTGCACCAGCTGCTCGGGCAGCGCGTTGGAAAGCCGCCACTGGCGCCGCATCTCCGAGAGGTTGGCGCGCTGCGCGTCATCGAGCGGCTCCTGCTCGGCGCGCGCCAGCCGGTCGGGCAGCGCGGGGTCGGTGCGCATGCGGTGCAGCAGTGCGGCCATCTCGGCCAGCGCCGCCGCGCGGGCCTCCATGCCCTTGGGCGGCATCAGCGCGGCCTGGTCCCAGCTGGCGATGGACTGCAGGTGGCTGAGGTGATGCAGGCGAGCCCAGGTGGCCGCAAGCGCGTCGTAGGTGGTGGTGCTCATGCGCGCATTCTGGCCGCGCCGCCCTTGCGTACAAAGAGATGGGGCGGCAACGTCGCGGGCGTGCAGGGCTGCACAGGCGACCGCGGGTCGAGGTGGTGGCGCGCCAAGGCCGCCGGGTGGTCGGCCCTGCTCGTGTCCTTTTTCGACTGCCCTGCTGCGCAGGGCACTCGAATGCACCCTTGACCTCGCTGAGCCGACCACCCGGCGGCCTTGGCGAGCCGAACGGCTGCGGCCAGCGTGCGCTCGCACTGTGCAGCGCGTGCCGGACCGGGCCGACGGGGTGCCCTGCGCAGCGAAATCAAGGATGCATCCGAGTGACCAGCAAAGCTGGGCACTCGGAAAAGGACATGAACGGAGCGGGGCACCCCGTCGGCCCGATCCCGCCACCTTC
>JAEUPD010000186.1 GCA_016788525.1 Rubrivivax sp.
CGCCTACCTTGCCGTCACCATCACCATCGGCCTGCTGGCCGCGCGGCGTGTGCACAACGCCAAGGACTACATGGTGGCCGGCCGCTCGCTGCCGCTGTACATGAACGTGGCCACGGTGTTCGCCACCTGGTTCGGCGCCGAGACGGTGCTGTCGGTATCGGCCACGTTCGCCAAGGACGGCCTGTCCGGCGTGCCGGGCGACCCGTTCGGCGCCAGCGTGTGCCTGGTGCTGGCGGCGCTGCTGTTCGCGCGGCTGTTCTACCGCATGAACCTGCTGACCATCGGCGACTTCTACAAGCAGCGCTACGGCAAGGGCGTGGAGGTGCTGACCAGCGTGGCCATCGTGGCGAGCTACCTCGGCTGGACCTCGGCCCAGATGACGGCGCTCGGCCTCGTGATCCATGTGCTCTCGGGCGGCGCGCTCGACCTCACCGCCAGCATCCTCATCGGCGCCGCGGTGGTGCTGGTCTACACCCTCTTCGGCGGCATGTGGTCGGTGGCCTTCACCGACCTGTTCCAGACCGTCGTCATCCTGATCGGCCTGACGCTCGTGGCCGTGCTGGTGGGCGACCTGGCCGGCGGTGCCGGCAAGGTCATCGCGCAGGCCTCGGCCGACGGCAAGCTCAACTTCTTCCCCGAAGACGCCAAGGGCTGGTGGGTGATGGCCGGGGCCTTCTTCGCCTTCGCCTTCGGCTCCATCCCGCAGCAGGACGTGTTCCAGCGCATGACCAGCGCCAAGGACGAGAACACCGCGGTGCGCGGCACGATCATCGGCGGGCTGATCTACTTCTGCTTCGCATTCGTGCCGATCTTCATCGCCTACTCGGCCATCGTCGGCGACCCGGCGGTGGCCAAGCTGTTCGGCGCGGAGGATGCGCGCGAGATCCAGCGCATCCTGCCCGACCTGGTGCTCACGAAGATGCCGCTGTGGGCGCAGGTGATGTTCTTCGGCGCGCTGCTGTCGGCCATCCTCTCCACTGCCAGCGGCGCGCTGCTGGCGCCGACCTCGCTGTTCACCGAGAACGTGCTCAGGCCCTTTGCACCACGCATGGGCGACAAGCAGTTTCTGCTGACGCTGCGCATCATCCTCGTCACCTTCACCGCCGGCGCGCTGCTGTTCGCGCTGAACAGCAAGAGCACCATGTACGAGATGGTGCAGAACGCCTACAACGTGACGCTGGCCGGCGCCTTCATTCCGCTGCTGGCCGGGGCGTACTGGAAGCGCGCCACCACGCAGGGGGCGCTGTTCTCGATCATCCTGGGCATCGGCTGCTGGCTGGGCGCCTCGCAGGTGGCAGCCGAGGCCCTGGTGCCGGCCAACCTGATCGGGCTGGCCGGTTCGATCATCGGCATGTTGATGGGGTCGCTGGCGCCACAGTTGATCGGCAACCAGGGGCACTCCATCGAGACCACCCTGCGCCACGCGCAGGCTGCGGCCCATCATCAGGGCGGGCACGCTCGCCACGGCCCGCGCTGATTCGCACCGAGCCGCGCTGCGCAGACCGTCACCGGAGCGCAGCACCGGCTTCCGCCAGCTGCGCGGCAGATGAACTGGGCCCGCGCCGCCCCACCGGGGTTGGCATGCCCCCGTCGGCCGAGGGCGAAAACCTATAATCGCCGGCTTTTCGCCGCAAAGACGCCTGCCATGCCGATCTACGCCTATCGCTGCACCCGTTGCGGGCACGCGAAGGACGTCCTGCAGAAGATCTCCGATCCGCTGCTGACCGACTGCCCGGCCTGCGGTGCGGGCACGTTCGCCAAACAGGTCACCGCCGCCGGCTTCCAGCTCAAGGGCTCGGGCTGGTACGTCACCGACTTCCGTGGCGGCAACAGCGGGGGCAAGGCCGAGGGCGACAGCGCTGACAAGGGCAGCGGCACGGGCGGTGACAACGGCGCCGACAAGGCCGCCGACCAGGGCACCGACAAGGCCGCGAAACCCGATACCGGCAAGACCACCGAGCCTGCGGCCGGCAAGCCTTCCGCAGAGGCCAAGGCCGCGTCGGCGCCCGCGCCGGCAGCACCCGCGCCTCCGCCGGCGGGCAGCTGAGCCCGCCGCCGCCACGCTGCCGCCGAACCATCGCGCCCCGCGTCCGCCGCCCCATGAAGAAGTACATCGTCGCCGGCCTGCTGGTGTGGCTGCCGCTGGCCATCACCCTGTGGGTGATGTCGTGGGTGCTGGGCGGCCTGGACAGCCTGTTCTCGGCGCTGCTGTCGGTGACACAGGCGGTGCTGCCGCAGTCGGCCTACGCGTTCCTCGAGTCGCTGCGCCACGTGCCGGGTCTCTCGGTGGTGGTGCTCGCGGTGCTGCTGCTGGCCACCGGCATCTTCGCGGCCAACTTCGTGGGCCAGTGGTGGCTGTCGATGTGGGACAACCTCATCGGCCGCATCCCCATCGTCAAGAGCATCTACAACTCCGTCAAGCAGGTCTCCGACACGCTGTTCTCCAGCAGCGGCAACGCCTTCCGCGAAGCCGTGCTGGTGCAGTACCCGCGGCCGGGCGCCTGGACCATCGCCTTCGTCACCGGGCGGCCGGCCGGCGAGGTGGCCGTGCACCTGGGTGCCGGGTCCGCCGCGGCGGGCAGCCTGGACCCGCGGCTGGAGTGGGTGAGCCTTTACGTGCCCACCACGCCCAACCCGACCTCGGGCTTCTTCCTCATGATGCCGCGCGCCGATGTGGTGCCGCTGGCGATGAGCGTGGACGAGGCGCTGAAGTACGTCATCTCGATGGGCGTGGTGGCGCCACCGATGAAGGGTGGCACCGACAACGGCGGCGTGCCCCCGGCGGCGGTGACGCCGGTCGCCCCGGCGGTACCGGCGCGGCCCGCGGCACCGGCCACACCGGCCGCCACCGCCGCCGCCGAGCCGGCCCGAAACTGACCGGGCGGGCCCGGCCCGGCATCCGGCCCGCCCTGGTCGTTCCGGGTCGCGTCATCCACCCGCTGAAGCGCCACACCCTCACCCCTTGCAGGCCGCGGCACCGCCGCCGGCCCCACCGAATCCGACAGAGCGAACGCAAGCACATGAGAACCACCTACTGCGGCCTCGTCAGCGAGCAGCTGATGGGCCAGGAAGTCACCCTGATGGGCTGGGCCCATCGTCGCCGCGACCATGGCGGCGTGATCTTCATCGACCTGCGCGACCGCGAAGGCCTGGTGCAGATCGTCTGCGACCCCGACCGGCCGGCGATGTTCGCCACCGCCGAGAGCGTGCGCAACGAGTTCTGCCTGAAGGTCACTGGCAAGGTGCGCGCCAGGCCCGAGGGCACCACCAACGCCAACCTCGTCTCCGGCAAGGTCGAGGTGCTGGCCCATGATCTCGAGGTGCTCAACCCCAGCGTCACCCCGCCGTTCCAGCTTGACGACGAGAACCTGAGCGAGACGGTGCGCCTCACGCACCGCGTGCTCGACCTGCGCCGCCCGCAGATGCAGAAGAACCTGATGCTGCGCTACAAGGTGGCGATGGAGGTGCGCAAGTTCCTCGACCGCGAGGGCTTCATCGACGTCGAGACGCCGATGCTCACCAAGAGCACGCCCGAAGGCGCGCGCGACTATCTCGTGCCCAGCCGCGTGCACGACGGTCAGTTCTTCGCGCTGCCGCAGAGCCCGCAGCTGTTCAAGCAGCTGCTGATGGTGGCCGGCTTCGACCGCTACTACCAGATCACCAAGTGCTTCCGCGACGAGGACCTGCGCGCCGACCGCCAGCCCGAGTTCACGCAGATCGACATCGAGAC
>JAEUPD010000221.1 GCA_016788525.1 Rubrivivax sp.
TCCAGCCCGTCCATGTCGGGCATCTGCACGTCCATCAGCACCACGTCGTAGCGCTGGCGTTCGAGCGAGTCGATCACCTCGATGCCGTTGGCCGCCACGTCGGCGCGGTAGCCCATCTGCGCCAGCAGCCTGAGCGCCAGCTTCTGGTTCACGAGGTTGTCTTCAGCCAGCAGGATGCGCAGCGGGTGTCGCTCGGCCAGCGTGGGGTCGGGGCGCTGCGTCGCGGCCGGGGCCTGGGCGTTTGCGGCCGGCAGTTCGGCCGCCGGCGCGTCGATCTCCAGCGTGAACGTCGAGCCCCGGCCCGGGCCGGGGCTCGCCGCCTCCAGCGTGCCGCCCATCAGTTCGGCCAGCCTGCGGCTGATCGCCAAGCCCAGGCCGGTGCCGCCATAGCGGCGGGCCATGCCTGCATCGGCCTGCTCGAAACGCTGGAACAGCCGGCCGAGGACCTCGGGGGTCAGGCCGATGCCGCTGTCGCGCACAGCGATGCGCAACCGATCCGAAGCGAGCCGCTCGACGCTCACGGCCACCTCGCCGCGCTCGGTGAACTTCACGGCGTTGGCCAGCAGGTTCAGCAGGATCTGCCGCAGCCGCGTGGCATCACCCATGATGCCCGGCGGCACGCCGTGGCCGACGGAGAGCGTCAGCGCCAGACCCTTGTCGGTGGCGCGGTAGCGCACGAGGTCCATCGCCGCCTCGACGCAACCGCGCAGGTCCAGCGGCGCACGCTCCAGTTGCATGCGCCCGGCCTCGATCTTGGAGAAGTCCAGGATGTCGTTGATGATGGTCAGCAGCGTGTCGCCGCTGTCGCGGATGGTGGCGGCGAAGTCGCGCTGCTCGTCGGTGAGCGGCGTGTCCAGCAAGAGGCCGCTCATGCCGATGACGGCGTTCATCGGCGTGCGGATCTCGTGACTCATGGTCGCGAGGAAGGCGCTCTTGGCTTCGTTGGCGGCTTCGGCGGCTGCGCGTGCCTCCCGTGCCTCGCTGAACAGGCGTGCGTTCTCCAGCGCCACGCTCATGCCCGCGGCAATCGTCTCGAGCAGGCGCACCTCGGCTTCGCCGAAGGCGTGCTTGCGGACATTGACCAGATCGATCATCCCGAGCACCTGCTGCGCGGCGAGCAGCGGCACCGTCAGCTGCGAGCCGGGGGCACGATCGGTGAGCAAGATCGTGCCCTGCCTGCGCATCGCCCGGGCGGTCTCGGCGTCGAGCAAGACGGTGGCACGCGTGCGCAGAACCTCGGCACTGACTCCCCCGACCGGGGCCGGCGCAACGACAAGGCGTTCGCCGTCGGCGCGGACGTAGTACGGAAAATGCAACAGCCCTGTTTCGGGGTCGACACGGCGCACGATGACCGTATGGCTGGGGAAGACCTCGCGCAGCCTGTCGCCCACAGCGTCGTAGACGCCTTGGAGGCTGGCCTGCCCGACGAGCGCACGCTGCACCGCGTTGACGACGGCCAATTCCGCAGCCCGCTGCCGCTCGGCCTCGAAGCTCAGCGCGCTTCGCAGCGCCACGCTGAGGCTGGCCGCCACTGTCTCGATGAGACTTACGTCGGCGTCGGAGAATGCGTCGGCGCCCGTGCGCCCGACCATCACGACGGCATTGACTTCGTCGCCGGTCTTCAAGGGGACGTACACCCCCGAGTGCTCCTCGTCGTCGATGTCACCCTCTGAGCGAAGTTGGCCGAGGCTGCCCAGCCGGGTGGCGCGCCAGTCGGGGTTGATCGCGCGCAGCTCGGCCAGACTGCGGCCGTGGATCGTGCGTCCGGTCGCCAGCACCTGCGCGCTGATGCCCATCGGCGGCGATTCGGCCTGCACAACGCGACCATCGGTGCCGGCGACGTACGGGAAGCGCATGCGGTCGCGCTCGCGGTCGTAGAGGAAGATGCCGACATCCTGGGCGTTGAATACCTCGCGCAGCTTGTCGCCGACGAGGTCGATCACCGCCTGCAACTCGAGCTGCCCGGCCAAGCCCTTCTGCAGGCTGTTGATCACCGCCAGCTCGGCGTTGCGCGCCTCGGTCTCCTTGAGCAGCCGCTGCGTCTGGTCGAACAGGCGCGCGTTCTCCAGCGCCACGCCCATGCTCGCGGCCACCGTGCTCACCAGGCGCACGGCTTCGGTGTCGAAGGCGTGCTCGCGCCGGTGGTCCTCGATCGTCACGTAGCCCAGCAGCTGCCCGGCGTTCATCATCGGCGCGGCCAGCAGCGACAGCGCGCGGTCCGTTCCCGGCTGCACGGGGATGCCGCGCCGGATCTGCTCGTCGTGGGTGCCCGCCACCACCAGCTGCGGATGGCGCACCGCATGGTCGATGAAGCTGCCCGGCGCGATCGGGCGCGTCACGCGCGGCAGGCGCGCGCCATGTTCGACCGCGTAGAGCGAGACCTGCGCGTGGTTCGGCTCATCCCACCAGTTGATGCTGAGATCGGCGCCTTCGAACGCCTCGCGCAGCTTGTTGCCGGACTGCTCGACGATGGCGTCGAAGTCCAGCGAGCCGGCGATGCCCTGCTGGATGCTGTTGATGACCGCCAGCGCGGCGGCGCGTGCCTGCGCCGTGGCCTGCGCTGCGCGGGCCTGCGCCGTGCGCTCCTCGACCAGGCGCTCCAGGCCCGCAGCGGTGCGCAGGTTGGCCAGCGTAAGCGCCGCCTGGGTCGCCAACACCGTCAGCAGGCGGGTGTCGCCGTCGTGGAAGCGCCCGTACAGGCCCTCGAGGTCGGCGTAGATGAAGCCCAGCAGCTCGCGCTGCACGGCCAGCGGCACCACCAGGCAGCTGCGCTGGTCGAGGGGCTGCACACCTTCGGGGCCGTGGCGCAAGGTGCTGGCGCGCGTGCGGCGGCCTTCGTCGAGCCAGGGGGTGATCGCGCCCAGCAGCCCGCCGGCACTTTCGCCTGGCGGCAGCAGCGAGGCACCGACCGGCTGCTCGGCGCCTTCGAGCACGACGAGCACGCGCTCGGCGCCGATCAGTTCGGTCACCTCGTCGACGATGAACTCGAGCAGCTCGGCCTCGTGGCGAATCTCCTGCAGGCGCAGGCCCGTGTCGACCAGGCGCTCGAAGGGCTCGCCGATGTCGGCGTGGCCGGCCAGGTGCTTCTCGCGCGTCTGGCGCGTCCGGCGGCGGCGGGCCAGGGCGCGCCAGTCGGCCAGAACGCCGCGCGACACGGGCAGCTTGTTGTAGACGGTGCGGCGCAAGCCTTCGTCGCGCAACTCGGCGCTGCTGGCGCACAGCATGCGATACGCCTGCGCGAGAGCCGCGTCGGCCTCGCCCATGCGCTGGCGCTGCGGCGCCGGGCCGGCGCGCAATGCGCGGCTGATGCGCCACCACAGCGCCACGGGGTCGAGTTTCTCGAGCCTGGTGAAGCCGGCGGCGCGGTGCCACGCCATCGCCTGCCGCGCCAGCGCATGCGCCCTGGCGTGCTCGCCGGCGGCCTGCCAGGCGTGCAGCTGTTCGGCCACGCTGATGAGGGCATGTTCGCCCTGCCGGGCGAAGCAGGCACGTTGCTGTTCGAACCAGGCCGCGGCCTCGGCCGCGCGCCCCTCGTGCAGCGCGATCCAGCCCTGCACCCATGCCGCCAGTTCGCCATAGCGCTCGGCGCCCAGGCGCTCGGCCAGATCGCGAACCTCGGCACCCAAGGTGCGCGCCTGGTCGATGTGGCCCAGGTTCAGCTCCACCTCGACGGCCAGGGTCGCGGCGTTGTTGATCTGGTTCTTCAGGTCGCCGAGGCGGCGGAACATCGCGTCGGCCTGCCGCAGCGCGCGCCGGGCGCGGCGGAACATGCCCAGGCGGGCCCACACCCAACCGAGGTTGGCGGTGACCAGCGCCTGGCCGGGCAGATGGCCGCCGGCGGCGTAGGCGGCCTGAGCCTGCTGCCACGCGCGTGCCATGCGTGCGTAGTCGGACTCGAACCACACCGTGAGGCTGAGCGAGATGCCCAGTTCGGCCAGGTCGCCGCCGGCGCGGGCCAGCGCCACCGCACGCTCGGCCGCGGCGTGGGTCTCGTCTCGGCGGTGCGCGGCTTTCAGCGTCCAGGCCAGCGTGCGCCAGGCGCGGGCCTCGAGCGACGGTATTGCCAGCCGGGAGAGGGTTGTCACCGCGGCCTGGGCATGGCGGTGGCCTTCGTCCCAGTGCGGGCCGGGCGAGAAGCAGGCGGCATTGGCAAAGACCATTCGTGCCCGTGCCAGCCACAGGGCCTGGCCGCTGCGCTGGGCGGCGGCCAGGGCCTCGCGCGCCGCCGGCAGCGCCGCGGCGCCACCGGCGCGGAACGCCGCCACCAGCGACTCGCGCATGCGCGCGATGGCCAGCGTCGTGTCGCCGGCCACGCCCGCCGGGCGCTGGCCGTCGGCGGCGAGCTGGCGCAGGGCTTCGAGGTCGGTGTCGAGCCGCTGCCGCTCGCCGCGCTGGTGCAGGCACTCGCAACGCAGGTCCAGCAGCTCGGCGCGCTGCAGCGGGCTCAGCCCGGGGCTGGCGAGCGCGGCGGTGGCCGCCTCGATCGCGGCCTCGGGCCGGCCGGTCCAGGCCAGGTCTTGAACCTGCGCGGTGGCCGCAGCGATGTCGATGCGGTCCGGCGGCTGCGCTTCGTTCAACGCCACTTGCCTTCCTGCTCTCTTCCTGTTTCTGGCCGGGACCGCCCCGGCGCGACGCTGCCAGCGGGCAGGCCGGGCGTCAATCGGTGGATTCGGCGCGCCGGCGGCGCGGTGCGCGGGTGGGGGCTTCGGCGCGGCAGCGGGCCGTTGTGCCCGGCTCAGCGCGACGACGTCGCCACCTGGACCGGCGCCGCCGCCGGGTAAGCGTAGTCGGCGATCTGGCCGACGACAGCAAAGGTCACCAGGCAAGCGGCGGCGAAGGAAGCCAGGCGGGTCTTCAGCGAGCTGTTCATCGTTCTCTCCGGTTGGCTGCACCAAGGTGCGTTGCGATGGAGCGAACTGTGGGCCGCGGCACCCCTTTCAGTCCTGAGACGGGCTGAAACCGGGGCTGAAGCGTTCTGAAGGACGCGTTGGAGCGGGGCAGCCCGGCCGAAAGGACTCGGGAAGAATCCGGGCCTCACCCCAGGGCCTTGAAATTCGCGCGGGTACCCTCATCGTGAGCGCGCGCCGGCTGGCGCGCGCCCGGCGGACGCCGGCCCCCACGCGCGGCCGGGGGGCACCCGCCGCCTTGCCGGCTCTCCCTTTCGGCTCCTCTTCCTTTGCACGACGACCATGGACAAGAAAACGCACGCCTTCCAGGCCGAGGTCAAGCAGATCCTGCACCTCGTCACCCACTCGCTGTACAGCAACAAGGAGATCTTCCTGCGCGAGCTGGTCTCCAACGCCAGTGACGCCTGCGACAAGCTGCGCTTCGAGGCGCTGGACAAGCCGGCGCTGTTCGAAGAGGCGCCGAACCTCGAGGTGCGCGTGCTGTTCGACGCCGAGCACAAGACCATCACCATCCGCGACAACGGCGTGGGCATGAGCGCCGACGAGGCCATCGAGCACCTGGGCACCATCGCCAAGAGCGGCACGCGCGAGTTCATGGCCGCGCTGGAAGGCGAGAAGAAGAAGGACGCCAACCTGATCGGGCAGTTCGGCGTGGGCTTCTACTCGGGCTACATCGTCGCCGACCGCATCACGGTGGAAAGCCGCCGCGCGGGCCTGGCACCCGAGCAGGGCGTGCGCTGGGTCAGCGAAGGCACGGGCGAGTTCGAGGTGGAGACGATCACGCGGGCCGAGCGCGGCACCGACGTCATCCTGCACCTGCGCGAAGGCGAGGAAGAGTTCCTCTCGGCCTGGAAGCTCAAGTCGATCATCGGCAAGTACTCCGACCACATCTCGCTGCCGATCCTGATGCGCACGCAGAAGTGGGAGTCCTCGAGCCCCCAGACGACGGCGTTGCCGTCGTCGCCCCCCGAGGGGGTTGGGTCGCCCGGCGAAGCCGGATCGACCCAGGAGAAGAAGGCGCAGGTCGACACCGACGAGTGGGAGACGGTGAACAAGGCCGCCGCGCTGTGGACGCGGCCCAAGAGCGACATCACCGACGCCCAGTACCAGGACTTCTACAAGCAGATCAGCTACGACCAGGAAGCGCCGCTGGCCTACACGCACAACCGCGTGGAAGGCCGCACCGAGTACACGCAGCTGCTGTACGTGCCGGCCAAGGCGCCGTTCGACCTGTGGAACCGCGACAAGCGCGGCGGCGTGAAGCTGTATGTCAAGCGCGTGTTCATCATGGACGACGCCGAGGCGCTGATGCCGGTGTACCTGCGCTTCGTCAAGGGCGTCATCGACTCGGCCGACCTGCCGCTGAACGTGAGCCGCGAGCTGCTGCAGGAAAGCCGCGACGTGAAGGCCATCCGCGAGGGTTGCACCAAGCGCGTGCTGTCGATGCTGGAAGACGTGGCGCAAAGCGAAGACGCCAGCCAGAAGGACAAGTACGCCCAGTTCTGGAAGCAGTTCGGCGCGGTGCTCAAGGAAGGCATCGGCGAGGACTTCGCCAACCGAGAGCGGCTGGCCAAGCTGTACCGCTTCGCCTCGACGCATGCCGACGAGGGCGTGTCGTTCGAGGACTACAAGCAGCGCATGAAGGAGGGCCAGGAGGCCATCTACGTCATCACCGCCGATTCGCTGGCGGCGGCCAAGGCCAGCCCGCAGCTCGAGATCTTCAGGAAGAAGGGCATCGAGGTGCTGCTGCTCACCGACCGCGTCGACGAGTGGATGCTGACCCACCTGTACGAGTACGAGGGCCACCCGCTCACCAGCGTGGCCAAGGGGGCGGTGGACCTGGGCAAGCTGCAGGACGAGGAAGAGAAGAAGGCCGCCGACGCCGCGGCCGAGGCCGCCAAGCCGCTGATCGAGCGCCTGAAGAAGGCCCTCGAAGCACGCGCCAAGGACGTTCGCGCGACCACGCGCCTGGTCGACTCGCCGGCGTGCATCGTGGTGGAAGAGGGTGACATGAGCGGCCACCTCGCGCGCCTGTTGAAGCAGGCCGGGCAGAGTGCACCGGCCACCAAGCCGATCCTCGAGGTGAACCCCGAGCACGCGCTGGTGAAGAGGCTCGACTCGGCCGAGGGCAGCGAACGCTTCGACGACCTGGCACAGGTGCTGTTCGACCAGGCGGTGCTGGCCGAAGGCGGGCAACTGGAAGACCCTGCCGGCTACGTGCGGCGGGTGAACCTGCTGCTGGCGGGCTGATCAAGGGCCGCGGGACGCCGGGTCGGCTGGGTCGCGGGCTCGCCGGGCCAGCACACCGGGCCCGGGAGGCGCATCCACACCACCGCGGTGGGCCGCTCAGCGATCCATCAGCTCGAGCTGCTCGCGCAGCTGTGCGGTCTGCTGGCTCCAGTAGGCGGCGCTGCCGAAGAAGGGAAAGTGGATCGGAAAAGTGGGGTCGGCCCAGCGCTCGGCCAGCCAGGCGCTGTGGCGCAGCATGCGCAGCGTGCGCAGCGGCTCGATGAGCGTGCGCTCGCGCCAGTCGAAGGCGCTGTGCGTCTCGTAGCCTTCGAGCAGGGCGTCCAGCCGCCGATGCTGCGCCTCGCTGTCGCCTGAAGCCAGCATCCACACGTCCTGCACCGCGGGGCCCTGCATCGCGTCGTCGAGGTCGACGACGTGGGCGCCGCGGGTGCTCGGGCCTTCGGCGGTATCCGACGCGTGCTCGCGCCACAGGATGTTGCCGATGTGGCAGTCGCCGTGCAGCCGCAGCGTGGCCAGCGGCGCGGACGCCTCGGCGCCAGCCCACGCCGTGGTGAGGGCGGCCAGCGCCTCCTCGGCCGCACGCTGCCAGGCGCCGGCCTGTTCGGCGGGCACGAAGCCGCCGTTCAGCAGCAGGTCGATGGCACGCCGGCCGTCCACGGCGGGAGCCAGCCGATGCCGGTGCGCAAACGCCTGGCGACGCCCCACGGCGTGCAGGCGCCCGATGAAGGCGCCCAGGCGCTGCAGCACGCCGGGCTGGTCGAGTTCGGGCTCGCGGCCGGCGCAGCGCAGCGCGGCGCTGTAGCGGTGGCTGCCGGCCCGTGCCAGCGTCGGCGGCTGGCCCAGCAGCTGGGGTGGCGGTTCGGCCGGCCCGGCCCCGCTCTGCGTGCCCGAGGCCAGTACCAGCGGCGGCACCACGGGCACCTCGGCCTCGGCCAGCTCCAGCGCGAAGGCGTGCTCTTCGAGGATCTGCTCGTCGCTCCAGCGGCCCGGCCGGTAGAACTTGGCCACCACCACGCGGCCGTCGTCCAGGAAGACCTGGAAGACCCGGTTCTCGTAGGAGTTCAGCTGCAGGATGCGGCCGTCGCCGCGCAGGCCGACGGCGTCGAGCGCGTCGAGCACGCGCTGGGGCGTGAGGTCGTCGTAGACCAACTTCGTGGTGCGGGCCCGGGGGGAGCCCTCGGGCGCCTCAGTGCCGAACGGCCGGCGTGTCCACGACCTCGCCCTCGCGCAGCGGCAGGGCCACCGTGGGCACGCTGTGCGAGAAGCCGCTGATCACGCTGTCGCGGCCGAACGACGAGGAGTCGCGGCCGTGGGCGTCGGGCCAGCGGGCCGGGTGCGCACGCTGGCGGAAGGCGTCGACGTTGCGGGCGGCGGGGTTGCTGAAGCCGCCACGCATCACCGCGCCCCCCGGCTGCGCGCCCGCGGCATGCGCAGGGTGGGCGGCATGCTGCGCCTGGTGTGGCGGCGCAAAGGCGGGCACGGCAGCCGCCGGCACCAGCAGCTGCAGCTCGGGGACCGACGGCGTCTGGTCCGCGGCGTAGCGGACGTAGCGCACGTGGCATGCCGCCAGCACGGCCTGCTTGATGAGGGTGGAGCGGCGCGCCGCGGCGCCGCGGGTGTCTTCGAGGTCGATGGCGGCCAGCACGCGCCCGCCCTGGCTGCACACCGCGAAGCTGACGTGGATGGCGCCCAACAGGTCGAACCAGAAGCGCACTTGGCCGGGATCGTTGGGCTGGCAGAAGCGCACCAGCGGCAGCTTGGCGAGGACGACATGCTGGGGCAGCGCCTCTCGCAGCTGGCGGTGCACGCGGCGTTCGTGCTCGTTGAACACAGGCCTCGGTGTGAGCGACCACTCGGTCGGCAATGCTTGTTCACCGCGCTTCGGCCGCCCCGTTTGCCACATTCGAAAGGCAAGCCCGGCGGCGCCGGCGGCCAGAATGGCGAGGATCACGAGCAGCGTGGCGGTCATGGTCGCGGCGACGATAGCAACCTTCGCAGGCCGTGTCTGTTGCGCCGATCCCCGATGCAGCGGCGGGCTCGGCCCGCGTCACCGGCGACGGGCTCGAGGCCCTGGCGGCCTGGACGGCCGGCGCGGGTATACTCCCCGTTTTTCCGATCTCGGCCGGGAAAGCCCTGGGCGCACCGCACCTTGCAGCGCGCCCGAGGAAGCCCGCCAGGCCTGCCGCGCGTGAAGTCGCCAGAACACCCCGAAGAGGCCCCGGCCGCGCGAGCGGCTCACACGCGGTTCCTGAGGTCGGGTTCAGGTGTCGGCGGCCCAGCGGTCGTTGCCGATCACGCGGCTGCCCTCCGGTACTGCCGGCTTCAGCCGTACTTCGAAAGCTCCTCATGAAGACCTTCAGCGCCAAGCCGGCCGAAGTGAAGCATGAATGGTTTGTGCTTGATGCCACCGACAAGGTGCTCGGACGTGTCGCCAGCGAAGTGGCACTCCGTTTGCGCGGCAAGCACAAGGCCATCTACACGCC
>JAEUPD010000136.1 GCA_016788525.1 Rubrivivax sp.
CTTCGTCATGCTGGCCATCAGCGGGATGGTCATCAACCTGGTGGTGGCCGGCGTGCGCGACGCCGCCTCGCTGGGCGTGTTCAACCAAGCCTACGCCGTCTACATCATCGCCTCGCAGCTGGCGACGCTGGGCCTGCACTACTCGGTGCTGCGGCATGCCGCGCTGCACGATGCCGACGGCCAGGTGCGCGGCCGCATGCTCTTCACCGCTGCGGCCTGTGCGCTGGGGCTCGGGGCCGTGGCCGCGGTGGCCGTGGGACTTGGCGCCGGGCTGCTCGGGCAGCTGTTCGACAGCCCGGCCACCGCCGGGGCGATCGGATGGGCGGCGCCAGGCCTGTTGCTGTTCTCGCTGAACAAGGTGCTGCTGGCCTATCTCAACGGCCTGCGGCGCATGCGCGCGTTTTCCATCCTGCAGGGACTGCGCTACCTGCTGGTGATGGGGGTGGTGTGCGGCGTGGCGGCCAGCCCTGTGCCTGTGGAGATGACCACGCTGGGCTTCATCGTGGCCGAGGCGGCCACGGCCGCCGGCGCGCTGCTCTACATCGCTCGCCGGGGCCTTGCGCAGCACCTGCACTTCGACCGCGAGTGGCTGCGCCAGCACCTGCGCTTCGGCTCGAAGGGGTTGGCCGCCGGCATGTTCGCCGAATTCAATTCGCGCATCGATGTGCTGCTGATCGGCGTCTTCCTGCCCGACCGCGAGGTGGGCATCTACAGCTTCGCCGCGATGATGGTCGACGGCATCTACCACGTGCTGGCGATGGTGCGGTTGAACTTCAACCCGGTGCTGGTGAGTTCGCTGCGCGACCGCGACCACGCCCAGGCCGTGGGCCTGCGGCGCCAGTCGGCGCGGTTCGTGCTGCCGGCCACACTGGTGATGAGCGGCATCGCGGTGATGGTGCTGTGGGTGCTGGCCCACCACGTCGTGCCGCACAAGAGCCTGCACGAGGGGCTGCCTTCGCTGCTGGTCCTGGTGAGCGGGCTCACACTTGTCTCCGCCCTCGTGCCTTTCGACAATCTGCTGATGGTCAGCGGCCACCCGGGTTACCAGACGCTGCAGCAGGTGTTCACCGTCGCGATCAACGCCCTGGTGGCGGTGCTGCTGCTGCCGGTGTGGGGCATCGCCGGGGCGGCCTGCGGCACGGCGCTCAGCTACGTGGCGGGTGCCGCTGCGCTGCTGCTGTTCAGCCGCCGAGTGGTGGGCTGGAACCTGCTGGCCAACCGATTCCAGACCTGATCCCTCCAAGCCTCGAAAAAGACATGTGCGGCATCTTCGGCATCTTGATGCGCAAGGGCGCCTCGCTCGGCCCCGACCGCGCGCGTGACCTGCTGGCCAACCTCTACTCTCTGTCGGAGAGCCGCGGCAAGGAGTCGGCGGGGCTGCACGTCTACCTGCCCGAGGCGGGCCGCGCGTGGACACTCAAGGGTGCACAGCGCGCCACCGAGCTGCTGCAGTCGCCCGCCTACGCGTCGCTGCTGACCGGCCCCGTGCGCGAGGCGATGGGCACCAATGGCCACGCGGCCCAGGCCGTGGCGCTGCTGGCGCACTCGCGCCTGGTGACCAATGGCACCGCCGAGTTGCCGCAGAACAACCAGCCCGTGCGCTCGGGCCACGTGTCGATGATCCACAACGGCATCTGCGTCAACGTCGATGCGCTGTGGCAGCAGCACCCCGACCTGCGGCGCCAGGCCGAGGTCGACACCGAGGTGATGGCCGCGCTCGTCGACCAGGCGCAGGCACGCGGCACCGGGGCCGAGGGCGCCACGCGCGAGATGTTCGACCAGCTGCGCGGCGCGGCCTCGGTGGCCTGGGTGCACGATGCAGGCTCCAGCGTCTCGCTGGCCACCAACACTGGCGACCTCTACTACTGCGACCGGCTCGGCGAGGGCTACCTTGTCTTCGCCTCCGAGCGCTACATCCTCGACTCGGCCACGCGGCAGCCGCTGGGCGGCCCGGAAATCCGCTGGCTCGCGCCCGGCCACGGGCTCACCATCGATCTGCTGGGCGACGCCGGCGCCCGGCCGTTCGAATTGCGGCACGCCAACGGGCACCCGGGCCCCGCGGCCGCAGACGATCACCCGGCGCGGGCGTCGGTGCACGAGGGCGGCATCTTCACGCGCCTGCAGCGGCCGCCCACCGTGCACGAAGACGCCGTCAGCGGCGTCGTCAAGGCGCCGGCCGTCGGCAGCCGCGCAGCCGACGAATCCTTGCTGCGCTACGGCCAGGCGCGCATCGCCGCGCTGAAGCGCTGCAGCCGCTGCATCCTGCCGGAGACCTTTCCGTTCATCCAGTTCGATGCCGCCGGGGTGTGCAACTACTGCGCCAGCTACCGCCCGCGCTATGCCGGCATGCACCCGGTGGACACCAAGCAGGCGTTCATCCGCTCGCTCGAGAAGTACCGCCGTGCCGGCGAACAGCCCGACGTGCTGGTGGCCTTCAGCGGCGGGCGCGACTCCAGCTACGGCTTGCACCTCATCAAGAAGGAGTTCGGGCTCAAGCCGGTGACCTTCACCTACGACTGGGGTATGGTCACCGACCTCGCGCGGCGCAACGTGGCGCGCATCTGCGGGCAGCTGGGCATCCAGAACATCCTCGTCTCGGCCGACATCGCCGAGAAGCGCCGCAACATCCGCATGAACGTGTCGGCCTGGCTGAACAAGCCCGACCTCGGTCTCGTGCCGCTGTTCATGGCCGGCGACAAGCACTTCTTCCGTGTCGTCAACCAGCTCAAGCGCCAGACCGGCATCGCGCTGGACCTGTGGTGCGCCAACCCGCTGGAGAACACCGACTTCAAGAGCGGCTTCTGCGGCGTGTCGCCCGATTTCGGAAAGAAGCGGGTCGACTACTTGTCGCTGGGCCGCAAGGCGCGTCTGGCGGGCTACTACGGCCTGCGCTTCCTGCAGAACCCCGGGTACCTGAACGCCTCGCTGCGCGACACCTTCGGCGCCTTCACCGCCTACTACATGGAGCCCCGGCGCGACTTCTTCTTCATCTTCGACCACTTCATCTGGAACGAGGACGATGTCAATGACTGCCTGCTGAAGGAGTACGACTGGGAACTGGCGCCCGACTCGCCGAGCACCTGGCGCATCGGCGACGGCACGGCGCCGTTCTACAACTACATCTACATGACGGCGCGTGGGTTCTCCGAGTTCGACACCTTCCGCAGCAACCAGATCCGCGAAGGCCACATCACCCGGGAGAAGGCGCTGGCCTCGGTGCTGGTGGAGAACCGGCCGCGGGCCCAGACGCTGCGCTGGTACCTGGACACGATCGGGCTGGAGTTCAACGCCGTGGTCAGGCGGGTGAACGAGCTGGACACGCTCGGGCTGCATCGCTAGGCCCGGCCGGCCCCCCACAGGCTCGCACTCCAACGCGCCGCGGCCGAGGAACCAGTGAGCGCACTCGGCATGCTGTGGGCCACCTTCGGGGCGGCGGCGCTGGTCGTCTCGGCCACCCTGGCCGGCTGTGCCTTGACCAGCCGCCTGCGTTGGGCCGAAGGCGCGGCGGCGGCCGGCGTACCCGTGGCCGCGGGCGTCGCGGCCGCGCCGCTACTGGCCGGCCTGGCCGCGGCGGCCGCGCTCTGGATCTGGCCGGGGGCCAACCCGGGCGCACATCTGTGGGTGGTGGTGGCAGCGCTGATCGCCGTGGGCCTGACGAGACCGGCGGCTGCGTGGGTACTCGCGCGCCAGCTCCTGGCGCCGCGGCAGACCGCGAACCCGCTGCGCCCCACGGCGGGCCTTTGGCTGGTGGCGGGGTTCGGTGCGCTGCTGGCCGTGGACGGGGCGACACTGCCCCTGATCCAGAACGATGCACTGGAGTACGCCACGGCGGCCCGCGTGCTCTTCGACACCCGGGATGGGGCGAGCTACCCGGTGCTCCAGGCCGATGCGCATCGCTCGGGGTTCTTCGGCCCGTGGACCCATCCGCCGCTGTACGTCTCGCTGTTGTACCTGGGGTTCGAGCTGCAAGGGCAGGCGCAGGACGCGGCCATGCTTCGTCTGTTCTCGCCGTGGTGTCTTGTGGGCAGCGTGGCCTGCCTGGCCGCACTGGGGCGCTGGATGCGACCGGGCGCGGGTGCGCTGGCCGGGGCGCTGCTGATCAGCACGCCGTTGCTGTTCCTCGGCGCGGCGTCGGCGCTCATCGATGCGCTGCCGGTGCTTGGATTCGTACTCGCGTTCGTGTCGGTGGCAGCCGGTGCCGGTGCCGCGTGGCAGCGGGCAGCAAGTGTGGGGGGGGCGCTGGGCCTGGCGCTGTGGACTCACTCCCAGGCGGTGCTGTTTCCGCTGCTGTTGCTGCCGGTGTGGGCCTGGTCATTGCGAGGCGCCGGGTTCCCGATCCGGGCGCTGGGTCGGGCCCTTGTCGTGGCCGCAGGCGTGGCGCTGGCCGTGGGCGGGTGGCCGTATGTCCGCAATGTGCAGCTGTTCGGCTCTCCGATCAGCGACAACCCGGTGGTCTTCGCGCTGCCCAGCCTCGATTGGCCGGAGTACTTCCGCGTGCAGCGCGGCATGGGCAGCGCGGTCGAAGTCGTCCAGTACGGCTTGCTCAAACCCTGGTTCGCCGTGGAGGCGTACTCGGTGGTCTTCTGGTTGGCGCTGCCGGCCGCGTGGGTGCTTGTGCGGCGAGCCCGCGGCCCGGCGATCTCGGCCGCGGGCGCGGCACGCGCGGCCGACCCTGCGCCGTCGGAACCGCTTCGCGTGGCGACTCTTTCCGCCCTGGTCTTGCTGGTGTACCTTGCAGGCGCTGTGCTGTCGGTGGGCGTGGGCGTCGACCTGATGGTGCGCAACGAGCGCTACATGCTGGTGCTGGTGCCCTGCGCAGCGTTGCTGGCCGCCGGGTGGCTGGCCGATGAGCGGCGGACCTTGCGCGCCTGGGTCCTGGGCTTCCTGGCCCTGCAGCTGCTGGCGCTGGGGGCCTACCGGGCCAGCCAGCTTGGCACGTCGGTGCCGGGTGCGTCGTCGACACTGCAGCGATGGCCGCCGTACG
Organism: Rubrivivax sp.; assembly: GCA_016788525.1. Taxonomy (GTDB): domain Bacteria; phylum Pseudomonadota; class Gammaproteobacteria; order Burkholderiales; family Burkholderiaceae_C; genus Rubrivivax. The sequence goes on from JAEUPD010000136.1 coordinate 4,985, forward strand.
GTGCAGTGGATTTCCTTGCAGCACGCACGCCCGCCGATGCCTTGGTGCTCTCGCTCAAGCCCGCCGACATGTTCTATTCGCATCGCACGATGCGAAGCTACCTGGACCCGCGACTGCTGCCCTTCTATGCGCAGACCGAGGCTGCGCAGGGCGCGAGCAGCCTGCAAGCACTGGGCATTCGCTGGGTGCACCAGCCAGACTACTGGTTGCCGCCAGTCTACAACTCGGCCCTGATGGCGCTGCTGGCCGACCCCGCCAGGGCCGAGTTGCAGTTCGATCGTCACGGCTACCAGGTGTTCGGCCTGCGCGAAACCGGCGCCGCGCCGGCGCTCGGGCCGTGCGCCGCGCCGGTTGCCCTGGGTGGTTGGCAGCGCAGGCGCCAGTTCGTGCTGGGCGGCCGCAAGAACCTGCTGCGCGTTGCGCTGGGCGGCGCGCCGCTGGCCGAGGGCGCGACTTCGACGACGTGGAACGCCACGCCGCTGTTCCAGCGTGAGACCGTCACTGCGCTGGAGCTCGACGTGCAGGTGCCCACCAACCCACGCCAGCTTGAATGGCTCATCGAGCTGGACCTGGAAGGGGAGGGCTATGTCCAGTTGCAGCTGCGATTGCTGGGCGCTGCCGGACAAGTGCTCGAGCATCGTCTGCTTGGCGACCGGCCGGTGAGTGCGGCCGACGGACCAGTGCGCCTGGCACGTCGGGTGGCCTTCCAGCCGCACGCGCGCGGCCTGCAACTGCGGCTTGAACACCGGGCCGCGTCGTGGCTGCGGCCGCTGGCCGTGCGGGTTACACCGCTATGTGGGCGGGAAGGACCCTGAGGGAGAGCGCGCGCATGTTCACGAGCAGCAAGGTGGTGGGCATCGTCGCCGGTCTGTACTTCCTCGTTGTGCTCCTGCCGGCGATCTGGGGGTCCAGCGAGGTCATCCCGGCAAGCGCCATCGGCATGGCGGTGGCTGCGTGCCTGTTCTTCGTGGCTGGCACGGCATTGGGGGGAGTGGTGTTCCGCTGGGACGGCGTGCGGTCCGGCGGGGGCCTGCAGGCAGCACCGCGGGCGTTCGTCTGGCTCGTCGGCCTGCTGGTGATGATCGTCGCCTACGTGCTGGCAGCGGGGCCGACGCCTCCGATGGTGGAAGCATTCACCAACCCCGACTCCTTCGCCATCGCGCTGCTGCGTGAGGACGCGCTCAAGCTCAACGAGGACGAGCTGTTCGTGCGCGTCTACTCATGGGGCCGCGACCTGGTGGCCCCGGTGGTGGTGGTGTTGAGCCTGCATGCCTGGCGCACGCGCTCGGAGCGCACGGTGCGCGCGTGGGCCGTCGCGGGGCTGGCGGCGGCCTTCTTCCTGGGTTTGTGGTCGGGCCAGAAGGCGACCGTCGTCAACTACCTGCTGGCTGCGTTCATCTTCCTCAGCCGCGACCTGCGTTCGATGGCCCTGCAGCTGGCCAAGCTGGTGCCGGTGCTCGTGGTGGTGATCGTCGCCACGTTCGCGGTGACCCAGCCTGATCTGTTCCTCGGGGATAGCGAAGCCTGGCCTGCCCTGGAGGTGCTGTGGCAATCGATCGTCAGCCGGCTGCTGTGGGTGCCGCTGGAGGTGGCGGCCGCGTTCGTGCACTCGGCCGACGACCTGGGGATCGTGAGGGCACTGGACGTCGTGCCCTACCTGAGCTTCCTGTGGACACCGGGCATCCTGTCCATCGAGAACCGCGTGGCCATCGAGTTCTATCACCAGGGCATCGACTCGGGTCACTCCAACGCGCTGGCCTTTGCCTATGCGTACGTCCTTGGCGGGTTGCCCGGCTGCGCCATCGGCGGCCTGGCCATGATGGGCGCGCTGAGGTGCGCCGTCCTCGTCGTGCGCGCCACCCGATCGCCTCTGGCCTGCGATGCGCTGGGCGCCTACCTGTGCTACGTGCTGTTGGACATGCTCAACAGCAACTTCATCCAGTACATGGTCAAGATCCTTGTGCTTGCGCTGCTGACGTGGCTGGCCGTGCAGACCTGGCGCTGGTGGCGTGGCCCGGCCCCTGTGCTGACAGACGCGCACTCGGCGCCCGCCCGCTGAGTGCGCCACCACCGGCACGCCGCGCGAGCGGCCCCACGGTGCCCGAGCCTGTGAGCCTTCACGGTCCGGGCGCCGGCCCTGCGGGCATGTCGGCAGGCCGCGGCCTACACTCGTTTGCAAACTCGAACGATCTGCCCTGATGACTCCGTCAAGACAATGCGGCCGGCCACTGCGGTGGCACGCAGGGCTCTGGCTCACTGTCGCCCTGGCATTCCTGAACGCTGCGGGTTGCGGCGGTGATGAAACCCCGCCACCGGTGCCCCCCGCACCGTCACCAGAACTGGCGGCGGCCAGGGAGGTGCTGACCACGGCAGCCAAGGCCGCCACCGAGCTTCACGCCTCGTTCCCGGCAGACCGCCCCGGATTCGGCACCACCGACTACCCCGGCCATGCCGAGGGCGACGTGCCGAAGGCCTATGCGATGGTGCTGCTGGGTGAACTCGAACGGCTGCACACCGGCTGGCGCGCTGGCGAGGGGAATCTCGCCCGGACCGCCGGCGAGTGGCTGCTGGCCCATGCCGACAGCAACGGCGACGGCGTCATCGGCTGGGGCTTGCCGGTGGCCTGGGATGCCTACCAGGACGGCTCGGTCAACCCGGCGCACACCGAGTACACGATCACCACAGCGATCGTGATCGACGCGCTGCTGACCTGGCTCGAGCGGGACGCCGGGGCGCCTGCGGCCCGCATCCGCGCGGCGGTGGCCGCGGCCATCGCACCGTACCTCGAAGCGCGCATCGCATCGCCCACGGGCATGGCGCCCTATTCGTTGACCGAAGCCGACCGGCGCTACGACACATTCAACCCGGCGGCCTACCTCGCGGGGCAGATCCAGCGCGCCAGCGTGCAGGTCGACGACCGCTCCCTGCGCGCGCGTTACGCAGCCGCGGCCGACGCCACGATGCGCGCGCTGCTGGCCCACCGCAGGACTGCCGCCGACAGCGGCCACTGGTACTGGAACTACTCGGTCCAGCAGGACCTGCCCAACGACCTGCCGCACGCGGGCTACGTCATCGCCGGCATTCGCACCTATGCAGAACATGGCGGTCGCCTGGCCGCGTCGTTCGATTGGCCCTCGGTCATCGGCCACCTGCATGACTTCATCGGCAACGGCGGCGAGTTGCGCGCGTTCCCGAAGTTCTTTGCGGCGCTGGACCTCCCGCCTCGTTCGTATGACCTCGGCTTCGCGATGTTCCTGGCCTGCTCCGACGGCGGGGCCGTGGCGGCCCTGGGCACCACGTTCGTCGGCGCCGTGCAGGCCTACCGCACGCCGCAGGCGCGCTACCTCAAGTACCCGCGCGGCGCGCCGGCCATCGAAGAGCTGGTGGTCAACGAGTACGAGGCCTACCTCTATCGCGGGTTGACCAGTTGCGCCATGGGGCTGCGGGCCGGACCGGCGGGCGCCGACTCGGCGGCCGTCGTGCCGCTCGTGGCGAATGCATCGACCGCCGAGCTTGCGCGACACCTCGCGGCGACGGCCGCAGCGCCCGCCGGGGTCGTGCCGCTGCTGCCGGCCGGCGCAGGCTGGGTGAGCTTCGATGCCGCCAGGCGTGCCTCCGTCACGCTGCGCGCGGACCTGGAACTGAGCATGCCGCAGCCCGGAGTGCCGGTGCAGGTGCTCGAGGCCGGCAGCGCGGCACCGGGCACCACGCTGGTGTTCCTGCGCCGGCACCCTGACAACGAGCTGCTCCTGCTGCGCTTCGACGGCACCGGGCTGGCCTGCACGCTGGCCGTGCGCCACGCTTCCGATGGCGTGGCGGCGCTGCGTGCCGCCACGCTGCACGATGGCCGGCTGCACGCGACCTACTACCACAACCCGAGCCTGGCCAACTGGTCCATCGCATGGCAGCTGCCGGCAGCCGGCTGCCCGGTGCCGGTTGCCGCTGTGTCGCGCCTGCCATCGCTGGAAGAGCCGGCCGGCATGACCTACGAGATGATCCCGTCGCTGCGCTTCCACGCCGACGGCGGCGGCCGGCTGTGGTTGGCCGGCGGCAACCAGCAGTTCGAGGTCGGGCCCTCGGGCGGCGTGACGGCGCAGCGCATCACCGGCTGTCGCCACATCGTCGAGTCGGCGGTCACCCCGGTGGGCCTGGCCCACCTGTGTGTCGGTGCCTCCACCGATGCCCGGCTGCAGGCCAACGCCCCGCTGGTGGTGGCGCCGGCGGGGGTCGAACCGCCGGCCATCGACACCGGCCGCGGTGTGCCCTGGAATCTGCACTGGAACGGCTCGGCGTTGCGCATCGAACACGCGCAGGGGGTGCACCAGCTGCGCCGCCTGCTGCGGCGCGACCTGGCCCAGACGGCGCCTGGGGGCTGGCTCGAGTTCGGCATCAACAACGATGAAGGCCGCATCCCCTGGTCGCAGATCTACTACCTGAACGGCTTGCTCGACCTGCTCGACCTGGCGCGGCGCGACGCGCAGCTGCTGGAGTTGTTCGGGCCGCTGCTGCCCGAGGTGCGCCGCAGGCTCGACCTGGAGATGGCATGGCTGGACGAGCATGTCGCCGCCGGGCGCTACCGCACCCGTGCCTTCACCGTCGACCGCAGCCCGGCTCTCTTTGCCGTGCAGACCAGCCGCCTGCTGCTCTTGCTGCATCGCTACCGCACCGAGCTGCCAGGCGCCCTCGACTTGGCCAGTTATGGCGCGCTGCGCTCGTCTGTGCAGGGGCTGCACGACCATATCGAGGTGCTGGCCAACACCGGCGAGGAGGAGCGCTGGATCAGGCCCGGTCGCTATCACCTGCGCTGGCCCCGGGGCAGCAAGTTCGTCTTCGACGGCATGCCCGTACCGTTCAACCACCAGAACGAGTGGGCCCACGCCGTGCTCGCCACGGCCGGGGTGGGTGCCCCGCCGGAGGTCACCATCCCGGCGATCGACGTCATCGACCACTTCATCGAGCGCATCGCGCCCGAGGGTCGGCTGCCTGAGAGCGGCAGCTGGGACTACTGGTGGGGGCGCGCCTACGATGGCTGGACCGTGGCTGACGGCTACTCGATCCACACACCCAGCTACGCCGGCGACCACATCAAGGCCTGGATCTCGTTCCGCACGATCGATGCGCTGGCCCTGGTTTCGGGCACGGAGCTGATGGGCGACGAGATGGCGCAGCGCAGCCGTGCCTCGGTGGCGCAGCTGGCCGCGCGTGGCCAGCTCTACCCGTTCGCCAACCGGCCGCTGGTCGATGCCATGGCGGCCATCCACCTGGGGCACGGGCCGGCAGCGCAGTACGCCCGGGTCAGCTCACCTTGGGAACTGGCGAATGCGCCGTGGAGCCTTGCGCGGCTGCTGTTGGAGCGCGCGCGCCTCGTGCCGCCGGCCGGACCCGGCAAGCCGGCTCCGTAGCCGGGAGGCGCCAGGGCGCGCCAACCGGATCGTCTTCGATGCCGGGCGAAGCCCGGGCGAGGCAGCCCGAAGGGCGGCAACTAGAATCTTGCCCCTCGGCAAGGCGGCCTGTTCCTTCGACGAGCAGCCCAGGCGGATCGCGGGCCGGCCCCCCGGGGTCGGCGCGCCGCGCGGCTTGGCCCTCGATGCCTTGCGGTGCCCGGAATGAAACGCGCTTTCGATCTGTTCTTCGTCCTGGTGACGGCGGTGGCATGGCTGCCCGCCTTGGTGGTATTGATGCTGCTGGTGCGAGTCAGGTTGGGCTCGCCGGTCTTGTTCACGCAGCAGCGGGTCGGGCAGCACGGGCGCATCTTCCGGCTGGTCAAGCTGCGCAGCATGACCGACGCGCGTGACGCGCAGGGTCGCCTGCTGCCCGACGCGCAGCGCATCACGCCGTTGGGGCGCTTCCTGCGCGCCACCAGCCTGGACGAGTTTCCCAGCGCCTTCAATGTGCTGCGCGGCGACCTCAGCACCGTCGGCCCGCGGCCGTTGCTGGTGGAGTATTTGCCGCTTTATTCCCCGCGCCAGGCGCGGCGCCACGAGGTGCCGCCCGGCGTCACCGGCTGGGCGCAGATCCACGGCCGCAATGCCCAGACCTGGGAGCAGCGCTTCGACTACGACGTCTGGTACGTCGATCACCACAGCTTCTGGCTGGACATGAAGATCCTGGCGCGCACCTTTGGCAAGGTGTTCCGCCGCGAGGGCGTGTCGGCCGAGGGCCACGCCACGATGGAGCCGTTCCGCGGCAGCGGCCGGGGCACGGCGTGAGCGCGCCGGGCCGTTCCCAAGCGCTCATGCCGGAGCCCGTCAAGGGTGAAGGTACTCCAGTGAGTGACCGGCCGGTGCTGTGGATCCTCGGCGGGGGTGGCCACGGCCTGGTGGTGGCCGATGCGGCGCGCGCCAGCGCTCGCTTCGACGCCATCGTCTTCTTCGACGATGCCGCCGAGCGGGGCAGCCAGCGCGGCGCCTGGCCGGTGCTGGGTGGCAGCGGCGACTTCGCTCGAGAAGTGCCGCCGCATGTGCAACGCATCGTCGCCGTGGGCGACAACGCCCGGCGCGACCAGCTGCTGCAGGCCTGCCTGGAGCGTGGCGCGAGGGTGGCCACGGTCGTCCATCCGGCAGCCAGCGTCAGCCCCGGGGCGCGCCTGGGCCCGGGCAGCTTCGTTGCGGCGGGCGCCGTGCTGGCCATCGGGGCAGAGGTCGGGGCCGGCGGCATCATCAACCACGGGGCCAGCGTCGACCACGAATGTGTGCTGGGCCGCGCCGTGCACGTGAGCCCCGGTGCGCGGCTGGGTGGCGGCGTTCGCGTGGGCGACCGCAGCTGGGTGGGCATCGGTGCGGCCGTGCGCCATGCCGTGACGATCGGCGCCGACGTCGTGGTCGGTGCCGGGGCGGTGGTGGTGGCGGATGTGTCCGACAATATGCGTTTGGTCGGCAATCCGGCCCGCCCGCTGCCGCCGCAACGACATGCTTGATACGCCGTTCTCGCCCTGGCCCGCCTATTCGGCCGAGGAGGCCGAGGCCGTGGCCCGCACGCTGGCCACGGGCCGCGTCAACTACTGGACGGGGCAGGAGTGCCGCCTCTTCGAGCGCGAGTTCGCGGCCTGGTGCGGTTCGGCGCACGCGGTGGCGCTGGCCAACGGCACGGTGGCGCTGGACGTCGCGCTGAAGGCCCTGGGCATCGGCCCCGGCGACGAGGTGGTGGTCACGCCGCGCACCTTCCTGGCTTCGGTCTCCTGCGTGGTGAACGCCGGCGCGCGCCCGGTGTTCGCCGATGTCGACCTCGACTCGGGGAACATCAGCGCCGAGACGGTGCGGCCGGTGCTGACGCCGGCCACCAAGGCCATCCTGTGCGTGCACCTGGCCGGCTGGCCCTGCGAGATGGACGGCCTGCTGGCGCTGGCCCGCGAACGCGGCCTGCGCCTCATCGAGGACTGTGCGCAGGCGCATGGCGCGCGCTACCGCGGCCGCCATGTGGGCACGCTCGGCGACATCGGGGCCTGGTCGTTCTGCCAGGACAAGATCATCACCACCGGCGGCGAGGGCGGCATGGTGACCACCGACGACGCCGACCTGTGGTCGCGCATGTGGAGCTTCAAGGACCACGGCAAGAGCTGGCCGGCGGTCTACGAGCGGCAGCATCCGCCCGGGTTCCGCTGGCTGCACGAGTCGTTCGGCACCAACTGGCGCATGCTGGAGATGCAGGCCGTGATCGGCCGCATCCAGCTTCAGCGGCTGGGGCAGTGGTCGCAACGGCGGCGCGCCATCGCCGGGCGCATCGCGGCGGCATGCCGGGGCTTCGCGGCACTGCGCGTGCCCGAGGTGCCCGCGCATGCCGAGCATGCGTTCTATCGTCTGTATGCCTACGTCCGGCCCGAGCGGCTCGCGCCAGGCTGGGACCGTGACCGCATCGTCGAGGCGGTGAAGGCCGAAGGCGTGCCGCTGTACCAGGGCTCGTGCTCCGAGGTCTACCTCGAGCGGGCCTTCGAAGGCACTGGCCTGCGGCCCGCGCAGCGCCTGCCCAACGCGCGCCAGCTGGGCGAGACGAGCCTGATGTTCCTCGTGCACCCCACGCTCACCGACGACGAGGTCGATCGCACCTGCCGCGCCGTGGCCAAGGTGATGGACGCGGCCGGACGATGAGGATGCGCATGCAGCGCGCCATGAACCTGCCGCTGGCGGCCAAGCGCCCGATCGCGGCGCTGGTGGACACGCTGCTGCTGGCGCTGGCCACCTGGCTGGCCTTCACGCTGCGGCTCGATGCGCTGCACCGCCCGCACGACCTGCAGTGGGTGGCCTACGGGCTGGCGCCGGTGCTGGCGCTGCCGATCTTCAGCTACTTCGGCCTGTACCGCGCCATCTACCGCTACAGCGGGCTGCCGGCGCTGGTGGCCCTGTGCAAGGCGGTCACGCTGTACGGCATGGTCTACGCGATCGTGGTGCTGTACTTCCGCATGCCCGACGTGCCGCGTTCGCTGGCCTTTCTGCAGCCGATGCTGGCGTTGCTGCTGGTGGGTGGCTGGCGCACGATCGTGCGTGCGTGGTTCGCCGGCGGCGGCCGGGCGGCGCGGCTGGCGCAGCAGAAGGTGCTCATCTACGGCGCCGGGTCGGCTGGCACGCGGCTGCTGGGCGGGCTGCAGAACACGCTGGAGATGCATGTCGCCGGCTTCATCGACGACGACCCGCGGCTGCAGGGCCGGCTGATCAACGGCACGCCGATCCACTCGCTGGCCGAGGTGCCGCAGGTGGTGGAG
>JAEUPD010000246.1 GCA_016788525.1 Rubrivivax sp.
CGGACGCCGCTTCGGGAGGTTGCAGAGGTCCGGCCCGCAGGGGCGCGCCGCGCGGGATGCGGTCGGCGCCCCGGAGCGGGAGGTAGCGGAGGGGGCCCGGCTGGCGTGGAAGCCGGGTAGGCCGACGGTGTATCCGTCGGCCGTCATCGACGGCGGGCTTCAGCCCGCCGGCGACGCCGGGCCTCGCGTCCCGCGCTGCGCTGCGCTGCGGGCCGGACCTCTGCTCGCCGCGACTTCCATGCGCGGGCAAGCGAGTTGGGCCCAACGGCCGAGTCCAGGTGGTCCACTTCGCTGTGCAGGGCACCCCATCGGCCCGATCCGGCAACCATGGGGCGTGTGCGCGTTTCGAAGGCCCGAGTGCAGCCCTGCGCGCTCAGGCCGTGGGCCAGGGCGGCAGCGCGGCCTCGCAGCCTGCGGTGAACGCCTCTTCGAACACCGAGTAGCCCGCCAGGTCGGCATGCGCGAAGCGCAGCCGCCCGCGCGCCGCACGCAGCGCCTGCAGCGCCGGGTGCCGCTGCAGGCCCGGCCGCGGCACGGCCATGGCATGGCCGTAGCGCATGAGGTCGATGCGCTGCACGCGCTGGCGCAGGTCGGGATGCGCGACCTCGATGTCCGACAGCACGCGCTCGGCCCACGGGCGCGGGTCGTCGGCCAGCAGCGCGGCGCGCTCGGCGCTGTCCAGCGCGTGGTAGGCGGTGAGCACGATGCCGCCGGGGCGCACCGGGCTCAGCATCTGGTGCGTGGCGTCCACATAGCCCAGGCCGCGGCTGCCGTGCAGCACGTTGTCCCAGGCGGGCGCGGCGCCGCCGCGGTCGAACAGCGGCTTGTCCAGGTGCAGGTTGGCCACCAGCCACGGCGCGTAGGTCAGCGCCGCGGCGGCCTGCTGCAGGGCCGCGCGCACCTCCACGGCAGCCGGGGCGACGACGTGGCGCGCCACGAACAACGGCAGCGCGCACACCGCGACCGCGGCCTGCCAGTGCTGCAGCCGGCCTTCGCGCACGTTCAGCGACAGCACCGCCACCTGCCCGCGCTCCTCGCGCACGGCCAGAACGAGGTGGCCGGTGTGCAGCCGCTCGCTGCCCAGCGGCTGTGCCAGGCGGGCGGTGAGCCACGCATTGCCCTCGGGCCAGGTGAAGACGGCGTCGCGCGGGCCACTGCTGTCGTGCTCGTCGCCGGGTGCGCCAAAGCCGTGGCGGCTGGCGAAGTAGTGCAGGCCGGCCCAGGCCGAGACGACGCCCGGGCCCGCGCCATAGTCGTCGCGGCAGCAGTAGTCGAGGTAACTGCGCAGCGCGGGGTCGTCCAGGCGCTCGCGGCCCAGCCAGGCGGCGAAGGTCATGCCGTCCAGCTCGGCCAGCTCGGCCGACCAGGCGGCGCGGTGGCTGGGCAGCGCGAAAGCGGGCGCAGCCCCGGCGCCGCGAGCGCGACTGCCGCCGCGCAGCGTGGCCACGCGCCCGGCGAAGCGGTGGTACTGCGCCAGGCGCGGCGATCCTGGTGCCGCGGGCGGCAGCAGGCCCTCGACCCACTGCCCCTCGAAGTACAGCCGCTCCTGCGGGCTGTGGCACAGGTGGCGCTCGTCGGGCACGAGGCGGCCGGCGGCATCGGTGCGCAGCAGGCCGATCTCGTGCAGCCACTCGCTCACCTCGTGCGCCTCGGGGCCGGGCAGCGGCAGGTAGTGGGCGCCCAGCGGGCAGGCCAGGCCGGCCATGCTGTGGCCGCGCGCGTTGCCGCCGGCTGTGTCTTCGACCTCAAGCACGTGGACGTCTTCGGTGCCCTGGCCGATGAAGCCGCGCGCTGCGGCCAGCCCGGCCACGCCGCCGCCGAGCACCAGCGCACCCACGCGCCGCGCCGGGGCGGGCCAGGGCTCGTGCACGCTGCGCAGCGTGGCGGCGTCGCGCAGGCGGTGGCCGCGGGCGTGCTCGGCACCCACCCAGCGCGCCTCGATCTCGCGGGTGCGAAAGGCTGCCCGGCCGCTGCCCCGGTCGGAGCAGCCGCACAGCAGCGCCGCGCCCACGCCAGCCGTCGCGGCCAGCCCGGCGCGCAGCAGTTGCCGGCGGCGCGGCCTCAGCGCGCGTGGCCCCATTCCTCCTCGAAGGTGCTGACGAGCACCTGGTTGGACAGCCGGTTCGGCTCGGCGCTCACGCGCGCCATGTCCGGCGGGAAGTGCAGCAGCGCCGGCATGCCCTCCACGGTGAGGAAGCGCAGGCCCGGCTTCACCTCGGCGGGCAGCTCGCGCAGGCCCGGCCAGGGCCGGCGCCCGGCCAGCACGAAGCCCCACTCGCCGAAGCTGGGCACATTCACGTGGTACGGCCAGGTGCGCATGCCCACCGCCTCGAGCGTGGCCACCACGGTCCAGAAGCTCCTGCGCGCGATCAGCGGCGAGGTGGTCTGCACCACCAGCCACCCGCCGGCACTGAGCACCTGGTCGACGCGCTGGTAGAAGCTGGTCGTGTACAGCTTGCCGAGCGAGAAGTTGCTCGGGTCGGGGAAGTCGGCGATCACGATGTCGAAGGGAGCGGCACCGTCCTCACCGGCCGCCAGCCGGCGCGCGTGCTGCTCCAGCCAGGTGTAGGCATCGCTGTGAACGACCCGCACCTTGGGGCTCGTCAGTGCCCGCGCGTTCAGCGCCACCAGCGTGGGGTGCTCGGCAAAGAGCCGCGTGATGTGCGGGTCGAGTTCGACCAGCGTCACCTCCTGCACCGCGGCGTGGCGCAGCACTTCGCGCACCGCCAGGCCGTCGCCGCCGCCCAGCACCAGCACGCGGCGCGGTGCGCCATGCGCGGCCAGCGCCGGGTGCACCAGCGCCTCGTGGTAGCGGTACTCGTCGCGGGCGTGGAACTGCAGGTTGCCATTCAGGTACAGCCGCACGCCGTCGGGCCCGCCGCTGTGCGTGACCACCACGCGCTGGTACTCGCTGCTCTCGCGCAGCACGATGCTGTCGCCGTAGAACTGGTCTTCGGCCCAGGTCGTCAGGCGCCCGGCGAAGACCATGGCAGCACCCAGCACGGCCACCACGGCGGCACAGGCCGTTGCGTGTGCGCCGAAGCGCCGAAGCTCGCCGCGGAAGAGCACCAGCGCCCACGCCGCCACGGCGGCGTTCAGCAAGCCGAAGAACAGCCCCGTGCGTACCAGCCCCAGGTGCGGCACGAACAGCAGCGGGAAGGCCACGGCCACGGCCAGCGCGCCGAGGTAGTCGAAGGTCAGCACCTCGGAGACCAGCTCGCGCAGCGCATAGCGCTCGGCGAAGTGGCGCTTGAGGATGCGCATGACCAGCGGGATCTCCAGGCCCACCAGCGCACCCACCAGCAGCACGCAGCCATACAGCAGCACGCGAAAGGGCAGCCCGGGCCCGGTGGGCAGCAGGTTGTAGGCCGTGAACAGCGCCGCAGGCATGAGGCCGCCGATGAGGCCCACCAGCAGCTCGATGCGCAGGAACTGGGCGATGAGCTGGCGCTCGACCAGGCGCGACAGCCACGAGCCCACGCCCATCGCGAACAGGTACGTGCCGATGATGGTGCTGAACTGCAGCACCGAGTCGCCGAGCAGGTAGCTGGCCAGCGCGCCGGCGGCCAGTTCGTACACCAGGCCGCAGGCGGCGACGACGAAGACGCTGGCCAGCAGCGCCACCTCGGCCGGCGCGGGCCGAGGCCGGCCGGCGGGTTGTTCGGCCGCGCTGTCGGTGGGTGCGCTCATGGCGCGCCGCCGGCCCTCCGCGTGCGCGCGGGCGTGGCCTCGCCAGGGGGTGGCGAGAGCACGCGGCGGCCCTGGCGGCCCATCACCCTAGGAGCCTGCGCTCGGGTTCAGGTCCCACGCGGGCCCCGGAAGTCGTCGCGCACAGACTCCTACCCGTGCACCGCCGCCGAGACGATGAGCCCGATCGCAATGCACATGGCGCCCACCACGATGGCCAGCGCCACGTTCTTCTTCTCGACGATTTCGGCCCACAGGTCGTACGGCGTGAGCTTGTCGATGATGACGAAGCTCACCCAGAACACGAATACACCGATCAGCGCGTACAGCAGCGAGCCGAAGAACGCCGCCGGCTTGAGCCAGTCCAAACCCCACATCACCCACCTCCTTGGGCCGAGCCGACCCGAGATTGCCCGCACGCTGTCACGTCGGCGCCCGCCGGCCCGGACGCCGTCGGTCGCACCCCTGTCGAAGCCACGCCAGCCGTCTTCACTTCCACAAGCCCTTCACTTGTGCCCGCCGCCGCTGCGCGAGCCGCCGCTGGTGCGGCTGGTGGAACCTTGCTGAGCAAGGCACTGGCGGTACTCGTTGCTGTTGGGCCCGAATGAGGCCCGCACGTCGTCGCAGCGGTCGCTGCCGTCGCACTCCGAGAGCACCACCATGATGATCGCGATGACGACGATGATGTTGATGATGGTGCCCAGGCTCGCCTTCTTCGCCGTGCTGGCCGGGCCCGTGTCGCGTTGCATCGCGGAGCGCTCGGCAGCCGGGATGCCGAAGGCGCTGGCCACCACGGCGGCGTCGAGCACAGCGCCGGCCGACCACACCACCTCGCTGCCGCCGCCGGGGGAGCGCGTTTCCTCGCGCGACAGGCGCTTCCTCGCGTCGCTGCCGCTGCCGGCGTAGTCGGTGACGGTGGCGCGCTCGCCGCGCTGCACGCGCCAGTAGAACTCGCCCTGCACCCACGTCACCTTGGCGTCGTAGGTGTACTTCTTGTGGAAGGCAGCGCCGCGGTAGACAGCACGGTCGCCCTTGACCTGCGGCGCACCGGTGATCGGGCGCACCCAGCTCCAGCCGTCTTCGGCATCGACGAGAAAGGCGAAGCCGTGCTCGCGGTTGTAGAGCAGGTACTCGCGCCAGAAGGTCTGCTCGTCGTCGCTGCCGGGCACGGGCAGGTCGCAGCGTTCCTGGTAGCCCACCACCTGCCACGGCTGGCGCTCGGACATGCCCAGCGCCAGGTGCCCCGAGTTGCCCAAGGGAATCTGCGGCCCGAGCCCGCCTTCGCTGGTGTTGGTCTGCGTGTAGTGCGCGAGCTCGCCGCCGACGCCCTTGGAGACATCGACCACCGCGTTGCACTGGCCGCACGAAAGGCTCTGCGTGGTGGCCAGCTTGATCTGCAGCGCATTGCCGCAATTGGGGCACTCGACGCCGCGCGCGCCGAGCGTCTTCTCCTTGGCTTCGGCGGCCAGGCCGCTCATCGCCAGCGCCGCCAGCAGCACCGGCCGGCCCACGCTCCACCCGGTGGCGCCGGGGTCGCTGCCGTCCAGCGTGGCCACCTCGTCGTTGCCGGTGCGCAGGTCGGCGACCGGGAAGTCGCCATGCAGCTGCGGCGGCCGCGGCAGCTCGCCCTGCGCGGCGACCAGGTGCGCCTGGGTGACCGAGGCGACGTCCCAGGCGCGCCCGTCGGCCAGCACGCGCTGGCCGGCAACCAGCGTGTCAAGTGCCGGCGCGTCGGCGGGCAGCGGCGCCTCGAAGGCGAAGACGTAGGCGCCGTTGTCCTCGGAAAGCCAGCCACTCCTGCCGTTGTCGAACAGGGCGTGCCACTCGTTCCAGGTGCCGCCTTCATATGCGTACTGCAGCCGGCCGACGAGCGTGAAGCGCACGCCCTGGTGCGTGCCGCCGGCGCCCAGCTGCAGCGGCGAGTGGTCGTCGAAGAGTTCAGCGCTGGTGCCGATGCGCACCAGCGACTGTCCGTCGCGCACCAGCGTGCTGCGGCAGAAGCTGCACACCGCGCTGGCCGAGGCGGCCGAGGCGAACTCGACCGGCGCGCCACAGCTCGGGCACGCGGCACGGTAGGCGCGCTGGGCGCGCGGCGCGGGGCCGGGGGGCGGCGCCGCGCCTGAGCCGGAGGTGGAAGCCACGCGGGCCGGTGCTGCGCGGTCTTGTTATGCGAAGCGCTGCATCGATGCCGGGTCAGCGCGGCATCACACCAGCTTCTTCAGCAGCTCGGCCTTCTTGGCGCTGAACTCTTCCTCGGTGAGGATGCCCTTGGCCTTGAGGTCGCCGAGCTTTTCCAGCGTGGCCATCACGTCGTCGGGCTTGATGCCGGCGGCGGCCGCGGCCGCCTGTGCTGCCGCCGCCGCGCCGGCCGCGCCGGCCGCGCCCGCACCCTGCAGCCCCTGGTTGAGCTGCTGCGCCATCACCTGACCGAGCGCGACGCCGGCACCCAGCCCCATCGCGTCGCCGACCACGCCGCCACCGCCGCCACCTGCCCCGGCGGCGCCTTCGGCGAACTTCGGGATCGCCTGCGCCGTCTGGTACTGCATGAACTTGCCCATGTCACCGCCGACCATGCCCATGCCGATCTTCTGGTCGAGGATCTTCTGCAGCTCCTCGGGCAGGCTGACGTTCTGCACCGTCACCTTCTCGAGGCCCAGGCCGAGCGCGGCGAACTCGCCCTGCGTGGCCTCTTGCAGCTGCTTGGCGAATTCGACCTGGTTGGCGGCCAGGTCGAGGAACGGGATGCCGCTTTGCGCCACCGCGTCGCTGATGTGCTGCAGCATCAGGCCGCGCAGCTGGCCGTCCAGGTCGTCGACGGTGTAGCGCTCGCGCGTGCCACTCACCGCGGTGTGGAAGACCTTCGGGTCGGTGATGTGGTAGGCGTAGTTGCCGAAGGCGCGCAGCCGCACCGCGCCGAAGTCCTTGTCGCGGATGGTCACCGGCTGCGTCGTGCCCCAGCGGCGGTCCAGCTGCTGGCGCGTGCTGAAGAAGTACAGGTCGCTCTTGAACGGGCTCTGGAACAGCTTGTCCCAGTTCTTCAGGTAGGTGAGGACGGGGATCGTCTGCGTGGTCAGCTTGTACATGCCGGGGCCGAAGACATCGGCCACCTTGCCCTCGTTGACGAAGACCGCCATCTGGCTTTCGCGCACGGTGAGCGAGGCGCCGTACTGGATCTCGTTGCCGGCCATCGGGAAGCGCCAGGCGAGCGTGCCGTCGCCGCTCTCGGTCCACTCCAGGATGTCGATGAACTGTTTCTTGATGAAGTCCATCAGGGCCATGTCGCGTGACTCCTTGTTGCCCCTGCGAGAGGTGAGCACAGGGGGCGGCGAATAATACGCGGCATGCTTGGACGCATGGGGCGACAAACGTGAACCGTACCGCATGGCGCATCGCGGTCGTCGGTGCCGGGCCGGTGGGGCTGGCGCTGGCGCTGCACGGCGCGCGGCTGATGCCCGAAGCCTCCTTCACCGTCTTCGACGCACGGCCGGCCGACCGCGACGTGTCGGCCGACCCGCGCACGCTGGCCTTGGCGTTGGGCAGCGTGCGCTTCCTGCAGCGGCTGGGCGCGTGGCCCGCGGCCGACGCGGCACCGATCCGCGAGGTGCATGTCTCGCAGGTGCCGCCGCCAGCCAGCGCGCCCGGCGTGTGGCTGCGCGCGGCCGACCTCGGCGAGCTGTTCCTCGGCGCCGTGCTCAGCTACGGCGCGCTGCTGGCGCCGCTGCAGCAGGCCTGGCAGCGGGCGGTGGCGGCCGAGCCCGGGCGTCTTGCGCTGCGCCTGGGCACGCCGGTGGCCGGCCTGCAGGCCGAAGGCGGCACGGCGCGGCTGGAAGTCGGCGGCGCGGCCGAGGCCTGCGACCTGGCGTTCGATCTGGCAGTCGTGGCCGAGGGCGGCGTGTTCGCCGACCAGGCGCGCAAGGCCGTCGGCCACGACTACGCACAGACCGCCTGGGTGGGCACGGTGCGGCTGCAAGGGTGCGAGCCGGGCCGCGCCTTCGAGCGTTTCACGCGCCAGGGGCCGCTAGCCCTGCTGCCACTGCCTGAGGTGCGTACGCTGCCCGGGGCAACCGCACCAGTGGCCGCGGACACGGTACCCGCCGCGCTGGTGTGGTGCGTGGACGCCCGCGACGACCCCGTGATGCCGCTGGCCGACGCCCAGCGGCTGGCCTTGCTGAACGCCCTGCTGCCGGGCGAGGCGGGGCGGGCCGTTCAGACCTCGCCGCTGAAGGCCTTTGCGCTGGGGCTCAACGCCGAGCGCACGCTGGTGCAGGGGCGCGCGGTGCGCATCGGCAACGCCGCGCAGACTTTGCACCCGGTGGCCGGCCAGGGCCTGAACCTCGGCCTGCGTGACGTGCATGCGCTGGTGCAGGCGCTGCGCGACGCGGCCGACCTCGACCAGGCGTTGCGCCGCGTGGAGTGGGCGCGCGCGCCGGACCGCTGGGCCACCATCGGCACCACCGACTTCCTGGCACGCAGCTTCACCTGGCAGGCGCCGGGCGTGGCCGCGCTGCGCGCGCTCGGGCTGGGGGCGCTGCAGGCGTTGCCGCCGCTCAGGTCGCGGCTGGCGCGGCAGATGATGTTCGGCTGGCGGTAGGAGTGGTCGGCTCGGGCCAGAACCTGGGCGGCCCGCGTGCCGGCAGGCCGGCGGGGCCGGACCCCTGGCGCCTCAGGCCAGCCGGCGGTGCGCCAGGGCGGGCAATTGCCCCCTCACCTGGGCAATGCGCTCGGTGTCGAGCTCGGCGATGACCACGCCTTCGCCCTCCTTCTGCAACGCGAGCACGTCGCCCCACGGGTCGATGACCATGCTGTGGCCGAACGTGCGCCGGCCGTTCTCGTGCGTGCCGCCCTGCGCGGCCGCCAGCACGTAGCACTGGTTCTCGATGGCCCGGGCGCGCAGCAGCACTTCCCAGTGCGCCTGGCCCGTGGTGTAGGTGAAGGCGGCCGGCACGACGATGAGGTCGCACGGCGGCTGCATCAGTGCCCGGTACAGCTCCGGAAAGCGCAGGTCGTAGCAGATCGACAGGCCCACGCGCAGGCGCTGGCCGGCCAGCGCGAGGTCCACCGCGCGCGGCGTCTGCCCGGCGGCCAGCGTGCGGCCCTCGTCATAGCTCTCGCGGCCGTTGTCGAAGGCGAACAGGTGCACCTTGTCGTAGTGCGCTGCTTGCGTGCCCTCGGGTGTGACGACGCACAGGCGGTTGAGCACGCGCGACGGGGCGGCACTCGGGCCGGTGCCCGCGGCGATGCCTTCTGCGGCGCGGTCCCCGGCGCCTGCACCGGCACTCGGGCCGGCACCCGCATCGGCCTTCGCGTCGGCGCCCGCCGACTGCGCGGATACGGGCAGCGTGCCACCGACGATCGCCACGCCATGCTCGCGCGCGGCCGCCGCGATGAACTGCTGGATCGGGCCTCGACCGGGGGCTTCGGCGATGGCCAGCTTGTCGGTGTCCCGCCGGCCGAGCAGGCAGAAGTACTCGGGCAAGGCGACGAGGGTGGCGCCGGCGCGCGCGGCTTGGGCGACGAGGCGGGCGGCGGCTTCGAGATTGCGCCCGAGGTCGGGCGTCGAGACCATCTGCAGCGCGGCGATCTTGAGGCGGGCCATCGGCGCATTGTCGGCGCGGTCGCCCCGTCCAGCCCCCTGCCTGTCCGGACGCCAGGATCAGAATGACCCCCAGGTGCCCTGGGCCGGCGTGGGTCGTCTACGCTGCGGGGTCATGACAACCGGGCCGGTGGCGTGCAGCCGCCGGGGCGAACGTGGACGCGCGGGGAGTGGGGGAAGACAGCATGCCGCTTGATCCGGGGCTCGCCAGCGAGGCGACGCCGGCACCGCCGTTGGCCGACCCTGCGCACAGCCGCTTCGTCCAGCGCGTGCGCCGCCGCTTCGCGGCCGAGCTGTCCTGGCTGAACCCGGGTCTGCCCGGGCAGGCCGGGATGTGTGCGCTGATTGCGCAGCTGCAGGGCGCCGGGCGCTCGCTGCCGGCCGCGCTGCGCGTGGCACGGCAGCTGGTGATCGAGCGCCTGGCGACGCTGGATGTGACGCGCATGGCCAGCCTCGACGACGTGACCGGCGCGATGACCGACCTGGCCGAGGTGACGCTGGAGCTGTCGCTGGCCGCCGCGCTGGCCGAGGCCGACCGGCGCCATGGTGCGCCGCTCGATGCCGAGGGCCGGCGCGTAGAGTTCTGGATCGTCGGCATGGGCAAGCTCGGCGCGCGCGAGCTCAACGTCTCCTCCGACATCGACCTCGTCTACGTCTACGAGGACGAGGGGCAGGGCCGGCAGACCACCGCCCCCGCGGGTCCGGCGGCCGCGGCCGAGGGCGTGCGGCCGGTGTCGTTCCACGAGTACTTCAGCTTCGTCGCCAAGCGCCTGTATGCGCTGGTGGGCGAGGTCACCGACGAGGGCTTCGTGTTCCGCGTCGACCTGGCGCTGCGGCCCAACGGCAACTCGGGCCCGCCGGTGGTGAGCCTGGCGATGCTGGAGGAGTACTTCCTCGTGCAGGGGCGCGAGTGGGAGCGCTTCGCGTGGCTGAAGAGCCGCGTGGTGGCGCCGCGCTCGGCGGTGTCCGGCGGCAGCGCGCTGGCGCTGCGCTCGCTGGTCACCTCGTTCGTCTATCGCCGCTATCTCGACTACGGCGTGTTCGAGGGCCTGCGCCAGCTGCACCACAAGATCCGCGAGGAGGCCCAGCGCCGCGCCGCCGGCCGCCCCGAGCGGGCCAACGACGTGAAGCTGTCGCGCGGGGGCATCCGCGAGATCGAGTTCATCGTGCAACTGCTGCTGGTGGTGCGCGGCGGCCAGTTCCCCGAGATCCGCACGCGGCGCACGCTGCGCGGGCTGGACCGCGTGGTGGCACGCGGGTTGATGAAGCCGCAGACGGCGCGGCGGCTGGCCGAGGCCTACGAATTCCTGCGCCACGTCGAGCACCGCGTCCAGTACCTGGACGACCAGCAGACCCACCTGCTGCCCACCGACGACGGCGACCTGGCATGGATCGCGCGCAGCCTCGGGCTCACCTGCCGCCGCGAAGCCTGCGAACTGCTGGAGCGCCTGGACGAAGTGCGCGAGTTCGTCGCCGCGGAGTTCGACGCGCTGCTGCGCGACGGGCAGGGCGCCGGCAGCGGCGGCGCGGGCGAGGGCAGCACGCCGTGCAGAAGCTGCGGCGCCGGGCCGCTGGCCATCGACAGCCCCGCGTTGCGCGAACAGCTGGTGGCCGCGGGCGAAGGTGCGCTCGCCGAGCGCGTGAGCGCCTTCGCGCAGAACCCGCGTGTGGCGGCGTTGCGCGACGAGAGCCGGCTGCGGCTGGGGCGGCTGGTGCAACGCACCGGCGAGGCGGTGCGCGAGGGCTGGTGCAGCGAGGCGGCGGCGGTGCGCTTCATCGACTGGGTGGAGCCGTTGCTGCGGCGCGAGGCGTACCTGGCGCTGCTGGCCGAGCGGCCTTCGGTCCTGCGGCGCCTGCTGCGCCTGCTGGGGCTGGCGCGCTGGCCGATGCGCTACCTGATGCGGCACCCGGGCGTGATCGACGAGCTGGCCGACGAGCGCCAGTTGCAGGACCGCTTCGAGCGCGCGGCCTTCGAGGCCGAGCTCGAGGATCGGCGGGCCGCCTGGGCGCGCGCCGGCGAGGACGACGAGGACAAGCTGCTGGACACGCTGCGGCATGCCCACCACGCCGAGGTGTTCCGCACGCTGGTGCGCGACGTCGAGGGGCGGTTGACGGTCGAGCAGGTGGCCGACGATCTCTCGGCACTGGCCGATGCCGTGCTGTCCATCGTGCTGCGCTGGGCCTGGGCACGCTTTGCCAAGCGCCACCGCGAGGATGGCACGATGGCCGTCATCGCCTACGGCAAGCTCGGCGGCAAGGAGCTGGGTTACGGCAGCGACCTGGATGTCGTCTTCCTCTACGACGACCACGACGAGGCGGCCGATGAGAAGGTCCGCGACGAGGCGCGCCAGCGCGCGCAGGAGGTCTACGGCGCGTTCGTGCGCAAGGTCATCACCTGGCTCACGCTGCGCACGGCGGCCGGCGAGCTGTTCGACATCGACACGGCGCTCAGACCCAATGGCAGCTCGGGGCTGCTCGTCACCACCGTGCAGGCCTACGAGGGCTACCAGGTGGGCCGCGGCAGCAACACCGCGTGGACCTGGGAGCACCAGGCGCTGACCCGCGCGCGTTTCGCGGCCGGGCCGCCCGAGGTGGCGGCGCGCTTCGAGGCCACGCGCCGCGCGGTGCTGACGGCGCCGCGCGACGTGGCCGGCCTGCGCGAGGAAGTGCGCGCGATGCGCGAGCGCGTGCGCGCCGCGCACGCCGTGCCGGCCGGGCGCTTCGAGGTCAAGCACAGCCCCGGCGGCATGATGGACGTGGAGTTCGCGGTGCAGTTCCTGGTGCTGGCCCACGGCCGTGCGCACCCGGAGCTGCTGGACAACGCGGGCAACATCGCGCTGCTGCAGCGTGCCGAGGCTGCGGGGCTGTTGCCTCGCGGCGTGGGCGCGGCCGCGGCCGACGCCTACCGCGAGTTGCGCCGCGTGCAGCACCGCGCCCGGCTGGACGAGCAGCCCACGCATGTCGAGCCTGACCGGGTGCAGGCCGAGCGGGCCGCGGGGCTGGCGCTTTGGCAGTCGGTGTTCGGCGCGGCCGGCGACGCTGCCGTGGCGGCCCCGCCAGGCCCGGCGGCCGCGGCCTGAGCGACGGTGCCGCGGGGGCGCGCAGCCGCAGCGTGGCCGGGTGGTGCGGTGCCGCGCGCCTGGCTTGGCCTGTGCATGGGCCTGGCGGCCGGGTCGGTGATCGCCTGGTGGCTGCCTGCCGCCGCGCTGGACTGGCAGCCGGAGGCGGCGCTGGCGCAGCCGTGGCGTCTGGTGACTGCGGCGTGGGTGCACTGGAGTCCGCTGCACCTGGGGGCGAACCTCGCGGCTGCGGTGGTGGTGGCGGCGCTGGGTTGCGCCGCCCGCTTGCCGGCCGCGGCCGCGCTCGCCTGGGCGCTTGCCTGGCCCTTGACGCACGCCGGGCTGTGGGCGCAACCGGCCCTGGCGCGCTACGGGGGTGCGTCGGGCGTGCTGCATGCGGCAGTGGCCGTGGCGGCCTGCTGGCTGGTGGCCACACGGCGCGGGCCTGCGCGTGGGGTGGGCGGGGCGATCGCCGCAGGCCTCGCGGCAAAGGTGCTGCTGGAGCAGCCTTGGCGCGGGCCGCTGGCCCACGCGGCCGGGTGGGACATCGCGGTGGCGCCATGGGCGCACGCGAGCGGCGCGCTGGCCGGCGTGGCCGGCGCGCTGATGGTGGCGGGGCTGAGCGGGTGGATGAGCCGGCCTGGCTGGCGCGGACAATCACGCGATGGATGATGCAGCCGCCCTCGCGGCCTCCACGCCACGCCGTCGCCACAGCCACCTGGACACGACAGCCGTGGTCACGCTGCTGGCCTGCTGTGTGATCTGGGGGCTGGGCCAGGTGGCGATCAAGCTCACGCTGGTCGAGATTCCGCCGTTGCTTCAGGCAGGGGCCCGCTCCGCCGGGGCGGCGCTGCTGCTGCTGGCCTGGATGCACTGGCGCGGCGTGCGGGTGCAGTTCGGGGGCGGGGTGTGGCGCGGCGGGCTGCTGGTGGGGCTGCTGTTCGCCGCCGAGTTCGGCTGCATGTTCTACGGGCTGCAGTTCACCACCGCCTCGCGCATGGTGGTGTTTCTCTACACGGCGCCGTTCGTGGTGGCGCTGGGCATGCCCTTCGTCGCACGCAGCGAGCGGCTGGCCGGCTGGCAATGGGCGGGCTTGGTGATGGCGTTCGCCGGCGTGGTGTGGGCCTTTGCCGAGGGTTTCACCGGCGCTCGGGGGGCGCCGCGGCAGTGGCTGGGCGACGCGTTGGGCATCACGGCGGCGGTGCTGTGGGGCGCCACCACGCTGGCGCTGCGGGCCAGTGCGGTCTCGCGGGTCAGCGCCGAGATGGCGCTGCTGTACCAGCTGGCCGTCTCGGCGCTGTTGCTCAGCCTGGCCGGCGCCTGGGCCGGCGAGGTGTGGCCGGCGGCGCCCCGGTGGTCGACCTGGGCCGTGCTGGCCTTCCAGATCACCATCATCACGTTCGCTTCGTACCTGGCGTGGTTCTGGCTGATTGCGCACTACCCGGCCACGCAGATCTCGGTGTTCACGCTGCTGACGCCGATGTTCGGCCTGCTGGCCGGCGCCTGGCTGCTGGGCGAGCCGCTGACGCTGCGGCTGGTGGTGGCGCTGGCCGCGGTGTGCGGGGGCCTCTGGCTGGTGAGCACGCGGGGGCGGCGGCCCGGGGCGAGGTAGCCGCGACGCCGACACGCGCTAGCTAGGCCAGCAGGCATCCCTGCCCGGCCGCCGCGATCGACCCCCGCTGAACCTCGAGTGAGTGAGGTGAGTTCAGATCACAGTCTGCATCGACGCGCTGCGGCGTGCACAGACCCGGGTGGCCTGCCCCGCCGCGCCCGAGGGCGAGGCCCGGCGTCCGCGCCAGGCTGCGCCTGTCGCGGGCCCGCAGGGCTCGACGGCGACGCCGAGCCTCGCGTCCCGCGCGGCGCTGCGCTGCGGGCGGTACCTCTGCTCGCCACGACCCCCAAGCGCGAGTGATAACGAAGGTCTGAACTGCCGGATCCAGGGTAAGTGAGCTGCGGGAGTTCAGCTCAGCTCAGCGATTCAGCGCCTTCAACGCCAGCTTGATGCCTTCACTCACCCCGATGCCGGGCGGCAGCGCCTTCAGTGCGGCCTGCGCCTCGCGCTCGTTGTAGCCCAGCGCCAGCAACGCCTGCGTGATGTCCGCCTGGGCGTCGTCCAGTGGCGCGGCCTGCGACGCACCGAGCTCGGGGCCGAGGCGTCCCTTCAGCTCGAGCAGCAGCCGCTCGGCGGTCTTCTTGCCGATGCCGGGCACCTTCACGAGGCGTGCGCCGTCCTGCAAGGCCACGGCCTGCGCGATCTCGGCCACGGACAGGCCCGACAGCAGCGAGAGCGCGGTGCGCGGGCCGACGCCGCTGATGCGCGTGAGTTCGCGGAACGTGGCCCGCTCGGCGGCGGTAAGAAAGCCGAACAGCAGCTGGGCGTCTTCGCGCACCACGAACTGCGTGAGCAGCACCACCGGCTCGCCGAGTGCGGGCAGGTTGTAGAAGGTGCTCATCGGCACATCGAGCTCGTAGCCGACGCCCTGCACGTCGAGCAGTACCTGGGGTGGCGCCTTGGCCGCCAGCGTGCCCGCGAGGCGGCCAATCATCGCCGGCCCCGGCCGCAGGGGCCCGACGGGCCTGCCCAAAGCGGCTTCATGCGGCCTCGCCCAGCAACGCTTCGAGCTGCTGGCGCAGCGCGGTGAAGTCGGGCGCACCGACGATGCGTTGCACGATCTCGGCGCGGCGGCTGATGACGAAGGTGGTGGGCGTGGCCTGCACGCTGCCGAAGGCGCGCGCGATGCTGCCTTGCAGGTCGATCACCACATCGAACGGCAGTGCATGCCGCTCGGCGAAGCCGGCCACGCGCGCCGGGGCGTCGTACGGCATGGCCACCGCCAGCGTGCGCAGCCCGCGGGCGTGCAGGGCCTGCGAGGCGGCGGCCAGCTCGGGCATCTCTCGCACGCACGTGGCGCAACTGGTGGCCCAGAAGTTGACCAGCACGACCTTGCCGCGCAGGGCCTCGGTGGTGTGCGCGGTGCGGCCGTCGAGCAGCGTGTAGCTGAAGGCGGGCGCCGGCTCGCGGCGGGCGCAGCCGCCGGCCCACAGGAGGAACGCAGAGGCGGCGCCCGTCAACGCCGCGCGTCGGCGCCGCTGCAGGTGTTCGGTGGTCACGGCGGGTCGGTGCGGCACGGCGGCGCATTGTGCCGGTGGCAGGGCGGCCGCTCCAGGGCGCCCTGGGCGCGTGCCGGGGCATGCGCGCGCGGGCCGCAGAGGGGCGCGCGCAGGCTGCAGGGGGTGCGCGTGCGCCGGCTCAGCTGCCGTCGCCCACCAGCCGCGAGAGCTCGAAGCTCAGCGCTGCGGGCAGCTGCTGCAGGATGGCGTCGCGCCCGACGCTGGCGAACTGGCGCCCTGCGTCGTGCAGCAGCTCGAAGGCCTTGCCCTGCTCGGCGATCTGCACGAAGGCCAGGTTGGGCACCGACTCCAGCCACTCTGCGCGCAGGCGCTCGAAGCGCTCGCCACGCAGCGTGCCCTCGAACACCAGCGCGTGCGGCATGCTGGCGCGGCAGAACTGCGCCGCCTCCTCGAGCGAGGTGACGTAGTCGACCATCAGACCCATGTTGCGCACGGCCTCGCGCACGGTGTTGCGCACTTCTCGCCGCGGCGCCACCACCAGCACGTGGCGGCCGGCCAGCGGCTGGGAGTTGGCGAACAGCGTGCCGAGCTCCTCGGGTTCGGCCTCGGTGCTTGGGATCAGCGAGTCCAGGCGCGCCGGCAGGGTCTCGGGGAACTCCACCGTCAGCGTGGTGCGCCCGGCGTCGTCCTTGCGCTGCACCGTGAGGCCCAGCACCGCGGCCGTCTGATGCACGAGACGCCACGACATCGTCTCCACCGTGCGGCCGCGCTCGACTTCCATCTGCGAAAACGCGGTGTCGACACGGTCGGGGTGCTCGAAGGCGAAGCTGCACACCAGCCGCGCGCGGGCCGGCCAGCTGCGCACATCGAGCGCCAGGTCGACGCGCGACACGGCGTGTTCGAACGACCAGTCGAGCACCGCCTGCAGGAACGAGAAGGACAAGGTGGTGTCGCTGGAGACCTCGGCCGGGGCGAGCACCTGGCGCACCTCGATGCCTCGGGCTTCGATCTCGCGGCCGCGCTGGCGCAGCGCTTCGCGCAGCAGGTTTGTGAGGTTGATGCGCTCGTGGGCCACGCGCACGCGGCCGGCGGCCAGCCGGCTGACCTGCTGGCCCATGATGGCGACGCGGCGAGCGTGGTCGACCTCCTCGCGCAATGCGCGCAAGGAGGCGCGGTCGATCTTGCCGGTGGTGGCCAGCGTCGTGACGCGTTCCAGTGCCGTGGAGAGCACCGTGGCTACTTCGCTGCCGAGTTGGGCGACGAGGTCGTGCGGGTCGGTCGCGATCATGGGTGCGCGGCGCGCTTCGCTTGAATTGCCTTTGACGTCCGAGAGGTCCATGGCGACGAGGGTTTGCTCACTTCGTGCGGCGCTGTCGGTGGCACGGCAGTGGAAAACCTTGGAGTAGGTTGGGGTCGCATTGTGGCTCCCCTGTGGATAACTGTGCTGGATGTAACCGGGTGTGCCAATCCCTCGCCCTGGGGTTCACCCTAGGTGCCTGCCTGCGGGGATGCGGAACCTATCACGCCAAGTGCACGCAGTCGGGCCACTTCTGCGCTGCCCAGCCCGAACTCGGCCAGCACCTCATCGGTGTGCTGGCCGAGTAACGGGGGAGGCCGGCGAACGGACACCGGCGTGGCCGTGAGCTTCATCGGGCTGGCCACCAGTCGCAGAGCGGGGTTCAGTGGGTGGTCGACGCCCACGGTCATGCCGCGGGCCGCGACATGCGGATCGGCGAAGACGTCGGCCAGGTCATTGATCGGCCCGCAGGGCACGTTCGCCGCTTCGAGCGCCGCCAGCCAGTCGGCGCGCGACCGAGTGCGCAGGCGCTGGGCCAACATCGGCACCAGCAGTTGGCGGTGCCGCACGCGTTCAGCGTTGCGCGAGAAGCGTGGGTCGGTGGCCAGCTCGGCGCAGCCGGCCACCGTGCAGAAACGGGTGAACTGCCCGTCGTTGCCGACGGCCAGAATGAGATGGCCGTCGGCCACCTCGAACACCTGGTAGGGCACGATGTTCTGGTGGGCGTTTCCGGCGCGTCGCGGGGCCTGGCCGGTGACCAAGTAGTTGGCCCCCAGGTTGGCAAGCATCGCCACCTGGGTGTCGAGCAGTGCCATGTCGATGGCCTGGCCCTGGCCCGTGGTGTCGCGGTGGCGCAGCGCGGCGAGGATGGCCACGGTGGCGTACATGCCGGTGAAGAGGTCCGCGACCGCGACGCCCACCTTCTGCGGGCCGCCGCCAGCCAGGTCGTCACGCTCGCCGGTCACGCTCATCAGCCCGCCCAGGCCCTGGATGGCGTAGTCGTAGCCGGCGCGTTCCCGGTAGGGGCCACTCTGGCCGTAGCCGGTGATCGAGCAGTAGACGAGCCTCGGGCAACCCGGCGCGAGGCTGGCGTGGTCCAGGCCGTACCGCGCCATGTCGCCAACCTTGTAGTTCTCCACCAGCACGTCGCACTGCGCGGCCATGCGGCGGATGAGGGCCTGGCCTTCGGGCCGGGCGATGTCCACGGTGACCGAGCGCTTGTTGCGGTTGGCGCCGAGGTAGTAGGCGGCCTCGGCCGTGTCATGGCCCTGCCGGTCCTTCAGGAAGGGCGGGCCCCAGCCGCGTGTGTCGTCGCCGCCGGGGTGCTTGTCCGAGGGCGGGCGTTCGATCTTGACGACGTCGGCGCCGAGGTCGGCCAGCGTCTGTGTGCACCAGGGTCCGGCGAGCACGCGCGAGAGGTCTAGGACGCGCACGCCCTGCAATGCGCCGGCAGGCAGGGGCGGGGCGGGGGTGTTGAGGCGGTTCACGTGGGCATTGTCGGGTGCGCCTTTGCGCGCGACGCGGGCCGGGCGTGCGGGATGGGCGCGCCGGGATAATCGCCGCGATGTCTTTGCGGCGCTCGTTCACACGATCGGAGCCGGGGTCGGTGACCGGTCGCGTCGGCCGGGGCGTGGCTTGGGTGGCGGCGTGGACCGTGGCCGCATGTTCGCCGACGTTGGACTGGCGCGAAGCGCGCGTGCCGGGAACTTCGGCGGTCGGCATGCTGCCATGCAGGCCTGCCGGTTCGACGCGCATGGTGACGCTGGCCGACCTGGCCTTGCCGCTTTCGATGCAGGCGTGCAAGGCCGGCGAGTGGACCTGGGCGCTGGCCGCCGTGGACGCTGGCGATCCGCGGCGGGTGGCCGAGGTGCTCGAGGCGTGCAGGCGCAGTGCGCAGGCAAACATCCGTGGCGAGGTGCGCGGCCGCCACGTCGCGGTGGTTCCCGGTGCCACTCCGAACGTACTCAGCGCCCAATGGTGGCTGCAGGGGCGTCGGCCCG
This sequence comes from Rubrivivax sp., assembly GCA_016788525.1. Taxonomy (GTDB): domain Bacteria; phylum Pseudomonadota; class Gammaproteobacteria; order Burkholderiales; family Burkholderiaceae_C; genus Rubrivivax. Next base: position 18,709 of record JAEUPD010000246.1, read on the forward strand.
ATGGCAGCGAGGTGCATGCGCGCCTGGTGCTGTTCGCGCACGGCACCCAGGTGTTCCAGGCCACGGTCGTGGGCAGCCGGCCGGCGGGTGCAGCGGCTGACCCGTTCTTCGAGGCGTTGCAGGTGAGGTCGTGAGCCGCGTCGGCGTGCGGCAGGCCGAGCCCGGCGCTGCTGAGGCGGCGCGCGGCTTGGGCGTGGCCGCGGTGCTGGCCATGTTCGCGGCGTTTGCGACGGCCTACTTCCTCTCGGCGCTGCTGCGCGCGGTGACGGCCACGCTGGCGCCGGTGTTCAGCGTCGAACTGGGGCTCCGGGCGGCGGACCTCGGCTTGCTTGCCGGCGCGTACTTCATCGGTTTCGCCGCCATGCAGCTGCCGCTGGGCCGCTCGCTGGACCGGTTCGGACCGCGTCGCACCTTGCTGGTGCTCCTTGCCGTCGCCGTCCTCGGCTGCGTGGCCTTCTCGCAGGCGCGTGGCCTGCCCACGCTGGTGATGGCTCGCATGCTCATCGGCGTGGGCGTGGCGGCGTGCCTGATGGCGCCGCTGACCTGCTACCGGCGCTGGCTGCTGCCGGCGGTGCAACTGCGCACCAACTCGTGGATGCTGATGACCGGTTCGCTGGGCATGGTGGCCTCGACTCTGCCGGTGCAGTGGCTGCTCCCGGCGCTGGGTTGGCGCGGCATCTTCTGGGTGGCGGCGGCCTTGCTCTGCGTGGCGATGCTGCTGGTGGCGATGTGGGTGCCGCACGACGCTGCGGTGGCTTCGGGCACCCCTGGCGAGGGCGGCGGAGGGTACCGGGAGATCGTGCGCCACCCGCTGTTCACGCGCACCGCGCCGGCGGGCTTCTTCATCTACGGCGGCATGATCGCCGTGCAGGCACTTTGGGCCGGGCCTTGGCTCACCCGCGTGGCCGGGCTCGATGCCGCGGGCGCCGCACGAGGGCTGTTCGCCATCAATCTGGCGATGTTGATCGCGTTCATGACCTGGGGCGCCGTGATGCCCCGGCTGGCGGCGCGCGGCATCCATGCCATGCGGCTGATGCGCCTGGGGCTGCCGCTGGCGCTGCTGGTGCTGGTGGGCAACATCGCGCTCGGACCGGCTGCTGGGGCCTGGCACTGGGCGGCCTGGTGCGTGGCGTGCACCTTCGTGACGGTCAGCCAGCCCGCCGTGGGTGCGGCTTTCCCGGCGGCGCTGGCCGGGCGCGCGCTGTCGGCGTTCAACCTGGTCATCTTCTCCGGGGTGTTCTCGATCCAGTGGGGCATCGGGCTGCTCGTCGATGCCGCGCTGGCGCTCGGGGCCAGTGACGTGGGGGCCTTTCGTGCCGCCTTCGCGGTGTTCGCGGCCTGCTCGGTGGCCGCGTACGGCTGGCTGCTGCGGCCCGGCGGTGTTGCCGATAATGCGCCGGCCTGAAGCGGGCGCACCTGATGCCCGGTTGCGCGCCGGGGCTTGCCCACCATGTCGATGCTGCTGATCGTTGCCCACGCCCCGCTGGCCAGCGCCTTGCGTGCGGTGGCTGCGCACGCCTACCCTGAGCGCGTCGGCATCGTGGCGGCAGTCGACATCGCGCCCGACGACCACGAGCCGGAGCTGGCGGTGCGGCGCGCGTTGCAGGTGATGGGTGGGCAGGAGGTCCTGGTGCTGACCGACGCCTTCGGCGCCAGCCCTTGCACCGCTTGCCAGCGGGCGGCGGCCGGGATGCCGCGCGCGCGCATCGTGACCGGCGTGAATGTGCCGATGCTGTGGCGCACGCTGGGCAGCCCGGACCTGCCCCTGGACGAGCTGGCGCAGCGCGCCGTGGCCGGGGCCACGCATGGGGTGATGCAGGCCAACCCGACGCCGCGACAGAACCAGCCCGGCCCCAGACCCGGACATGATCAAGACGGCCATCACGATCAGCAATAGGCTGGGGCTGCATGCCCGTGCGTCGGCCAAGCTCACGAAGCTGGCCGGCAGCTTCGGGTGCGAAGTGCACCTGGCGCGCAACGGCCGCCGGGTGAATGCCAAGAGCATCATGGGCGTCATGATGCTGGCGGCGGGCATGGGGTCAGAAGTGGAGATCGAGACGGACGGCGCTGACGAGGATGCCGCGATGCAGGCGATCCGGCAGCTGATCGACGCTCGCTTCGGCGAGGGCGAGTGAACGCCGCACGGCGCTCGCGGAGCAGCAGGACGCGATGAGCATCCAGGTTTTCGGCATCCAGGTGTCGCGCGGCGTGGCGATCGGTCGCGCGGTGCTGGTGGCTTCCAGCCGGGTCGACGTCGCGCACTACTACATCGCTGCAGCCGATGTGCCGCAGGAGATCGAGCGGTTGCGCCTGGCGCGCAATGCCGTTGCCGACGAGCTGGAAGTCCTCAAGGCCGACATGCCGCCGGAGGCGCCGCATGAACTGGCGGCGCTGCTGGACGTGCACCTGATGTTGCTGCACGACGAGACCGTGATTGCGGCCACCAAGAACTGGGTGCGCGACCGTCACTACAACGCCGAGTGGGCACTGTCGGCACAGCTGGAGGTGCTGGCGCGGCAGTTTGACGAGATGGAGGATCCGTACCTGCGCGAGCGCAAGGCCGACGTGGAGCAGGTGGTCGAGCGCATGTTGCGCGAGCTGACGCAGATTGCCCCGGGGGTGCCGACGACACCGGCTGCCGGGGCGGTGCCTCCAGCATCGGGCAATGGTGGCGCGGGCCCGGGGCAGGCGGCGGGCGTGGCGAGTGCGGCGGCGCCCGTGTGGCGGGGGGCGGTGGTGGCAACGCCTGCGGCGGCGCGCGACTTCGCCGGCGAAGACCCCCTGGTGCTTGTGGCGGCCGACGTGTCACCCGCGGACATGCTGCAGTTCAAGCGCAGCGTCTTCACCGGGTTCGTCACCGACGTCGGCGGACGGACCTCGCATACCGCGATCGTCGCGCGCAGCATGGATATTCCGGCGGTGGTGGGCGCGCGGGAGGCGAGCCGCCTGATCCGCCAGGACGACTGGGTGGTCATCGATGGCGATACAGGCGTGGTGGTGGTCAACCCGCCGCCCATCGTGCTGGAGGAATACCGGTTCCGGCAGCGCCAGAGTGAGCTCGAGCGCGCGCGTCTGGCGCGGCTGCGCAACACGCCGGCTGTGACGCTGGATGGGCATGTGGTCGAGTTGCTTGCGAACATCGAACTTCCCGGCGACGCCGACACTGCCCTCGCGGCGGGCGCGATGGGGGTGGGTCTCTTCCGGACCGAGTTCCTGTTCATGAACCGTGGGGGGGCACTGCCCGACGAGGATGAACAGTACGAGGCGTACCGGGAAGCGGTGCAGGCGATGCGAGGACTGCCGGTAACCATTCGGACCGTGGATGTCGGCGCTGACAAGCCACTGGAGCGGGCAGGCGCCGCGGAGGCGAGGCACGACCATGGGCTGAATCCGGCGCTTGGGCTGCGCGCGATCCGCTGGAGCCTGGCCGAGCCGGGGATGTTCAGGCAGCAGCTGCGCGCCATCCTGCGTGCGGCCGCACATGGGCCGGTGCAGGTGCTGGTGCCGATGGTGGCCCACTTCGGCGAGATCCACGCCATTCAAGAAGCCATCGCGCGTGCCCGCCAGCAGCTGGGCGATGCCGGCAAGGCGCAGGGGTCGGTGACCGTGGGGGCAATGATCGAGGTGCCGGCTGCCGCCGTCGTGATCAGCCGGTTCCTGCGGCACTTCGACTTCGTGTCCGTCGGCACCAACGACCTGATTCAGTACACGTTGGCGATCGACCGTGCCGATGAGGCGGTCAGCCATCTGTACGACCCATGGCATCCGGCCGTGCTTGCGCTGCTGCAGCAAGTCATCGCCGCCGCTGCAACCGCCGGCAAGCCAGTAAGCGTGTGCGGAGAGATGGCGGGCGACGCGACGTTCACCGAACTCCTACTCAGCTTTGGTCTGCGCAGCTTCTCCATGCACCCGTCCTGCATCGCGGAGGTGAAGCAGCGCGTGCTTCGCACCGACACGCGTCAGCTGACCGAGCTCCAGCGCATCGCGCTAGACGCCGACGCCCCGGAAGCGGCGACACGAACGGTTCGCGGCAAGCTGCGGCAGTGAGTGGGCCAGCGACCTGGCGGCCACTCGGAAGTGTTAAACTGTCGAGTTCTGGCCGCGGTGAAGCTGACGTCATCCGTGCACCACGACAGGTTGCCAACGGCCAGCCCCGAGGTGGCTTGGTGGTCGGTGGCGAAAAGACCTAGCGCTTGACACTGGTTATCAGAACGTGCCAGAATCGCTGTCTTCGCTGATCATGAGGTCGGCGCGCCGAAAGGCAAGCTCTTTAACAACATACAGCCGATAAGCGTGGGCGTTTGAAGGCGAATGCCATGGCTGCGGGCTCAGGTCCGCAACCGCAAACGCTCACGGAACAGCAAGTGAAGAAAGTTCACTTCAATTCCATGAGCAACATTCAAGATCGAACTGAAGAGTTTGATCCTGGCTCAGATTGAACGCTGGCGGCATGCCTTACACATGCAAGTCGAACGGTAACGCGGGGCAACCTGGCGA
>JAEUPD010000248.1 GCA_016788525.1 Rubrivivax sp.
CTGGACGCCGGCGACGGCGGTCGCCAGGTGGCGCCCAACGCCAAGAGCATGGCGCAGGCGGCGGTATACGGAGAGGCCTGGCCGCGTGCCATCTACGCCGGCGACGAGCTGGCCGGCTTCGTGATGCTGTACGACCCCAGCCGCGTGGCCGAGCCCGAAGACCCGCAGTTCTTCCTCTGGCGCCTGATGGTCGACCAGGCCTGGCAGGGCCAGGGCATCGGGCTGGCGGCGCTGCGCCTGGTCATCGAGCACGTGCGCACGCGGCCGCATTTCGGCGAGCTGTTCACCAGCATCGTCGAGCCGGCGCCGCAGCTGCTGGAGTTCTATGGCCGCGCCGGGTTCGAGCCGACCGACCGCTATATCGACGGCGAGCGCGTGCTGCGCCTGTTCCTGCCGACGTGATGCACGCGAGACTGCCGGCCCTGCTGTGTGCCGCGCGCTGGCGTGGTGCTGCCGATCCGAGCCTGCCGCGATGACCGAAGTCCTCGATCGCCCGCTGCTGCACCGCCTGATCGACGAGGCCGGTGTGTTCGACCCGGAATACGGCGCCGGCCTGTCGAACCATCTGCCGATGGCGCTGCTGGCGCTGGCGCGCCTGGGTGCGGGGGAGAGCCGGCTGCGCGAGTTCTTCAGGGCCTACGTCGCCGACAAGAAGCTGCTGCCGGCGCGAGCCTGCGTGCCCTGGCCGGCGGGCGATGCCTGGGCGGGGCGGCTCGGGCAGCGGCACGCCTGGCCGATGTACATCGGCCTGTTCGAGCGGTGGGTTGCGCGCGAAGGCGTCGCCGACGTGCTGGCGCAGGTGCTGCCGGCGCTGATGCCGGGCGTCGGCGCCGCGGCCTTCCACGGCCTCATCCGCACGGCGGCAGGCGTGCAGGCTGGTCATTCCGGCGAAGTGGCGCAGGGCCTGGCGCACTGGGCAGCCTTTCACCTGCCGCTGGGCGAGCTGTCGTTGCCTGCGTCAGTGCGGCCGGGCGTCGCCGACCCGGCGCAGGTGCTGCGCGGGCTGCGCGCCGGCACGTCGGGCGCCGCCTCGATCGCCGGCCGCATGCGCGACGCAGCGGCCGGCGGCACGGTGAATCGGCAGTCGGCACGGCTCATCGTCGACGCGGCCACGCCCGAGCGGCTGGCGCGCGCCGCCGCCTTCGCCTATGCCGAGAGCGGCAACTTCACCGCGCTGCACCTGGTGACCGCCACTCGCGCGATGCGCGTGCTGGCGCGCTTGGTTGACGGCGATGAGGCGCTCACCCAGGCATGGCGCTGGTTCTGGCAGGCCTATGCGCATGGCGTCGTCGCGGCACGGCTGCAACCGGCGCCCGCGGTGCTGGTGCCTCGGCCCTGGCCCGAGCTGGTTGCCACGGCGCTTGCCGAACGCGACGAGCACGTGATCAAACTCGTTGACGCCGCGCGCGAGCAGGAGCAGCACTACGGCGGCAGCGAATGGCATCGCGCCGCTTCGCGAGCGGTGGCCTGACGCGCCGGCTTGTCTGGCCGCGCCGGACACCCCGGCAGCCTTGGCGGGCCAACACCCTCGAACCGGCTTCAGGTGCGTGGGGGTGAGCGTGAGGTGAGTTCAGGTCAGTCAGTTGGTCAGCGATGGCACCGACGCGCTGCGGCCGGCACAGACCCGGGTGGCCTGCTCTGCCGCGCCCGAGGGCGAGGCCGACGGATACACCGTCGGCCTGCCCGGCTCGTGCCGAGCCGGGACCCCTGCGCTTCGCTCCGGGGCGCCGATCGCCCTCGGGCGCGGCAGGGCAGGCCACCCGGGTCTGTGCAGGCACCGTCGTGGTGTCCCACTCTCTCGGATGCCGAACCTCTGCTTGCCGCGGCCTTCAAGCGCGAGTGACCACGATGGTCTGAACTGCCGAATCCAGGTTCAGCCCAGCGTGACCCGCGCGAAGGGACTGGTCGATCTTGGGCACAGGCCGCGCAGCGCGCTCAGCCGCGCACGTAGCGCAGCCCGGGCCCGAAGCGCTGGCGGAAGGCAGTGACCTCGGGCGCCAGCGCGCGAGCGGCGCCCGCATCGGGCGCCTGCAGTGCCGCCGCAACCAGCGAACCCAGTTCATCCATGTGCTGCGGCTCCATGCCCAGCCTGACGACCTCGGGCACGCCCAGTCGCAGGCCGTTCACATCGCCGGCCACCTCGGGCGTAGGCAGGCCGATGCCGCAGGCAAAGAGCCGGGCCTCGGCCAGCCGTCGTGCTGCCGCCTGCCCGCCGCCCCAGCGTGCGGCAAGCAGCGCCAGTTGATGCGAGGTGGTGCCGCCGCGTTCGGCCGCAAACAACGGCATCCCTGCGCGGCCCAGTACCGTGGCCAGCGCGCGTGCCGTTTCCTGCATGGCGCGGGCGTAGGCGCGGCCGTGCTCCTTCCAGTCCAGCAGGCCGAGCGCCAGCGCGGCCACGCGGCCGGCGTCGAAGTTGGCGGTCAGGCCCGGGTAGGCGATGGCGTCGATGCGTTCGAACAGCGCCGCGTCGTTGCCCACCACCAGCCCGCCCGGCGGGCCGCCCAGGCTCTTGTAGGTGCTCATCGTCATCACCTGCGCACCTTCGGCGAGCGGGTTGGGCCAGGCGCCGCCGGCCACCATGCCTGACAAGTGCGCGGCGTCGAACATCAACACCGCGCCCACCTCGTCGGCAATGCCGCGCACCGCGGCCACCGGGTGCGGGAACAGGTTCAGGCTGCCGCCCAGCGTGACGAGCCGGGGCCGCACGTCGCGTGCAAGCCGCCGCAGCGCATCGACATCGACCGTGTAGCCATCGGCGTGGACCGGCGCGGGCACGGTGCGCAGGCCGTACAGACCCGCTGCGCCGGCGGCATGGTGCGTGACGTGGCCGCCGATCTGCGCCGGCGGCGCGATGATCGTGTCGCCCGGGCGGCAGGTGGCCATGAAGACGTAGAGGTTGGCCAGCGCCCCGGAGCCCACGCGCACTTCGGCGTGGCGCGCCTGGAAGACCTCGGCGGCGAGCTCCGCGGCGACGACCTCGATGCGCTCGATGGCCTCGAGGCCCGTCTCGTACTTTTCACCCGGGTAGCCCAGCGAAGCGCGCGGGCCCAGCCCGGCGGCCAGCAGCGCCTCGGCCCGCGGGTTCATCACGTTGCTGGCCGGGTTGAGGTTGATGCCCTCGCGGTCGTGGATGCGGCGGTTGTCCTCGACGAGTCGGTGCAGCGTGGCGTCCAACCCGGCCGCGGTGTCGCCGGCGGTGGCCGTGGCCACTTGTTGCACCAGATCTTCGCAATGGGCGGGCACCCAGGGACGGCGTTGCAGCATGCGGCAATGCTATGCGTGGCGGCAAGCGCGGTGGCGCAGCGCCGCGCGCGCTCAACGGCAGCGCCGGCCCCTGTGCTAGCGTGCCACGCAGGCCGTGCCGTCGCGGCGGGGAGGCGATGATGATGATGAACAGAGATGGCCGGCTGCAGTGCTGGCGACGCAAGCTGCGGCGGCTGCTCATGGGCCTGGCGGCCGTGGCTGCCGCGCCCGCCTGGGCTCAAGCGCAGCCGCCCACCCGCGCCCCCGTCGCGCCGCCGGCCTGGCACACGGAACGGCCCGGGCCCTACGTGCTGTTCGCTGCCGGCGGCAGCCAGTACGAGTACGACTGCCGTAGCAGTTACTACTACTACGACGACTGTGCGCATGGCCGCGCCGGGGTTGGCAAGGTGGCCTTGGGCTACCGCTTCGGCCGGCACCTCGGCGTGGAGGGTGCCTGGACCGACTACGGCCGCGCGCGGGTGGACAACGGGCGCACGCCGCGCGACACGCTGGGCATGCAGTCGCTCGGGGTGAGCGCGGTGTTCTCGCTGCCCTTCGGCCCCGCCAGCGAGGGGCTGCTGCGCGTCGGCCTGGCCGACGTCCGGCACTCGCGCAGCGACGACGTCGGCGCGCAGCGGCTGTTCACGGCGACCGCCGGATTGGCGATGGTGCTGCACCTGGGGCCGCAGGCTGCGCTGGAGATCGGCTGGGACGCCACCAGCGGCGAGGGCCGCGACACCGGCACCGCCGTGGTGGGGGCGCTCACCGCCGGCCTGCGGCTGTCGTTCTAGCACCGCGACGTCAAGCTCGAGCCCGCCGCCGATGGCCACCCTGTTGACCCTGGCCGACGCGCACCTCGCGTACGGCCATCGCGCGCTGCTGGACGGGGCTTCGCTCGCCCTGCACGAGGGTGAACGGGTGGCGCTGATCGGCCGCAACGGCGAGGGCAAGAGCTCGTTGATGAAGGTCCTCGCCGGGCTCGAGCGGCCTGACGACGGCGAGCTGCAGCTGGCCGCCGCGGTGGCCGGGGCCGGCCCGGCGCGCGCCTATGTGGCGCAGGAGCCGGCGTTCGGCGACGGAGCCAGCGTCTTCGATGCGGTCGCCGAAGGCGTGGCCGAAGCGCGCGCCCTGCGCGAGCGCTTCGAGCAGGCTGCACACGACCACGCGGCGGCCGAGGAGCTGGACCGCCTGCACGCGCTGGTCGATGCGCACCAGGGTTGGACCTGGGAGCAGCGCGTGCGCGAGGCGCTGCAGCGGCTGGCGCTCGATGGCGCCGCGCAGGTGGCGGCGCTCTCCGGCGGCCAGCGCAAGCGTGTGGCGCTGGCGCGCGCACTCGCCGCGGCGCCGGCGCTGCTGCTGCTGGACGAGCCGACCAACCACCTCGACATCGACGCCATCGAGTGGTTGCAGGAGCTGCTCGCGCGGCGCCGCGGCGCGCTGGTGTTCGTCTCGCACGATCGGGCCTTCATCGATGCGGTGGCCACGCGCATCGTCGAGCTCGACCGCGGCCGGCTGCGCAGCTACCCGGGCAGCTTCGCCGCCTACGAGGCGGCCAAGGCGCGCGAGCTGGAGGCCGAGGCGCTGGCCCACGCGCGGGCCGACAAGCTGCTGGCCGCCGAGGAGGTGTGGGTGCGCAAGGGGGTCGAGGCGCGCCGCACGCGCAGCGTGGGCCGCGTGGCGCGCCTGGTGCGGCTGCGCGAGCAGCGCGCCGCCCGCCGCGAGCAGCTGGGCCGCGTGCGCCTGGGCGTGGACGCTGCGCCGCCCGGCGGGCGCATCGTCGCCGAGCTGGACGCGGTGTCGATGCGCTTTGGCGAGCGGCTGCTCATCGACCGCTTCAGCGCCACGCTGCTGCGCGGTGACAAGGTCGGCCTCATCGGCCCCAACGGCGTGGGCAAGACCACGCTGCTGCGGCTCATCCTCGGCGAGCTCGTTCCCACGGCGGGCACGGTGCGCCGCGGCACGCGGCTGGAGGTGGCGTACTTCGACCAGATGCGCGCCGCGCTGGACCTGGAGGCGACGCTGGCCCACACCATCAGCCCGGGCAGCGAGTGGATCGAGTTCGGCGCCGGCGCGTCCAGGCCCGTGCGCAAGCACGTCATGAGCTACCTCGGCGACTTTCTCTTCGCTCCCGAGCGCGCCAACTCGCCGGTGCGCACGCTGTCCGGCGGCGAACGCAACCGCCTGCTGCTGGCGCGCCTGTTCGCGCTGCCGGCCAACGTGCTGGTGCTGGACGAGCCGACCAACGACCTGGACATCGACACGCTGGAGTTGCTGGAGCAGTTGCTGCAGGACTACGAGGGCACGGTGTTCCTTGTCAGCCACGATCGGCGCTTCCTCGACAACGTGGTCACCAGCACCATCGCCTGGGAGGGCGACGCGTCCTTCGGCGGGCGCCCCGGGCTGTGGCGCGAGTACGAGGGTGGCTACGAGGTGTGGAAGGAGCAGCGTGAACGTGCCAGGGTGGTGCGGCCGGTCTCGCTGCCGCCGGCCCTGGCGGCACCCTCCGGGCCGTTGGCCGCGCCTGCGCCGCCGGGTGCCCCGGCACGCGTCAAACTCACCTACAGGGAGCAGCGCGAGCTGGAGGCGCTGCCCGCGCGCATCGAGGCACTAGAAGCCGAGCAGCGGCTCATCGCAGCGAGCCTGGCCGACCCGGCCTTCTATGCGCGCGAGGCGTCACGGGCCGGCGAACTCAGCCGGCGGCACGAGGAGATCGAGCAGCAGCTGATGAGCTGTCTGGAACGCTGGGAGGCGCTCGGGGCGCGTTGACCTGACCGGGCCGCCGGGCCTCGCTCTCGGGCGCGGCAGGGCAGGCCACCCGGGGCTGTGCACGCCGCAGCGCGGACCGCCGGACCCGGGCTCAGTCAGGTCAGTCAGGCAATCAAGTCAAGCAGACTTTGCCCAGTGGAGCTTCATCGGTCGGGCGCCACCGACTTCGAACCGGCACTTGCCGGGATCGAGCAGGCCGACCCGGTGGCCTCTTCCATCGCGCGGCAGCGCGGTCTCGCGCGCCGACCCGGCCGTGCTCAGTGCGCCCAGCTGTCGTTGGTGGCCGCCGGGTGCGTGCGGCTGACCAGCAGCGCGGCCTGCAGGTACAGCCCGTTGAGCAGCCGCTGCGCGCGGCCCTTGTCGAAGCCGGGCCAGGTGGCGATCTCGCGCAGGTTGGTGGTATTGCGCCGCAGCCGCTCGACGGCAGCCAGCACGGTGCCCGTCAGGTCCAGCAGCCGCAAGTCGGCCGACGGCGTGACACGGTAAGCCGCGGTGCCGGCGATCTCTGGCAAGAGCGTCTCGCGCGAGCCGCGCTGCGACACCGCCCACAGCAGCAGCGGCAGCGGCGTGAAGTTGTGCGCCAGCGATTGCAGCTCGGCGGCGCCCGGTGCGCTCATCTGGGCGGGGCCCACCTGCAGCAGCCGCCAGTCCTGCACGCGGCCGCTGAGCAGGGTCACCATCGGCAACGGCGAGTGCGCCAGTCGCTGCGTCGGGAACAGCGTCAACGGCACGGCGTGCTGCTCCACCTGCACCATGGCGCGCAGCGCCCGCCCGTGGCGCACCGCCGCGGCCAGCATGGCCAGAATGTCCAGCGCGCCGCCGGCTGCCTCGCTGCCGAAGCGCTGCAGGTCGGCCATCAACGACGGCGTGAGCGAACTCAGCCGCGTGCCGCCCGCACTGGAGTCGAGCGTCTCCTCGCTGACGCGGCCGACCATGAAGTCCGCTGATCGCCCTGCAGCGGCGCCGGCGCCGGAGGCTGGCTGGGTGGAATGGAAAGGCATGGAAGCGCTGAGTGCTGAAACCTTGCTGAGCGCTCGGCGGGGGCCCGCCGGCTTGCTGTCGCCTCGGGCGGGTTGCCTGTGGCTCGTTGCGTGTGGCGGGATTGGACGCTGGCGTGCTTAGTTCACGATCGGTGGAGCTGTTTCAATTGTGTCCGAATGTTCGCACTCCCCTATCTCGAAGGACCTGCAGTCGCTGCCAGAAGCGCGCGTCCTGCGCGGTGGCGAAGTTCACGCGCATCAGCGTGGTCGGGCGCGGCGTGGCGTGGAACAGGCTGCCCGGTGCGGTGAGCCAGCCCTCGTCCAGCAGCCAGTGGGCCAGCCGCTCGGTGTTAGCGCCCACGTCCAGCCAGCCGAAGAGGCCCTGCGGCGGCGCGGCAAAGCGGCAGCCGGCCTCGCGCGCCAGCCGTACGGCGCGGGTGCGCGCGGCGGCCAGGCGCGCGGCCACACGCTCGGCGTGCCGGCGCAGCTGCCCTTGCTCCAGGCACCAGGCCACGGCCTGCTCCAGCGGGGCCGGGGTGGTGAGCGTGCTCAGCATCTTGGCGTCGATCAGCCGCTCGGCCAGGGCCGGGGCGGCGGCCACGTAGCCCACGCGCCATTGCGGCACCAGGATCTTCGAGAAGCCCGACACGTAGACGGTGCGCTTCAGGCCGTCGAGCTGGGCCACCCGGGTGGCGTGCGGCGGGGCCAGCCAGGCGTAGGTGTCGTCTTCCACGATGGTGAAGTCCAGCGCCTCGGCCAGCTGCAGCAGCCGGTGCGCCGTGGCCGGTGCCAGCGACGCGCCGGTGGGGTTGTGCAGCACCGAGACGGTGACGTACAGGCGCGGCCGGTGCGCCTCGGCCAGCGTGCGCAGCACCTGCAGGTCGGGGCCGTCGTCGCCGCGCGGCACGGGCAGCAGCTTCAGGCCCAGCCGCGCCAGCCGCGCGAACTCAACCGCCCATCCGGGCTCGTCGACCAGCACGGCGTCGCCCGGCGCGAGCAGCGTGCGGGCGATCAGATCCAGCGCGTGGCTGGCGCCCACCGTCGTGACGATCTGCGGCGCTGCCGCCGCCACACCGATGTCGGCCATGCGCTGCGCAAGCGCCTGGCGCAGTCGGGGGTCGCCGGCCGGGTCGCCATAGGCGAGCCAGCCCTGGGCCGCCTCGGCCGTGGTGGCGCGCCGCAGCGCGCGCTGCAGCAGGCCGGCGTCGAGCCAGCTCTCGGGCAGGGTGCCCAGGCCCGGCGCCGGCGGCGCGCCGCGGCGGGGCCGGAACATGCCCCGGATAAGCGCCGTGGCGTCCACCGGGCGCGGCTGCGGCAGGTCGTCTCCGATCGTCTCGGCCGCCGTTCTCCCAGGTTCCGGGTCCGCGGGGGCGTGCCGCACCGTCGCCGAGCGGGGTGCCCGAGCCTCCACGGCCGCCAGTGGCGCGCCAGCCACCCGAACGAAATAGCCGCGCTGCGGCCGCGCCTGCACCAGCCCCTGAGCCTGCAGCCGGTCGTAGGCGCCCACCACCGTGCTCGGGCTCACGCCATGGCGTGCGGCGCACTCGCGCACCGACGGCAGCCGCGCGCCCGGGCCGAGAAGCCGCTGGCGGATGCGTTCGGCGAAGCGCGTCGCCAGCTGCTCGGCCAGGCTGGCGTCGGCCCTGCGGGCGAGGGGCACGCCATCGGCGGCCGGCTCCGGTATGCCCGGCGGGAGGCGGGCGGTGCGCTGCTGTATGGCTGACACGGGCAGTACAGATGATCGATCTGTGCGGGCGAGTGTATTGGCTCTGTGCGGTTCCCGGTCGCTAGACTGGCTGGCCGCCGGCGTGGGCCGGCCCCCCACGCTGCTGCAGGGTCACCTGCGGATCCACAGATGCCGACCCCTGTTTCCGCCGCGTTGTCCGGCCCCGAGTGGGCGGCGCTGCTGTTCGTCGCCGCCGCGATGAGTTTCACACCGGGTCCGAATACCACGTTGGCCGCGGCGCTGGGCGCCAACCATGGCCTGCGCCATGCGATGCGGTTCGTGCTGGGCGTGCCGGTGGGCTGGGGCTTTGTGCTGGCGGCCAGCGCGCTGGGCTTGGGGGCGGTGCTGCAGGCGGCGCCGGTGCTGCGCGTTGCGCTGAAGTGGGCCGGCGTGGGCTACCTGTTGTGGCTGGCCTGGCGCCTGGCGGCGACATCGCGGCTGCCGGCCGCCGGCGAGCCTGGCCGCTTCGACGTCGGCTTCGGCCAAGGTGTGCTGCTGCAGTTCGTCAACGTCAAGGCGTGGGTCCTGGCGCTGGTGGTCAGCGTGGGCTGGATCAACGGTGCCGAGGCGGCCAGCCCCGCCGCAACGGCAGCGGGCGCGGCGAGCTTCTCCGCGGTCGTGCCGGCGACGTGGTCGCGGCTGGCCCAGGTCCTGCCGGTGCTGATGCTCTTCGCCCTGGCCAGCAACCTGACCTACGCCGGGGTCGGTGCGGCGCTGCGCCGCTGGCTCGCCGCCGGGCGGCGGCTCGCGCACTTCAACCGTGCGCTGGCCCTGCTGCTGGCAGGCACGGCACTGTGGATGGCGTGGGCCTGAGCGGGCGATGAACGGCGACGCGGCACGCGGCCTCGCCTGGGGCATGCTCGGGGTGCTCATCTTCGCCCTGACGATGCCGATGACGCGCCTGGCGGTCGGCGACCAGGGTGCGCCGCAGCTGCCGCCGGCCTTCGTGACGGCGGGGCGGGCAGGGCTCGCGGGCCTGCTCAGCCTGGCCTACCTGTGGGCCACCCGGCGAGGCAGGCTGGTTCCGCCGCCCCGGCCGTTGTGGCCGCTGCTGGCGGTGTCGGCAGCAGGCACGGTGGTGGGCTTTCCGCTCGGGCTGGCGATGGCTCTGCGCGAGGTGCCGGCGATGCACGCCTCGGTGGTGACCGGGATCATCCCTCTTGGCACCGCGGTGGTGGCCGCCCTCGTGCTGCGCCAGCGCGCTTCGGTCGGGTTCTGGCTGTGCGCGGCCGCGGGCTGCGCGCTGGTGGTGGTATTCGCCTTTCTCGCCGGAGGCGGCCGGCTGGTGGCCGCCGACGCCTGGCTGGCGCTGGCGGTGGTGAGCACCGCGTTCGGCTACGTGGCCGGCGCGCGCGCCTCGGCGCTGCTGAGCCCGCCGCAGACGATCTGCTGGGTGCTGGTGCTGTCGCTGCCGCTCACGCTGCCGGCGATGTGGCTGAGCTGGCCGCACGGTGCGGCCGGCGCGCCGGCGGCCGCGGACATCGGCTGGCCAGCCTGGGCCGGCTTCGGCTACGTCACGCTGTTCTCGATGTGGCTGGGCTTCTTCGCCTGGTACCGCGGCCTGGCCTTGGGTGGCGTGCTGCGTGTCAGCCAGGTGCAGCTGGCGCAGCCGTTCCTCGCGCTGCTGGCCGCTGTGCCCATCCTCGGCGAACAGCTGCAGCCGCTGACCGTGGGCTTCGCGCTCGCCGTGGTGGCGGTGGTGTTCATCTCCAGACGCATGCCGGTGGGCGCGCCGGGCGGTCCCGCGGCCGTTGCCGAGGTGGCTGCCGTGCGTGCAATGTCTCCAACACCGTCCGATTCGATCGACCCGACCCAAGGAGCACGCGCATGAGCGCGACACCGACCCCCGCTGCCGACGGCGGCGCGCACTGGCAGATGGCGCGTCGTGCCGCGCGGCTGAACCCCTCCACCATCCGCGAGATTCTCAAGCTGACCGAACGGCCCGGCATCATTTCGCTGGCCGGCGGCCTGCCCTCGGCCGACAGCTTTCCGGTGCAGGCCATGCGCGAGGCCACCGACCGCGTGCTGCGCGAGCAGCCGCGAGAGGCGCTGCAGTACGCCGCCAGCGAGGGCTACGGCCCGCTGCGCGAGTGGGTGGCCGGCGAACTGGCCGGCCTCGGGCTGAAGGTGGAGGCTGGGCAGGTGCTCATCACCACCGGGTCGCAGCAAGGGCTCGACCTGGTGGGCAAGGTGCTCATCGACCCCGGCAGCGTGGTGGCGGTGGAGTCGCCGACGTACCTCGGTGCGCTGCAGGCGTTCGCGCCGTTCGAGCCGGAGTTCCGCGCCGTCGAGGGCGATGACGAAGGCCCCGACCCGGCGCAGCTGCGCGCCGTGCAGGGCGCGCGCTTCATGTACCTGCTGCCCAACTTCCAGAACCCCAGCGGCCGCTGCCTGAGTGCCGCGCGACGCGATGCGCTGGCGGCGGCCGCCGCGGCCATCGGCCTGCCGATCGTCGAAGACAACCCCTACGGCGACCTGTGGTTCGACGCACCGCCGCCCCCGCCACTCTCGGCGCGCCTGGGCGAGGGCGCGGTCTACCTCGGCTCGTTTTCCAAGGTGCTGGCGCCGGGGCTGCGGCTGGGCTACGTGGTTTCGCCCAAGGAGCTGTTTCCCAAGCTGCTGCAGGCCAAGCAGGCCGCCGACCTGCACACGCCGGGCTTCAACCAGCGCGTGGTGCACGAGGTCGTCAAGAACGGCTTCCTGCGCGAACACGTGCCCACCATCCGCGCGCGCTACAAGGCGCAGCGCGACGCGATGCGCGCGGCGCTGACCGAGCACCTGCCGCCCGGCTGCCGCTTCAACGCGCCGGTGGGCGGCATGTTCTTCTGGGTCGAACTTCCCGCGGGGCTGGATGCCACTGCCCTGCTGCCCAAGGCGGTGCAAGCTGGCGTGGCCTACGTGCCCGGTGCGCCGTTCTTCGTGGCCGGCGCGCATGCGCACACGCTCAGGTTGTCGTTCGTCACCGTGCCGCCACCGAAGATCGAGCAAGGGGTGAAGGCGCTGGCCGGTGTTCTGCGCGAGGCCCTGCGGTGATGAGCCGACCCCGCCGCTTCCACCAACTGGACGTCTTCAGCGCCGTGCCGCTGAAGGGCAACCCGCTGGCCGTGGTGCACGACGCCGCAGGGCTGGACGACGCCACGATGGCCGCGTTCGCGCGCTGGACCAACCTGTCGGAAACCACCTTCCTGCTGCCGCCCGGCGACGCCTTGGCCGACTACCGGGTGCGCATCTTCACCCCCGCCGGCGAGCTGCCGTTTGCCGGCCACCCCACGCTGGGCAGCTGCCACGCCTGGCTGGCGGCGGGCGGTAAACCCAGGCAGCCCGGCACGGTGGTGCAGGAGTGCGGCGTGGGCCGCGTGACGCTGAAGCAAAGCGGCGGGCGACTGGCCTTCGCCGCGCCGCCCACGCGGCGCAGCGGGCTGCTGGAGCCGGAGTTGCTCGAGCGAGTCGTCGCCGGGCTGGGCGTGGCGCGCAGCGACGTGCTGCACCACCAGTGGGTGGACAACGGCCCCGGCTGGTGCGCGGTGATGCTGCGTTCGGCCGAACAGGTGCTGGCCGTGAGGCCCGACGCGGCCCGGCTGGGCGCCCTCAAGCTCGGGCTCGTGGGGGCGCACACTGCCGGGGCGGCTTGCGCTTTCGAGCTGCGCGCGCTCTTCCCGGTGGGGGGCACGCTGATCGAGGACCCGGTCACCGGCAGCTTGAACGCCAGCGTGGCGCAGTGGCTCATCGGCGCCGGCTTGGCGCCCGAGGCCTACGTGGCCGGCCAAGGCCGCGTGCTCGGCCGCGACGGCCGGGTGTACATCGAGCGCGAGGGCCCCACCGTCTGGGTCGGCGGCGACGTGGTGGCCTGCGTCGAGGGGTCGGTGACGTTGTAGTCTTCGCGCCCCATGCCCTTGCAGATCGACCACGTCGTCATCGCCGCCGCAACGCTCGCGCAGGGCGCGGCCTGGTGCGAGGCGACGCTCGGCGCCGCGCCCGGGGCCGGCGGCCAGCACCCGCTGATGGGCACGCACAACCGGCTGATGAAGATCGAGTCGGCCATGTTCCCGCTGGCCTACCTCGAGATCATCGCCATCGACCCGGCGGCAGCAGCGCCCGGGCGCGCGCGCTGGTTCGGGCTCGACGATGCGGGGTTGCGGGCCCGGCTGGCCGTGCAGGGGCCGGCGCTCATCCATGTCGTCGCGCGCACCGACGACCTCGCGCGCTCGCGCGAGCAAATGCTCGGTGCCGGCCAGGACCCGGGGGTGCCGATCGCCGCGCATCGCGACACGCCGGCAGGCCGCCTGGCGTGGCGCATCCTCGTGCGCGACGACGGCCGGCTGCCCGCGCACGGCGCGCTGCCCACGCTCCTCGAGTGGCAAGGGACACACCCCGCGCTCGGCATGCCGGCCTCGGCGGTCCAGCTGGGCGCGCTCACGCTGCGCGGCTTGAGTGCGCCGGCCCAGGCCCTGCTGGCGATGCCCGGCGTCGGCTTCGCCGCCGGGCCGGGGGCTGCGCTGCGTGCCGAGTTCA
Source organism: Rubrivivax sp. (assembly GCA_016788525.1). Lineage (GTDB taxonomy): Bacteria > Pseudomonadota > Gammaproteobacteria > Burkholderiales > Burkholderiaceae_C > Rubrivivax. The sequence goes on from JAEUPD010000248.1 coordinate 13,228, forward strand.
TCACCCCGAAAGGCCCCGTCGTGCTGGAGAGCCCCGCGCCATGACCGAAGAACTGTTCCGCGAAGACGCCACGCTGCTGGAGTGCCGCGCGCGCGTGGTCGCCGTGGACGACGCCGGCATCGTGCTCGACCGCACCGTCTTCTACCCGGTGGGCGGCGGCCAGGCGGGTGACGCCGGCGTGCTGCGCCTGCCCGACGGCCGCACGGTGGCCATCGCCGACACGCGCAAGCACCCTGAACGGCCGGGCGACATCGCGCACGTCATGTCTGCCGAGGTCGATGCGGCGCTGCGCGCGGCACTCGTGCCCGGCCTCGAGGTGACGGCCTCGGTCGACGCGGCACGCCGCCGGGCCCACATGCGCTTTCACACCGCCACGCACCTGCTGTGCGCGCTGGTGCCGCACGCGGTGAACGGGTGCAGCATCACCGCCGGCTATGCACGGCTGGATTTCCACATGAGCGAGCCGCTGGACAAGGAGGCGCTGAGCGCCGGCATCGCGCGCCTGGTGGGGGAAGCGCATGCGGTCAGCCACCGCTGGATCAGCGAGGCCGAGCTCGACGCCAACCCCGGCCTCGTGCGCAGCATGAGCGTGCAACCGCCGCGCGGCCTGGGCCGCGTGCGCGTGCTCGAGATCGAAGGCGTGGACCTGCAGCCTTGCGGCGGCACGCACGTGGCCAACACGCGCGACATCGGCGACGTGGTGGTTACCAAGATCGAAAAGAAGAGCGCGATGACGCGGCGCGTGGTGCTCGGCTTCGCGGCGCCGGCGGCGGGCTGAGCGGGCGCGCCGGCGCGCGCGCGGCGGGCTGGGTGCGCGTGCCGGCGGCACGCGGATGCGGACGCGAATGCTGGCGCGGGTGCGGGTGCACCCTCGGGCCTTCGGCGTTGGTCCGGCGCTAGCCCGTCTTTCTCAACTGGCGGCCGACACCCCCGCTAAGTCATTGATTCATTGCACTCAGGCCCCGAAGGTCTTCACTACAGAACCAGCGCTGGCGCCGTGGACCGCACCTGCGCAGCGGTGATCCTGGGTGGTGGC
>JAEUPD010000008.1 GCA_016788525.1 Rubrivivax sp.
GCTGCTGGCCATCCGTTCGCACGTCGACGTCTGCGACCCGCGGCTGCTGGCGGTGGAGGCGCTGCTGGAGGTGAAGCGCCGCGTCGCGCCGTACCTGGACCTGCAGCTCGTCGCCTTCCCGCAGGACGGCGTGCTGCGCGCACCGGGCGCGCTCGAGAACCTGAAGCGCGCGCTCGCCATGGGCGTCGACGTCGTCGGCGGCATCCCGCACTTCGAGCGCACGATGGCCGCGGGCGCCGAGAGCGTGCGCATGCTGTGCGAGATCGCCGCCGCGCAGGGCCGCCTCGTCGACATGCATTGCGACGAGTCCGACGATCCGCACTCGCGGCACGTCGAGACGCTCGCCGCCGAGACGGTGCGCCTCGGCCTGCAGGGCCGCGTCACCGGCAGCCACCTCACCTCCATGCACAGCATGGACAACTACTACGTGAGCAAGCTGCTGCCGCTGATGGCCGAAGCGCGGCTCGGCGTGGTGGCCAACCCGCTCATCAACATCACGCTGCAGGGCCGGCACGACACCTACCCCAAGCGCCGCGGCATGACGCGCGTGCCCGAGCAGCTGGCGGCCGGCCTCACGGTCGCCTTCGGCCACGACTGCGTGATGGACCCCTGGTACAGCCTGGGCAGCGGCGACATGCTCGAGGTGGCCGCGATGGGCCTGCACGTGGCGCAGATGACCTCGCAGCAGGCGATGCGCCAGTGCTTCAGCGCAGTGACCACCGCGCCCGCGCGCATCCTGGGCCTCGAAGGCTACGGGCTCGAAGCCGGCTGCCATGCCGATTTCGTGTGGCTGCAAGCGCGCGACCCGGTGGAGGCGATCCGGCTGCGCGCCACGCGGCTGGCGGTGTTCCGCCGCGGGCGGCGCGTGGCGACGATGCCGGCAGCGGCTGCATCGCTTGCGCTGCCCGGGCGGCCAACGACGGTGGACTTCCTGCTGCGCACGCGCCGCTAGGCGCGCGGCTCACCATCCGCCAGCGGTCGGCCGTTCAAGGCCAGGTCAGCGCCCGCCAGTCGCTCGCGGCCAACTCGGCGCCGCCTTCGCCCAGCGCCACCACGCGCCAGCGCAGTGGCCGGTCGCGGTTCGCCTGCACCACCCACGGCGGCGGGGTGTAGCGCGCCAAGCCGGGTTTGACCAGTGCGCTCAGCACCTCGGTGCCACCGGCGGCCGGCTGCACCTCCAGCCGCACCATCGCCGTGCCAGGTGCGGCCACCCACGAGAACTCGAGCGAATCGCCGGCGGCAGGTCGCGCCGCCGGTGCAAGCAGCATCGGCGCCGATGCGCCTCCCACTGCCACGCCCCCCACGGCGTAGCGCAGCACCGGCATCGCAAAGCCGGCCACGCCACCGGTGGCCGCCAGGCGGCCGCCGCCGAGGTCCGAGCGGCCTTCGCGGTCGTCGCTGGCCTCGATGCGCAGCAGCAGCTTGTAGGCGCCATCGGCGTCCGTCGGCAGGCGCGCCGGATCGGGGCCAGGCAGCGTCACCTCCCCGGTGGGCGGCAGCAGGCGGTCGAAGCGCTCCACCACCGTCCAACGGCGCTGCGCGGCGCGGCGCTCGGGCGGCAGCGTCGCCTCGGTGAGCAGATCGTCTTCGGTGGGTTCGGGGTCGCCGGGCAGCACCACCTCCCAGCGCCCGCGCAGCGTGCCGCTGCCGTTGTAGAGGATGCGCGCGGCCGCGCGTGGCGGCGTCTGCCCGCGCGCCAGCACAAGCACGGTCGGCGGCGCGCCTTCCACCACGAAGCCGATGCGCACCTCTGTCAGCGCCAGCGGAACGCGGGCGCCGCCGCCGGCCATGCGGCAAGTGACGACGACGAAGCGGTCACCGCCCGGCCCGGCGAAACGGCGCACGTAGAAGAACGCCGAGTTCAGCCCCGCCTGCGCGTCCTGGAACGCACGCCGCGCCACCGAGGCCGGGATGGTCATGATGTCGGTGAGGTTGGCCGTGCCCGCGGCGGTGCTCGGCCGCGCGCGGTCCAGTGGGTGCGGAAGGCGGCCGTAGACCGTGCCCGGCACGCAGGGATTCGCTGCCTGCACCGGCACCGGGAACTGCAGCTGCGGGTTGGCCGCCATCAACGCCGGCTGCAGCTCGCCGCACCAGAACGCCTCCACCGGCGCCTCGCCCGCGTCGAGGTTCTGGAAGGTGAGGAAGACTGTCGTCGGCCCCGAGCTGCGTACGTTCACGCCGAAGGGGTTGACGCCGGTGACGGCCAGGGCCGCCGGCGCCCACAGAGCGGCAGCGACGCCGGCCACCACGAGCCGCGCGAAGCGCGCGAGCCAGGCACGCCACACCGGACGCATGAGCGGCACCTGTCGAACGGGTCGTGCGACACGCGCCAGGGGCAGGAGCAGCAAGCATGCCGCGTGCAGCGTCAGGCTCGCCCGGGGCCGGAGCGTCTTGCAGACGGGTCTCATGCGTGCGCCTTCGTCAGAAGAAGCTGAACGAAAGCCCGAGGTCCACCCAGGCGGCCTTGTAGCGCAGCGCGCTCTCGGCGACGCTGTCGCGCTGGCGCTGCGCCTCGTAGCCCAGGCGCAGGAAGGCCTGGCCGGGCAGCGGCTTCGTGATGCCGGGCATGCCGAAGCGGTGGGTGAACTGAAGTTGCGCGCCGTCGCTCGCCTGGCGCGCCAGCTCACGCGAGTCGTCGGCGAGGTCGTGCTTGACGCTGGCCGACACCGCCCAGCGCTCGTTCACCGCCCAGTCCAGCTGCAGCGAGCCGCCCAGCGTGTGGTTGACGAGCCCGGTGTCGATGCTGGCCTGGCGCGTGCGTGCCACGGCCAGGGCGGCACGCCACGCCTCGCCGAGCGCGAGGTTCAACGACGCCTGGTGCGCGAGGCGATGAAAGTCGGCACGCTCGCGGCCGACCTGGCGGTTGTCCACCGTCGAACGCGAGACGCCGTAGCCCAGGCTGTGCGCGCCGAGCGTCCAGCTGAGGTTGAGCTGCTGCTCACGCGTCAGCTGGTCGGGCCGGTGCGTGGCAGCGATGCCGGAGTCCACCTCGGCCGGTGCGTTGACGGCACGCTGGTGCACCCACTTGCCGTTGAGCGACAGCGTCGGCCATGGGTTGAAGCCCGGGCCGCCGGCCGGGGCCGCTGGCTCGGCGGCCGCGGCGGCGTCGGTCGTGGTCGTGGCGTCGGGGTTGGTCGTGCTCGTCTCAGCCGTGGCCGCCTTGGGGGCTGCTGGCGCGCTGGGCGGTGCCGGCAACAACCAGGTGGCCAACGGCAGCGTGAGGGCGCTCGTGGCCTCGTCGGTGCGGGTGCGCAGCAGCGTGGCGATGCGCGCCAGGTTGTCCACCCGCGTGGCTGCGCCGAGCTGCAGCGTCGCACCGGAGAGCGCCAGTTGCATGCCGGCGCGCGTGGCCTGCTGGTCGGGCACGACGCTGGCGCCCAGGCTGCGGTACAGCGGCTGCGCGTGGTCGTGTCGCAGGTCGAAGCTCAGGTCGAGCAGGCGGCCGGCGGAGGTGTCGCCGAGCGGCCACTGCTGCAGCGCCGCCCAGCGCAGCGAGGCGCTGACGGCATGACGCTGCTCGGGCTGCACCGGCTGCAGCTCGCCCCCCTGCGCCAGGGCCGGGTCGAAAGGGTTCGTGAAGCGCGAACGCGCGAGCGCGAGCTCGCCGGCAAGTCGCCCGCCTTCGGATGCCGCGGCGATGCGCAGACCCACGCCGCGGCTGCGCTCGGCGTCGGGCACGCTGCCGATGTTGAAGCCGGCCTCGGAACGCACGGCGGCGTCGAGCACGCTCAGCTCGGCGCGCAGCGCGCCCGGGCGACCGGCGACGAGCTCGGTGCCGAACGTCAGCGCCAGCACGCGGTGCTCGGCGTCGTCGAGGCCGCCCAGCTCGTCGTAGCCGACGATGGCGCTGCCGCGCAGCGCGTGCACGGCGACGTCGGCCCGCTCGCCGAGCCGGCCCTTCAACCCCAGGCCGCGGCTGGCGAAGCCCTGCAGCAGCAGCGGGTGCGTGCCGCCAGTGACGTGGCCGATCTCGGCGCCGTGGCCGCGCCAGCCGAGCGCCAGGCGGTAGTCGGCGAGGTCGGCCTTCGGGGCTTGCGCGCCCAGCGTCGCAAAGCGCAGCGCGCGCTCGCGCTGGCTGTGCCCGGCAAGGTTGGCGGCGGCTTCGAGCGCGAGCCCGTCGCGCTGGGCCTTCCAGGCGAGGCCGGCGCCCAGCGTGCCGGCGGCCCGGCCGGTGCGCGGCGAAGTGGGCTGGCCGTCGCTGCGGCGGTCGGTGGTGCGGCCCTCGCTGCCCAGGTCCAGCCGCGGCGTGGTCTCGCTGCGCTCGAAGCCGGCGGCGGTGCGCACTTGCAGCGGCAGCCGCGCGAGTTCGCTGCCGTCGGCCCCGTGGACGACCAGCGCGGACTCGCCCGGTGGCCAGGGCCCCGCCGCGCTCGCGAGCTCGATCGAGCCGGGCGCCGCCAGCCGCGCCAGCGCCGTCACGTCACGCGTGCCGATGAACAGGCGCCACTGCCGCCAGCGCGCCTGGGCCTCGGGACTGATGCGCAACACGAGCGTGTCGCGCGCGCTGACCCACCGGCCGGCGAAATCGGCCGTGGCCACGGACGCCTCGGCGGCCAGCGCCGGGGCTGGTTCGCTGGAGGATGCGTTCAGTGGCGGGCTCGTGGCGTTGCCTGCGGCGGCCGCAGTGGCGTCGCCGGGCAGCGCAGCCGCCGCGACCCCCGTGGCGAGCGCCTGTGACGAGGCTGGCGCGACCGGCAGCGCCGCCAGCGAGGCCGTGGCCAGCCAGGGGGCGAGCGCGACGCGGGGCGGAAAGCGCAGCCTCGGCATGGCGTGCACTTCAGCCCACCTTGGCCGATGCCGCGGCGTGGTACTGCTGCTGCATCGCCATCATGTGCTCCATGATCATCAGCAGCTGCATCGTGTCGGCCACGTGCGTCAGGGTGCAGCGAAAGCGCGCCGGCAGGCCCGTCGGCTGCGCGCTGAGCTCGCGCCGGCCGCCAGCGGGCACGTCCCAGGTGCCCAACGCACCCGACCAGGCAAGCCCCGGCAGCGAGACCTTCGCGTATACGGTCGTGCGCACGAGGTTGCCCGCCACCTTCCTGGCGCTGACGCTGGCGCTCAGCGGTGCCGGTGAGCCAGCCGTGGCATGGCCCGCCACGGCCGCGGCCAACGTGGCGGCAAGGCGGCCCAGCACCGCGCGGCGCGCGCCTGCGTGGCCGGCGGCGGAGCGTGATGCTCGTTGGGCGGTGGCCATGGCGTGAGTCGTATTCGCGGGGGTCAAGCGATTGAAGGGTAGTGTCCGGGCACCTGCTCGCGGGCCGGCATCCCAGGAAGGTGGCAGGCGGCTCACGCGAACGTGGCAGCGCGCGCGGCGGGGGTGGCCTTGCGCGGCCCCGGGTCCTCGCGCAACATCCCTGGCCATGCCCCGCGTGCTTCTGCTCGAAGACGACCCCGCGACGCGCGAGCGCCTCGCGGGCATCGTGCGCGGCAGCCCCGGGCTCGAGCTTGCCGCGGCGTTCGGCGATCTGAAGAGCGCGCTCGCCTGGCTGGCCGCGCACGAGCCGCCGCAGGTGCTGCTGGTGGACCTGCAGCTGCCCGACGGCAGCGGCATCGACCTCATCCGCGCCGCGCGGCGCATCGCCCCGGCCGCCGAAGCGATGGTCATCAGCGTCTTCGGCGACGAGGCGCATGTCGTCACCGCCATCGAGGCCGGCGCCACTGGCTACCTGCTCAAGGATGCCAGCGGCGAAGAGATCGCGATGGCCATCGCGCGGCTGCTGGCCGGGGAGGCGCCCATCAGCTCGGCCATCGCGCGCCACCTGCTCAGGCGCTTTCGCGCCGCGCCGGCGCCGGTGCCCGCGGCACCGCCTGCGGCCTCACCGCTGACGCCGCGCGAGACCGAGGTGCTGCAGCTCATCGCCAAGGGCCTGAGCTACCAGCGCATCGCCGCGGCCCTGGGCATGTCGCCCAACACCGTGACGACGCACATCAAGCAGATCTACCGCAAGCTGGCCGTCAACTCGCGCGGCGAAGCGGTGTTCGAGGCGGCGCAGATGGGGCTGCTGCCGCCGCTGGGCGCTGCGCCGCCGGGTCCGTGAATCGCCGGGCCGCGCCGGGCGCAGCCGTGACGGCATTCACCTCCCTGCTCGCGCCCTTCGTCGCGCCCGCCCGCCCGCGCACGCTGATGCTGGCGTTGCTCGCGGTGCTGGCGCTGGTGGGGCTGCCGCTGCTGCTGGAGCAGGCGGCCGCACCGCCGGCGCAGCTGCGCTTGACCGTGGCCGCCGCCGGCGAGGCGGTGGACGACGAACGGCTGCGCGCCACGGCGCTGCCGCACCGGTGGCGCGGACGCTGCCCCGGCTGCACGGCGCAGTGGTACCGCATCGACCGCACACTCACCGACCTGCCGCGCGAGGCGCAAGCCGTCTACCTTCCGCGCGTGGCCGACAACGCCGCGGTGTACTTGAACGGGCGCCTGCTTGGCCAGGGTGGTCGCTTCGCCGACCCCGGGGCGCGACTGGGCGCGCGGCCGCTGTGGGTGAGCGCGCCGGCCGCGTTGTGGCAGCCGGGCGAGAACCGCCTGTACGTGCTGGTGAAGGCCGAGCGCGCGCGCTTCGGGCTCATGTCGGCGCCGGCCATCGGCGCGGAGGGCGAACTCGTCGGCGCGTGGCGCCTGCGGCAAGCGCTCGCGGTGACGATGCCGCAGGTGACGGCCACCGCCGCGGCGATGCTGGCTCTGATGATGGGCGTGCTCGCGTGGTACCGCCGCAGCGAGCCCGCGCACCTCGCGCTGGCGCTGGTCGCGGCCCTGTATGCCGCCGACACCTTCACCGGCCTCGTCGTCGAGCCGCCGCTGGCAGGCGCTGCCTGGGACGCGATGCGCGCGCTGCTGCACCTGGCGCTGGCCGGTTGCGTCGGCGTGCTGACGTGGCGGCTGGCGGCGGTGCAAATCGCGGCCGAAGGCGAGGTGGCGGCGCCGTCGTCGCGCGGGCCGCGCACGCCTGGTGCGGGAACCATCGGTCTTGTCCTCGCGCTCGGCACCGCGGCCGTGGTGGCCGCGGGGGCGGCCGCGCTCGAGCCCAGCGGTTTGGTCATCGAGGCGGTGGAGGGCCTGTTCCTGCTCGCCCTGGTCGCGGCAGGGGGCGCCCTGTTCTACCGCTTGCGGCAGGGCGGGCCGCTGCCGCGTTCGGCGGGCACGCCACCGGGCGCCGCGGCGTGCCCCGCGGCGCGAGCCACCCCGGCGGGTGCGACCGGCGCAGCGACCGCCTCCGCGCCGGGCGCCGCGGCGCTGACCGTTGCCGCTGCTGGTGCGCTGACGGGCCCGGCCAGTCCGGCACCCAGCCTGGCCATGGGTGCCGCCGCCGGCATGGCGCTCGCTGTGGCCGCGCTTGCCGACCTGCTGCGGCTGCCGCCGCTGGCGCTGCCGGTCCTCGCGGGCCCGTTCGGCGGGCCGGCGGCCGCGGCGACCGCGGCCGCCGAGACGCTGCCGCTGGCGCCCTGGGCACTGGCGGCGCTGCTCGGTGTGGCCGCGTGGTCGCTGCTGGTGCGCTTCGTCGAGTCGCTGAATGCGGCCGAGCTGCTGAACATCGACCTCGAGGCGCTGGTGCGCGAGCGCACCGCGGCGCTGCAGGCGCAGTTCGAGCGCGTGCGCGAACTCGAGCGGCGCGAGACGCTGGCCGCCGAGCGCGAGCGGCTGATGCGCGACATGCACGACGGCGTCGGCGGTCACCTCGTCTCGATGCTGGCGATGATCGAGGCCGACCGCCGCCGCCCGGGCGAACTGGCGCAGGTGGTGCGCGAGGCACTGGACGACATGCGGCTCATGGTCGACTCGCTCGATCCAGTGGACGACGACCTCAACGCCGTGCTGGCGATGTTCCACGACCGCCTCGCGCCGCGGCTGCGCGGCGCCGGCGTGCAACTTCACTGGCAGGTGGAGCTGCTGCCCGAAGTGAGCGGCCTGACACCCGCGCGGGTGCTGCACTTGTTGCGCATGCTGCAGGAGGCGGTGACGAATGCGCTGCGCCACGGCCGCGCGCGCACCTTGTGGATCAGCGCTGCGGCGGGCACGGCGGATGAAGCGGGCGGGACAGGTGCCGCGCATGCCGGCGGCGGCGTGCGCATCGAGGTGCGCGACGACGGCGGTGGCTTCGACCCGAAGGCAGTGGCGGCCGCCGGCGGAGGCCGCGGCCTGAAGAACCTGGCGCGGCGTGCGCGCGAGATCGGCGCCGGGCTCGCGATCACGAGCTCGCCAGGCGCCGGCGCAAGTGTCGTCGTGGCGTGGTGGTCCGGGGCCGGCGGACCCGAGGCCGACAGCCTGGCAATCAGGTCGGACCCGGCCGTCAGAACGCCTGGTCGACGGCCCGGCCGCACTGGCGATGCGGGTTGGCACGAACGGGAGTAGGGGCGATACTCGAGCGCGGCGAAAGAAGAACTCGACCGGCAGCCGCCGTTCGTTGACGGCGGCGAGTTGCTCGTCCTTCATCGAGCCACACGGGCCACACGGGCCACACGGGCCACACGGGCCACGCCGGCTGCGCTTCGCTGGGGATTCGAGGGCGGATTCCTGCTATCGCCATTCGGGTGCCCTTTACGCGCCCGCGGAGGCACATCACATGAACAACAGGTGGATCGGGCGCGTCCTGGGCGCAGCTCTTGCCGCGATGCTCACTGCCCCGGCGCTGGGGGCCGAATGCGGCGGCGAGGGACAGGCCAGTTGCACCATCGCCAAGGCGACGCTGGTGTCGAACAAGCCCGGCCAGTGCCCGGGCGGCGCGTTCTTCGACCCGATCGACGGCGGCACCTGCTGGCGCTGCCCCGACGGGATGGCGCGCACGGTCTTCCACGTCAAGAGCGGCGACGCCTGCGAGCGCCCGCTGCACGAGGCGTTCGCCAAGGCCACGCGGCACGGCCGGGCCACCGGGCTGCTGCGCACCGATTGCCAGCGCGGCCAGTTCTGGGACCCGAACGGCGACTGCTGGAGCTGCCCCGGCGGCTACCGGCGAACTGCGCACCCCGTGACCGCCGAGCGTGCCTGCGCGCGCACCGTGCCGCCGCAGCGCGCCGCGGCGCAGTTCGCGGCCAGCCTGGCCTGCCCGCAGGGCAGCTTCTTCGACCTGGTCGACGGCGGCACCTGCTGGAAGTGCCCCGAAGGCTACGGCCGCGGCGCCGCGCATGTGAAAGCCGGCGACGCCTGTGCCGCCACGGTGCTGGCCGGGGTCGGGCGCATCTTCGGCTCGTGCGATGCCGGGCTCGTCAACGCCGCCGGCACCTGCCAGCGGCGGGGCGCCTGCGGCGCGCTCGGCGAGCGGCCGTGCCTGCTGGTGGAACGCGTCCCGTCGTGCAACGGCGGGCTGGCCGAGGACTTCGTCGCCAACCGCTGCGTGCGCGCCGACCTCAAGGCCGACATCTGCAAGGCCACCGTCGGCGCCGTGGGAGCCGGCAAGGCGGTCGCCGGCCTCTTCGACGCGGCCCGGGCGACGCAGGAACGCACCGAGGCGCAGCGCAATCGGCTGCGGCAAGGCCCGCAGTCCTCGCCGCTGTTGCAGCAGGTGGCGCAGGCGCTGGCCCCGCACACGCGGATGGTGCCCGAGCTGCAACGTGTGACATCGCTGCTGCAATCCCAGCGCGGCCCCATCGCCGCGCTGTTCACGCCCGAGACCTTCTGCACGCTGCCCAGGGCCGAGTTCGACCGGCGGCTGCAGGCGTTGGGTGCGATGCCGAACCTGCCGCGCCGCACGTCGTCGGCGGTGGATTGGTTCGTCCGGCCGGCGCACGCGGCGGACGACGCGCACTTCTACCTCGGCTACCAGGTGGCCTTCTCGGCCGCGGCGGTGATTGGCGTGGACGTGTCGCTGCTGTGGGTGACCGACTTCCGCGGCAACGGCGGCCGCTACCTGGCGGTGGGCCCGCAGCTCGTGACCAACGCGACCATCGGCGTGACGCCGATCGGCCTGCAGTTCTTCCCGAAGGTCGACCTCGCGAGCTTCACCGGCTGGGGCTTCGGCGGTGCCATCTCTGGCGGACCGCCGAGCAAGGTGGTGAGCGCCGGCCTCGACGTCTCATTCGATGACAAGTTCGTGTTCCAGGGCTTCGGCCTCAGCGCCGGCATCGGCCTGGGCGCGATCCCCGGCGACCTCGCCGTCAGCGCGGTGCACGCCTGGAAGCTGGACTGAGGCGGTCGCGGGCGGTCCCGTCCGGTTGCGCGGACATCGCCCGCAGCCTTGCTGCCGCTTCATCAATCGCATTGCCAGGGCCCCGCGCCGCCGTCGCGGCGGCAGCGCTCGGGCTCGCCGTGTGCTTCCCACAGCGCGACCAGCCCCATCTCGCGCAGGTAGGGCACGAAACGCTCGTGGCGGCGCAACGCCGCCAACTCGGGCAGCCACAGGTCAGTCATCCACATCGTCGGCACGTCGCCGCGCGTGCGCTCCAGCGCGCGCATCGCGCGCTCGGTGTCGCCGGCCAAAGCGTGCGCGAGGAAGGCGTGGTTCATGCGCCGCTGCACCTCGGCACCCAGCGCATCGATGGCGGCCACGGCCGTGGCGCGCGCCGCAGCGTCTGCCGGCGCCGCGTGCGCACGCAGTGCGGCGCCGATCCAGTCCTGCGGCAGCCGTGCCGAGGCGAGCACCTCGCGCCAGTGCAACTCGGCTTGTGCCGCGTCGCCGCCGCGCAGCGCCGCCCAGGCCTCGTACGGTGCGGCCATCGCCGGGCGGCCGAGCTCGCGCGTCAGCGCAGCGGCCTCGCGCATTGCGGCGTCTTCGCCCAGCAGCGAGGCGGCACGCGCCAGGCGTTCGTGCACCGAGGCGTTCAGCGGCTCGACCAGTGCCGAGCGCAGCGCCGACTCGCGCCCGCGCGCCAGGTAGCCCATCATCAGCAGGATGCCGCCGCGCGTGTGCAGCAGCGGCGCGTGGCGCGGGTGGCGTGCCGCGGCACGTTCCAGGTCTTCAAAGGCCTGCTGCCACTGCCGGCGGCCGACGTTCGCCCCGCCGTTCACGCTGGCCGTCTGCGGCCCCTCGGGGTCCACACGCTGCAAGGTGAGCGCGGTCTCGCGCACCTGCGCATCGACCGCCGCGCCACTGCCGACGCCGTGCGCGACGAGCTGGCTGTTCAGTGCCACGCTGGCCATCAGCATCGGCGGGTGCTCGGGGGCCAACGCCAGCGCCTGGTCGAGCAATGCGCGCGCGCGCTGCAGCGCCTGGACACCTCCGCCGCGGCGCTGCAGCTGCATCGCCTGCAGGTACAGCGCGTACGCCTCGCCCGGTGGCACGGGCATGCCCGGCACGGCGGTGCCCGCGCGGCCGCGGTCGTGCTCGGCGATGCGGCGCACCAGGTGCACAGGCAGGTCGGCCAGCCGCTGCGTGTCGTGACTCGCCTCGTGGCGCCACAGCTCGCGTGCACTCTGCGCGGCGGCTTCCCAGCCCGACGGCGGTGCCGCACCAGCGGGCGCGGCGGCCGGTTCGAGCAGCCGTGCGCTGACGCGCACACGGTCACCGTCGCGCTCCACGCGCCCGGCCAGCAGCGCGCGCACGCCGAGCAGCCGCGCGGTCTCGGCCGGAGTGAGGCCGATCTGCCGCGCCATGCGCACCGAGTGGCAGGCGCTGGCCGCGGGCAGCTCGCCGCGCCCCAGGTGCTCGGCCAGCGCCTCGCACATCGAGCCGGCCAATGCCGAGAGCACTTCGTCGCCCTCGGGCGCCTCGAACGGCAGCACGGCCAGCGCCGGCGCCGACGCTGGCAGCAGGCTGGCGCTGCCCGCGGCGGCGCTGCGCCGAAGCGCGCCCTGCACCCGATCGGCCAGCGCCAGTGCGGGGCTCGTCGCGACGGCCGCGCTCGGGGGTGGCGGCGTCTGGCGCGAGAACACGAACCACAACGCTGCCACCGCGCCAAGGCCGATCGCCACGGCCAGCGCCTTTGGCGCGATCAGCGCCGACAGGCCGGCGCGGCCCTGCGGTGGTTGCCGTGGCAGGGAGGTGCTTGGGGGGCGCTGCGGGTTCAGCGAGGCACTCCCGAGGGCCGTTGCTGCGGTGAATACACGTCGAGCCGTGGCGCTGGTGCGCCCTCGCGCCAGCGAGGAGGATCGAAGCCAAGCGGCAGCGGCTTGCCTGCCCGGGCCGTGGCGCCACGACGCTGGGAGTCGATGCTCGTCCAGGTCACGGCCACCGGGCTACCTCCCCGTGAGCAGCTGGAACCTCTGCCACGGCCCGATCGACTCGCGGTTGGCGTTGAGCTCCCCATTGCTCTCGGCCACCAGGTACCTGCCGTGGTGGCTGCGGAACGAGACCGTGCCGTCCGCGTGCCGGGTCATCTGCCATTTCTCCCACGGGCCGATGGCGGCGCGGTTGGCGTTGGCACGGCCGTCTGGCTCGGCCACCAGGTACTTGCCATGGTGGCTGCGGAACGAAACAGTGCCGTCGGCGTTGCGCACCAGCGTCCACTGCTCCCAGGGCCCGAGCGCCGACCGATTGGCGCGCGCATGGCCGTCCTGCTCGGCCACGACAAAGAGCCCGTGGTGGCTCCTCAGCGCGATCATGCCCGTGGCGGACATGTCGGCGGTGGCCGGCGCAGGCTGCGGGCTGGCGCCCCGAAGCCGGGCCGGCTTGTGGGCGATCGCGAAGCCTGCCTTGCCCCACTCCTTCAGGATGCCTTCGATGCCGGCGAACTTGTTCAGCACGTCGCCGTCGTCGAGCACCTCCGTGTAGCACATGGCGTAGCTGGCGTTGACCGGATTGAGGCCGATGCCGAAGGAAAGCGCCGAGGCAGTGCCCACCAGCTGGTTCTTGGTGAAGTCCTTGGGCGAGGTCGGCACCTTTGAGGCCCACACCTGGCTCGTCTGGAAGCCGAGTTCGACGAAGGGGACGTTGGCCCCGCCACCGGTGACCACGCTGAAGCCCTCGAAGTCGGCGAAGCGGTTGTACAGCCCGAAGTTGGCGTAGCTGCCGATGCTGATGTCGGCCTGGGTGCCGATGCACGCGGTCGCGTAGCACCCGACCTGGCCGTTCTCGCCATACACGAGGCCGGTTTCGTAGCTCCCGAACGCGCCCACCCCGCCGGCACTGCCGGCGCCGAATGTCATCGTGACGCCGGCGCGCTTGGCGTCCTCGGCGGTGGCATGCACGCGAAGCGCGTTGCACGGGGTCTGCTTGGTGTAGTCGACGGTCTTGGCAACGCACTTGTGCAGGAACGACTGGCAGTAAAGACCCTCGCCGCAGGAGTAGCCGGCGCTGCAGGGCTCGCCGGCCTTGCGCGGCTTGTGATAGCACTTGTGCAGGAACGGGTGGCAACTGAGGCCTGCGCCACAGGGGCGCGTGGCGTGGCATGCGTCGCTGAATTTCCCCGGCGCCCGGCAGCGCTGGCTGAAGGCTTCGCAGGTGAGGCCGGCGCCGCAGGGGTAGCCCGCCATGCACGGCTCGCCCTCGTGCCGCGGCTTGTGATAGCAGGTCTGCAACACCGGGTGGCAGCTGAGGCCGCTGCCGCAGGGTTTGAACATGCTGCAACCCTGACCCAGACCCTGCGCCGCGTAGGCCGCGGTGCCGACGGCGCTGCTTGCGATCAGGGCGACGAGCGCCGCCGCCAGGGAGAGCCAGCGCGCAAGGCGACGGCCAACGCGTGGCGGGTAGTTCGCCCAGGCCCCGAAAGGTGGGGCGGCTCGACGTGGATACGGGTCAAGCATGGCGTGTCGCCCCCGACAGGACATGTCGATGCGAACCTTATAAGCGGCCGGCCTCCGCCCGGGCAGAGTATTTGTTCGAAAGCATCGCCCGGCTTGGCCATTGCGAGGCATGGGCAGCGGCTGCCAGCCCCCGTGGGTCAAGCCCGGGTCAGGCATCAGGGAGGTGTTGTTTCCGGTGGCCAGCACCGTTGGTGGCAGGAGGGCCAGCACCGGCGAACCGGCCGGGCACGGTCGTGGCTGCAGGCGGGCCGTTTCCCTGCCTACCGCTCCGCCGGGTCAGTTCGGAATGAGGATCGGCGGTACCTGCGTGGTGTTCGTCGCACGGCAGAGGTCGCGTGCGCCCGGGCCGGCATCGGTGACTCGGCTCATGCCGGGCGGGCACATGACCTGCGACACTTGGCTGGGTGCCGGCACCAGGATGTTGGGAGGCCGGCAGAAGTCCGTGTTGGCGCCGAACGGCGGGTTCTGTACCGCGGGCTGGCCTGTCTGGACCGGCATCACCACGTACTGCGGGTGGCTCGGTGGGCAGGCCGTCGGCGCCTGCGCTCGCGCGATGCATCGCAGGATGTTGTTCTGAAACTGGGGTTGCACGTCGAGCACGGCGCTGTCGTCGGGGCACTTCGCGCCGACGGCAAAGGCGGGCAGCGCCGTGCAGCCCAGGCCGAGGGCGAGGACGGCGACCAGAAGGGGGCGATGAATGTTGGGCATGATGGGCTCCGTGGATCGATGAGGTGGAAGCCGGCGCGGCGACTGCCGCCCCGTAGCCTGCAGTTCGCGCGCTTGGCCGGAACGGCTCCGCTTGCGAATCAGCTGCCTCCAGTGTTCCGGTCGGCCTGGCGGCGGCCCATACCGGGAAGGCGGTAGTGCCTCACAGGAACGCGGCAGCCCGCAGGCATCGGCCTCCACCAGCGCCTGTCCCAGCCGCTGCACACGCCCGTCGGCAGACTTCACCGCCAGGCAGTAATCGGTGAATGCGGTCTGCGTGGCCGGGCTGTCGAAGCTCAGCCGTGCCAACCAGCGCTCGTGAGCGCCGCACCAGGCGGTCGTGCCGGCGTAGCGGTGTAGCGCACGTCGTGCCGCTGAGGGATCCACACCCCGCGTAGCTGGCCTGCGCGAGGGCATTCCGCCAGTTGCACGCAGTCGCGGCCATCGGTCTTGACGCGATCACCCGGCCGCCTGGGCATCTGCGACGGGGCAATGACCTCGCAGGTGTAGCCCCGCGCCGACAGCGCGCGTTGCAGCCCGTAGCCGGTGGGTCTGCCTCGTAGACGAGGCGAGGTGGTTCAGGCGGACCCAGCCGCTGGAGCAGCTTGACCAGCTTGCCCACGTCGTGTGCGATCTTCGCCACCACGTGCTCTGCCGTTCGTCCGGGCTCGGCGCTGCCAACGCTGATGCTGTCCTTGTGGACGTCCAGACCCACGTGAACCTGGCTACTCTCTTCCATGGCCGGTCTCCTGGATGTTGCTGACGACGCAAGTCGCAGCATGTAGCTCGGCACGCCTCGGTGCGCAACCTACGAAGCTGGAGACCGGCCGCCCGCCTCGGGGCTGGCGACCATGATGTCTAGGACCGGCAGGCCCGCCGGTCAGCCTGCATCACCTGCCGGGGCCCGCGCGGCGTTGCCGCCGCCAGCCCCGGCGGGCAATCGGGTCAGACGCCTTGCCGGTTCAGGGGCGCCTTCAGCGCCTCGGTGAGCACAGCCAGGCTGTCGGCCAAGTGCGCGCGAGCCATCGGGGTCCAGGCGCGCGGCGCCTGCAGAGCCGCCTTCAGCGATGCCTCGAGCTGCAACGCCACCTGGCGATGGACGGCGCGCACGTCGGCGGCGGTCGGTGCTGCGGCCCGCAGCACGCCGGCGGCCACGCGACGCACGTGTTCGCGCTGCAGGTTGCGACGCAGGCTGTCGATTTCGCCCGGCACGGCAGCGGCCCTTCCCTCGGGCGTGGTCTTGCCGGGCTGGCCCCGCGGGTGGCCGCCTGCCTTGCCCGGCGGCGTGATCTCGGACCACACCGCGGTGGCCAGGCTCTCCTGCAGCTCGGCATAGCTGAGCAGCTGGCCGCGGTCGCTGACCTTGGATTCGGCGTCGGCCAGGCGCTGCGCCATGCTGTCGGACATCATGTTGTCCAGCGCCGTGCGCTGGATGCCGAGTACGGCGGCCGGCAGGCTGAAGTCGGTGGCGCGGCCGGAATAGAAGGCGCGCTGGTCGATGCCCAGGCGGCTCATGAAGCGCGGTTCGAAGCGGAAGCTCTGGCTGGCGAACACCTCGGTGAGCAGCAGCGCCAGCGCCTCGCGCTGCTGGGCGGCCGGCACCGGCGCCACCAGCGGGCGGTTGGCGCCGGCGGTGGCGCGGCTGGTCACCGCGCCGCCGACGTACTTCGACAACACCCCCACCGACTGCGAAACACGACTGAGGCCGCGCTCGAGGTTGCGCCGGTAGACCTCCATCGTGTCTCCAGGGGCCAGTTCGCGCGCCTGCGTGCGGGCCCACAGTTCGCGGGCCAGCTGCAGCTGCCGGCGCGAGTAGGCCAGCGGGTCGTCGCCCTGGTCGAAGCGGTTGGCCAGCGGGTCGAAGGCACTGGCCTCGCTGTCGGCGGCGTAGGCCAGCGCCGGTTCGGTTTCGCCACGCGCGGCGTGGCGGGCCAGGGCCTGCGCTTCTTCGGCAGGCGAGGCGAACTCGCGGTAGCCGTATTCGATGGCCCAGTAGTCATAGGCGCCCAGGCCAGGCATGTGCACGTCGGCCAGCGGTTCGCCCGGCAGCGCGATGTTCGGCGGGTTGTAGTCCATCACCGAGTTGGAAGTGCCGCGCTCGGCGGTGAAGGCCTTGTCGCGCAGTTGCGCGCGGGTGATGCCGGTGGAGGCGCGGAAGTTGTGCGTCAGGCCGAGCGCGTGGCCCACCTCGTGCACCACCACCGCCTTCAGGCTGGCGGCGACATAGGCATCGGAGGCCGCGCGGTCCGTGGCGATGTCGCCGCGCAATTGCAGCAGCTCGAGGCCGAAGGCCATGTGTTCGAGCGCGTCGGTGGCGTAGCTGCATTGCGCCCAGCGTGTGGCGAACTCGCCGCGGGCATTGATCGCGGGCAGCGGGGCGTCGGCTGTGCCGGAGCCAGCCACGCCGCCGAGCCCGATGGCGTCGGTGCTTCCCAGCCGGGGCGTGGTGTCGCCGACCACCGACCGGTCGAAGCGCACCCAGTTCTCTGGAATGATCGCCGCGCCACGGAGGATCTCGCCGGTGCGCGGGTCGGCCTGGCTCGGGCCCACCGCGGTGGCACCGGGGCCCTCCATCGCGAACCAGCGCACGGCCAGCAGCCGCGTGCCTTCGAACGAGGTCCAGTCGGCATCGGCAGCCTGCTGCTCGACGGTGAGCGCATTGCGGAAGCCCGCGCGCTCGAAGGCCTTGTTCCACTCGACGATGCCGTCGCGCACCGCGGGCCGCCACTTCTCGGGGATGTTGCGGTCCATCACCACGCGGATCGGCTGCTTGGGCTCGGAGATGGCGGCGGCCGGGTCCTTCTTCTCCAGCCGCCAGCGCTGCACGATGTGGGCGCGGCGATCGCCGGTGGTCTCGTCGTCGAGGTCGGTGTATGACTCGGTGAAGAAGCCCACGCGCTGGTCGGCGCGGCGTGTCTTCATCGGCTGCTCGGGCAGCGGCGCCAGCGTGTAGGCCAGCGAGACGAAGAAGCTGCGCGCGTCGGGCAGGCTGCGCGGCGGATTGGGTTGCATCGCCGGGTTGGGAGGCGGCCCGCCGGGCATGAACATCGGTGGCGGCGGCAGCTTGGGCACCATGTAGTGATTGCGGAACGTCAGCGAAGTGCCTTCGGCCGTGGTGCGCGTGCGCTCGATGGATGAATTGCCGCGGTCCAGCGAGTAGCCAAGGCGGAACACCGCCTCGAACATGCGCTGAATGCCGGGGATGTCGCCGCCCAGCAGGGCCTGCGCGTCGACCAGCAGCGACTTGCGCTCGGGGTGCGGCGCCGCGGCCAGCGGCACGCTGGCCAGCAGGCTGTCGGAGTAGCTCTCTCCGACGGCCAGCGCCAGGGGCGTCCCAGCCTGCGTGCGCACGTGCAGGCTGAGGGCCCGCAGTTGAACGTTGTTGCCCAAGCGCGTGAGCAGCACCATCTGCTCGGGGGCCGGCCCCATCAAGCCGGGCAGCACGAAGCCCTGGCCCAGGCCCGAGGCGATCGAGTGGCCGAGAAAAAAAGGCTTGCCCAGCCGCTCGGCCGGGATCTCGAGCCAGGTCTTTTCGTCGCGGGTCCAGACGGTGAGAAAACCCGCGGTGCTCTGGGCACCCTTGGTGACCTCGGCAAACGGCGGCGGCGTGCCGGGGGGCGGGGCGGGTGGGCGGGCGGCGGCGGCCGAGGCGCCGGCGGCGGGCGCGCTCGCGCCCGCACCGGGTGGCGTGGCGCGGGTGGCGCCGGCCAGGGCGGTGTTGGCAGCGGTGGCCGCGGGCTTGGCTGCCGCTGCGGTGCCGCCGGCAGCCGATGCGCCTGCCGGTGAACCTGCCGGGGCGGCCTGGCCGCCGGCGCCGGGCGCCGTGGCGCAACCGAGGGTCAGCGTGGCGGCGGCAGCCAAGGCGGCGGCCAGCGCGGTGGGATTCGGTCGTGACTGCGAGGTGGCACGAGGCGGGGTCTGCAAGGTGGCTTTGGGGCTCATGATTGGGGAGGTCGGGGGTTCCGGCGGGCGAAGCCGGAACGGTAACGCGCCGCGCGGGGCGACCGGGCGGTGCCGCGACGACTTGCGCCGGCAGCGGTGCGAAAGGCCGCGGATGCGGCACGACGCCTGGGGCACGGGCGTCGCGCCAGGGGGCAGATCAGTGGTTTCGGCGAGCCGGTTCAGCCCCCGGCCGGCCGCAGCGGCACCTCAGGCGCCGCGCCCTGCCTTGGCCTCCAGCGCCTGCAGCAACTGGCCGTGGATGCCGCCGAAGCCGCCGTTGCTCATGACCACGATGTGATCGCCGGGCCGGGCGGCGGCGGCAATCGCGCTCACCAGCGCCAGCACGTTGTCGGCCACCCGCGCCGCGGCGCCCAGCGGCGCCAGCGCCTCGGCGACGCTCCAGCCCCAGGCGCCTTGCAGCGCGAACGACAAGTCGGCGGCCTCCAGCGCCCAGGGCAGCTGGGCCTTCATCGTGCCGAGCTTCATCGTGTTGGAACGAGGCTCGAAGACGGCCAGGATGCGGCGCCCGGTAGGCCCGCCGCCGGCGGCCTCGTCCTTCTCGAGCTTGCGGCGCAAGCCCTCCAGCGTGGTGCGCATGGCAGTGGGGTGGTGCGCGAAGTCGTCGTAGACGCGGATCGGGGCGCCGCCGCCTGCGGACCGTAAGCCGACTTCGCCACGCAGCTCGAGCCGGCGGCGCACGCCGGCGAAGCGAGACAGCGCCGCGCAGGCCGCCAGAGGCTCGACGCCGGCCGCCTCGGCCGCGCCGATGGCGGCCAGCGCGTTGAGCTGGTTGTGCTCGCCGAGCAGGTCCCACTCGACGCGCCCGAGCTTCAGGCTGCCGCGCAGCACGTCGAAGGCCTGCGGCTCGCCGCGCGCCGAAAGACCGCCGGGCTCTTCGCGCTTGGTGCCGAAGCGCTGCACCCGGCTGTAACAGCCGCGGTCGAGCACACGCTGCAGCGCCGCTTCACGTGCATTGACCACCACCAGGCCGCTGCGCGGCATGGCGCGCACGAGGTGGTGGAACTGCGTCTCGATGGCCGCCAGGTCCGGGAAGATGTCGGCGTGGTCGTGCTCGAGGTTGTTGAGCACCGCCGTGCGCGGCCGGTAGTGCACGAACTTGCTGCGCTTGTCGAACAGCGCCGTGTCGTACTCGTCGGCCTCGATGACGAAGGGCGCGCCCGCGGCGGCATGGCCCAGCCGCGCCGAGACGCCAAAGTCCACCGGCACGCCACCGACCAGGAAACCGGGCGCCCGGCCCGCGGCCTCGAGCACCCAGGCCAGCATCGCCGTGGTGGTGGTCTTGCCGTGCGTGCCGGCCACCGCCAGCACGTGGCGGCCCGGCAGCACGTGCTCGGCCAGCCACTGCGGGCCGCTGGTGAAGGGTGCACCCGCGTCGAGCAGCGCTTCCATCAGCGGGTTGCCGCGCTTGACGACGTTGCCGATGACGAAAACATCGGGCGAAAGTGCCAGCTGCTCTTCGCCGTAGCCTTCGATGAGTTCGATGCCGAGCGCGCGCAGCTGCCCGCTCATCGGCGGATACACGGCTTCGTCGCAACCGGTGACGCGGTGGCCGGCCTCGCGGGCCAGTGCCGCCAGGCCACCCATGAAGGTGCCGCAGATGCCGAGGATGTGCAGGTGCATGGATGGGAGGGGCAACGTGCAGGCGGTCTTCGAAGCCGATGCGCGGGCCCGTGATCGTGCCGGGCACACCCGCGCGCGACCGGGTGTGCGGGGCATTCTAGGAACGGGGTCGGCGCGTGCCCGCGGCCGCCGGGTCGTGCCGCCTCGCAATCGTGCGCGCTGCACGCGGCGGCGGCCGTGGCCCCCGTGTTGGAGGGTGGCGTCGAGGCGTCGAGGCGTCGCTGTGCGCCCGCGACCGGCCGCCGCTGCCTCAGCGCAGCGACTGCGCTGCCGCTGACACCGTGGCCGCGATGTCCTCGGCGCTATGCGCGCTGCTGACGAAGCCGGCTTCGTACAGTGCCGGCGCCAGGTACACCCCGCGTTCGAGCATGGCGTGGAAGAAGCGGTTGAAGCGCTCCTTGTCGGTGGCCATCACGGCGGCGTAGTTCTGCGGCAATCCCTCGGCACCGGGGCGGTTGAAGAAGAAGCCGAACATGCCGCCTTCGCAATCGGCGGCGAAGGGGACGCCGGCGTCGCGTGCCGCACCCTGCAGGCCTTCGACGAGGGCCTTCGTGCGCGCCGCCAGCGCCTCGAAGTAGCCCGGCCGGCGGATCTCATGCAGCGTGGCCAGGCCGCTGGCGGTGGCCACCGGGTTGCCGCTCAACGTGCCGGCCTGGTAGACCGGGCCCAGCGGCGCCAGGTGCTTCATCACATCGCGCGGGCCGCCGAAGGCGGCCAGCGGCATGCCGCCGCCGATGACCTTGCCGAAGACGAACAGGTCGGCCCGGAAGCCGGGGATGAGCCCGGCGTACAGGCTGTGCGCGCCGCCGAGCGCGACGCGAAAGCCCGTCATCACCTCGTCGAATACCAGGAGCGCGCCGTGCGCGGTGCACAGCTCACGCAGCCGCTTCATGAACGGCACCGCGGCACGCACGAAGTTCATGTTGCCGGCGATCGGCTCGATCATCACGCAGGCGATCTCCCGGCCGTGCGTGGAGAAGGCCTCTTCCAGCTGCGCGAGGTTGTTGTACTCGAGCACCAGTGTGTGCTGCACCACCTCGGGCGGCACGCCGGCGCTGGTGGGGTGCCCGAAGGTCGCCAGGCCCGAACCTGCCTTCACCAGCAGCGCGTCGGCGTGACCGTGGTAGCAGCCCTCGAACTTGACGATGCGCGAACGGCCGGTGGCCCCGCGCGCCAGGCGCAGCGCGCTCATGCCGGCCTCGGTGCCGCTGGAGACGAGCCGCACCTGCTCAACTGCGGGCACCAGCGCGATGATGGCTTCGGCCAGTTCGATTTCGCGCTCGGTGGGCGCGCCGAAGCTCAGGCCGTCGGCCGCCGCCTTGCGCACCGCTTCGAGCACGGCCGGGTGGCCATGGCCGAGGATCATCGGGCCCCACGAGCCGATGTAGTCGATGTAGCGGCGGCCTTCGGCGTCCCAGAGGAACGCGCCTTCCGCGCGGGTGATGAAGCGCGGCGTGCCGCCGACCGCACGGAAGGCGCGTACCGGCGAGTTCACGCCGCCGGGGATGACTTGCTGGGCGCGTTCGAAGAGTTGCTCGTTGCGGCTCACGGTCGGGGCTCGCTGGCTCGAGGGTGGTTCGGGTTCGACTGGGCTCGCTGTGCCCGCGCCGGGCTGCACGCAGCGCAGGCGCAGGTTCGCCGGGCTGTTCGGCGCCTCAATGCACGCGCCGCGGCGCGCCCTTGGACTTGCCTTCGTCCTGCTCGGGCGGCGTCCCGGGGCCGCCACGGCCGCCCGGCCCGCCGCCCGAACTGCCGCCACCGGGGGCGGCGTCGTCGCCGTTGCCTTCGCCCTCTTCGGGCGGCGGCAGGGCCCAGAAGAAGCGGTCGGGCACGATGTTGCCCATGCCGGGGCGAAAACCAGCGTCCAGGCTCTGGTCCAGGAAGGACAGGGCCTCGCTCACCGCGGCGGTGATCTCGGTGCCCGAGGCGAGCAGCGCGGCCAGCGCCGCCGACAGCGTGTCGCCGGCGCCGACGAAGCCGGCATCGAACATCTCGAACTTCTCGCCGGCGATGGCGCCCTGCGGTGTGGCCAGCACGTTGTCGATGAACTGCTCCTTGCCCTTGGCAGGCAGCAGGATGCCGGTGACCAGCACGTGGCGCGTGCCATGTTCGCCGGCGGCCACGGCCAGTTCGCGCGCCGAGGGCGGGCGTTCGCTGTCCCAGTCGGGCAGCAGCAGGTCCTGCAGCGCCTTGTGGTTGCCCACCAGCACCTCGGCCGAAGGCAGGATGAGTTCGCGGAACGACTCCAGGTACGGCTGCAGCTTGTCTTCCTCGAGCCAGGCCAGCGCCGGCAGGTAGGCCACCGCGGGCACGTCGGCGTAGTCGGAGAGGACCTCGGCCACCGCGCTGACGCCTTCGGCGCTGCCGAGGAAGCCCACTTTCCAGGCGCCCACGGTCACGTCTTCGAGCACGGTGCGCGCTTGCTCGGACACCGCGTCGGGGTCGATGGCCTGCTGGTCGAACACGTCGGCCGTGTCGCGCATGACGATCGAAGTGACCACCGGCAGCGCGTGCGCGCCCATGGCGGCCACGGTGGCGATGTCGCCGGCCAGGCCCGCCGCGCCACTGGCATCGCTGGCGTTGAAGCACATCACGCAGGCGGGCGCGGCAGGTTCGGTGGCGGCGGCTTCGGGGCTGTCGGTCGGAGCGGGGTCGGCGGGCATGATGGGCGGCTCCGGTGCCTAACGGGATGAACTCGGCGCCGGGGTCCGGTGCATGCCGGCCACCCGGCATCGGGGGTGGCGGCAAACCTCCAGCAATGCCTGAGGAACGCTGTGTAGGTCCTCACAATTCCTCGGAAATTCGAGGAATCGCGTGGCTACAATCGGCCGCCATTGTAGTGACGACACCGTCTCAACGTGGTTTCTGCGAGCGAAGCGCGCACCTGGATGTGCCTGATCTGCGGCTGGATCTACAACGAAGCCGATGGCGACCCGGACCATGGCATTGCCGCAGGCACCGCGTGGGCCGACGTGCCGATGAACTGGACCTGTCCGGAGTGCGGCGCGCGCAAGGAAGACTTCGAGATGGTGCAGATTTGAGAGCCCCCGGGGCGGGGCCAGCCCGGCCCGCCCCTCGCGGGGGTTCAAGTCGCCCGGCGACGCCGGTTCAACTTGAGAGGCCTCGGGCGTTGCCGGGGTCCGTGGAGGCAAGCGCTTGGAAAGCAGCAGCCCGCAAGAGCAAGGCAGCGCCGCCGGCAGCCCCGGGGCCCGGGTTCTGGTCATCGACGACAGCAACACCATCCGCCGCAGCGCCGAGATCTTCCTGCGTCAGGGCGGCCACGAGGTGGTGCTGGCCGAAGACGGCTTCGATGCGCTGGCCAAGGTCAACGACCACGCACCGGAACTCATCTTCTGCGACATCCTGATGCCGCGGCTGGACGGCTACCAGACCTGCGCCATCATCAAGCGCAACCCGCGCTTCGCGCACGTGCCGGTGATCATGCTGTCGTCCAAGGACGGCCTGTTCGACAAGGCGCGGGGC
>JAEUPD010000022.1 GCA_016788525.1 Rubrivivax sp.
CCGCCGACGAACACGACGATGTCGTCGGCGCCCTGCTTCTTCAACTCGGCGATGATCGCCGGCACCAGCGTCTTGTGCCCGGCGGCCAGCGTGCTCACGCCCACCGCATGCACGTCGTTCTCGATGGCCTGGCGCGCGCACTCCTCGGGCGTCTGGAACAGCGGCCCCATGTCGACATCGAAGCCGAGGTCGGCGAACGCCGTGGCCACCACCTTGGCGCCGCGGTCGTGGCCGTCCTGGCCGAGCTTGGCGATCATCACGCGCGGGCGGCGGCCTTGCTCGGCACCGAAGGCGGCGATGTCGGCCTGGAGTTCGTCCCAGGCTTTCTTCGAGTCGCCCGCGTCGTCGTAGGCGGCGGCGTACACGCCGGTCACCTTCTGGATGTCGGCGCGGTGGCGGCCGAAGGACTTTTCGAGTGCATCGCTGACTTCTCCCACCGTGGCGCGCAGGCGGATGGCCTCGATGGCCAGCGCCAGCAGGTTGCCCCCGGCGCCGGCGGCGCCGGCGGCCGCTACGCCGGATTGTGCGCAGGCGGTGAGCGCGTCGAGCGCGCGCCGCACCGCGGGGCCGTCTCTCTCGGCACGAATCTTCTTCAGGCGCGCGATCTGGCCTTCGCGTACCTTGACGTTGTCGACCTCCAGGATGTCGATGGGCTCCTGGTGCGCGAGCTTGTACTTGTTGACGCCGACGATCACGTCGCGGCCGCTGTCGATGCGCGCCTGCTTCTCGGCGGCGCTGGCCTCGATCTTCAGCTTGGCCCAGCCGCTGGCCACGGCCTTGGTCATGCCGCCCATCGCCTCCACCTCGTCGAGGATGGCCTGGGCCTGGTCGGCCATCTGCTGCGTCAGCGTCTCCATCATGTAGCTGCCGGCCCAGGGGTCGACCACGCTCGTGATGTGCGTCTCTTCCTGGATGATGAGCTGGGTGTTGCGCGCGATGCGGGCGCTGAACTCGGTGGGTAGCGCGATCGCCTCGTCGAAGCTGTTGGTGTGCAGGCTCTGGGTGCCGCCGAACACCGCGGCCATGGCCTCGATGGTGGTGCGCACGACGTTGTTGTACGGGTCCTGCTCGGTGAGGCTCCAGCCGCTCGTCTGGCAGTGCGTGCGCAGCATCTGGCTCTTGGGGTTCTTCGCGCCGAAGCCTTGCATGATGCGCGCCCACAGCAACCGCGCGGCGCGCATCTTGGCCACCTCGAGATAGAAGTTCATCCCGATGGCCCAGAAGAAGCTCAGGCGCCCGGCGAATTCGTCGACATCCAGCCCCTTGGCCAGCGCCGTCTTCACGTACTCCTTGCCGTCGGCCAGCGTGAAGGCCAGCTCCAGCGCCTGGTTCGCCCCGGCCTCCTGCATGTGGTAGCCGGAGATCGAGATCGAGTTGAACTTCGGCATGTGCCGCGCCGTGTACTCGATGATGTCGGCGACGATGCGCATCGAGGGCTCGGGCGGGTAGATGTAGGTGTTGCGGACCATGAACTCCTTGAGGATGTCGTTCTGGATGGTGCCGCTCAGCTGTTCCTGCTTCACCCCCTGCTCTTCCGCCGCGACGACGTAGCCGGCCAGCACCGGCAGCACGGCGCCGTTCATCGTCATGCTCACGCTCACCTTGTCCAGCGGGATGCCGTCGAACAGGATCTTCATGTCCTCGACGCTGTCGATGGCCACACCGGCCTTCCCGACGTCGCCCACCACCCGCGGGTGATCGCTGTCGTAGCCGCGATGCGTGGCCAGGTCGAAGGCCACGC
>JAEUPD010000029.1 GCA_016788525.1 Rubrivivax sp.
TCCGCCGTGCCGAGACGGCGCTGGCCATGAGCCGCTACTACGACGAGGCGCGCCGCTTCGCCGCCCTCGTCACCACGCGCTCGCGCGAGCACGAGACGCCGATCTACGTCGTCACCGGCGGCGGCCCCGGCATCATGGAAGCGGGCAACCGCGGCGCACACGAGGTCAACGGCAAGAGCATCGGCCTGAACATCGTGCTGCCGCACGAGCAGGCGCCCAACCCCTACATCACGCCGGAGCTGTGCTTCCAGTTCCACTACTTCGCACTGCGCAAGATGCACTTCGTGATGCGCAGCATCGCCCTCGTCTGCTTCCCGGGTGGATTCGGCACGCTCGACGAGCTCTTCGAGACGCTGACGCTCGTGCAGACGGGCAAGAGCCGCGCCCGCCCGATCCTGCTCTTCGGCCGCGCCTTCTGGGAGAAGCTGATCGACTTCCAGCATCTCATCGACACCGGCATGATCAGTCCGGGCGACGAGAAACTCATCCGCTTCGTCGAGACTGCCGAGGAAGCGTGGGAGGTGCTGGCCGCCCACTATGGGTTCGACGAGCCGCCCACCGTGGCGGGCGAGTTCTCCGACGACATCTGAGCCGGCAGGCGCCGCCATGAGCCCGCGCGTCACCCTCATTGGTGCTCCCACCGACATCGGTGCGGGCACGCGCGGCGCGAGCATGGGCCCGGAGGCGCTGCGCGTGGCGCAGCTCGGTCCTACGCTGCAGGGCCACGGCGTCGAGGCGCTCGACCGCGGCAACCTCGCCGGCCCACCCAACCCCTGGCTGCAGCCGGTCGACGGCCACCGCCACCTCGCCGAGGTCGTGGCCTGGAACGATGTCGTGCACGAGGCCGTGCTGGCCGAGTTGCGCGGCGGCCGCCTGCCGATCCTGCTCGGCGGTGACCACAGCCTGGCCGTCGGCTCGATCAGCGCCGTGGCGCGCCACTGCCGCGAGGCCGGCCGCAAGCTGCGCGTGCTGTGGCTCGACGCCCACGCCGACTTCAACACGAGCACGCTCACCCCCAGCGGCAACCTGCACGGCATGCCCGTGGCGTGCCTGGCCGGCCACGGCCCGCGCGAACTCGTCGAGCTCGGCGGCCACGTGCCGGCGCTGGCCGCGAAGAACATCCGGCAGATCGGCATCCGCAGCGTCGACGCCGGCGAGAGGCGCTTCGTGCACGAGCAGGGGCTCGAGGTGTTCGACATGCGCTTCATCGACGAGATGGGCATGCGCCACACGATGGAGCTGGCACTGGCCACGCTGGACGAGCACACCCACCTGCACGTCAGCTTCGACGTCGACTTCCTCGACCCGGAGATCGCGCCCGGCGTGGGCACCACGGTGCCCGGCGGCCCCACCTACCGCGAGGCGCAGCTGTGCATGGAGATGATCGCCGACACCGGCCGGCTCGCCTCGCTGGACGTGATGGAGCTCAACCCGGCGTTGGACCTGCGCAACAAGACCGCGGCGCTGGCCGTGGACCTGATCGAGAGCCTGTTCGGCAAGAGCACGTTGATGCGCGACCGGCCGTAGCGCCCGGGCCGCGCACTGTGTTTCAGGCTGCGGCCGGTTGCGGCAGCTTGAACACCGCCACCGTCTGCACGAGTTGCTGCGCCTGCTGCCGCAGGCTCTCGGCCGCGGCGGTGCTCTGCTCCACGAGCGCGGCGTTCTGCTGGGTGCCTTGGTCCAGGTGATTCACCGCCTGCCCGACCTGGCTGACACCGGTGCTCTGTTCCGCGCTGGCGCTGCTGATCTCGGCCACGATGTCGCTGACGCGGCGGATCGAGGCCACCACCTCCCCCATCGTCTGCCCGGCCTGGCCGGCAAGCGCCGAACCCTGCTCCACCCGCTCGACGCTGCTGGAGATCAGGCCCTTGATCTCGCGTGCCGCCTCGGCGCTGCGCTGCGCGAGGCTGCGCACCTCGCCGGCCACCACCGCGAAACCGCGGCCCTGCTCGCCGGCGCGGGCCGCCTCCACCGCCGCATTCAACGCCAGGATGTTGGTCTGGAACGCGATGCCGTCGATGACGCCGATGATGTCGGCGATCCTGCGCGAGCTCTCGCTGATGCCCTGCATCGTCTGCACCACGTCCTGCACCGCCGCGCCGCCGCGCGTGGCCACCTCGGAGGCGGCCTGCGCCAGCCGGCTCGCCTCGGCCGAGCTCTGGGCGTTGCGTACGACCGTGGTGCCCAGTTCCTCCATGGTCGCAGCGGTCTGCTGCAGCGATGCCGCGCTTTGCTCGGTTCGCGAGCTGAGGTCGGCGCTGCCCTGCGCGATCTGCGCGCTGGCGGTGGCCACGCCGTCGGCATGCCGGCGCACGTCGCCCACCACCGCCACCAGCGAGTGCTGCAGGCGCTGCACGCTGTCCAGCAGGCGACCCATCTCGTCGTGCGAGCCTGCGGCGACCGAAACCGCCAGGTCGCCCTCGGCCATGCGGCCGAGGACTTCGTTGGCGGCGTGCGCCTTGCGGGTGATGTCGCGCGCGATCGCCACGCCGAACAGGGCGGCGGCGGCCATCATGACCACCACGGCGCCCACGATCAGGGCCTGGCTGCGCCGCGAGTCGGACTGCCGCTGGTGCAGTGCCTTGCCCAGCGTTGCGCCGGTCTGGGTGTTGAGCTGGAACAAGCCATCGATCACCTGCGTGGTGGCCTTGAAGTACTCGCCCGGCGGGTGGGTCAGCTGCGTCGCGCCGACGATCTGCTCACGCACGAGCTTCAGGGCGTTTCGCACCTCCTCGGTGGCCGCCCGGCTGGCGCCGCCCACGGCGGCCTGGATCGCTGCATCGCGCGCGAAGGACTTGCCCAGCGACAGCTCCATGTCGCGCAGCACCGCCTCGGCGCGATCGGCCAACCCGGCGATCGCGGCCCGATCCTCGGGCGTGGCGCCCTGCCGCGCGAGCAGCAGCGTGCCGCGCGCGCGCAGCAAGCCCATCAGCTCGGTGGCCCGCGGCATGTCGCGCAATGTGCCGATGCCCAGGAAGTAGGTCTCGGCCACCGGATCCAGCGTGATCCCGAAGTGGTCGGCCAAGCTGTCATTGATCTCCAGCAGCGCCGCCACCAGCGCCGTGTGGCGCGACAGGGAATCCGGCGCCGTCAGCTTGCGCGAGGCCACCGCCGCGGCGACCTCCTGCCACTGCCCGGCCATGGCAGCCCACCGCGTGCGCAGCGCATCGTCGGCAACCTCGGCCTTCACCAGCTTGTCCAGTGCCTCTGCTGCGCGCTGTGCTTCGGCCTGCGCGGCCGATCGACGCGGCTCCAGGTCGGCCTGGCCCGACAACACGTTGAACGACAGGCCCCGGTGCACCTGCACGTGCCGCAGCAGTTCCAGCGCGGCGCGCGTGGGTTCCATGCCCCGCAGTTGCTGCTGGGTGAACTCGGTCTCGGCTTGCTTGGCCCGGACGAACAGGCTCAGCGGCACCGCGCTGCACAGGACGGCCAGCAGCCCCAGCAACTGCAGCTTGTGCACCAGCCCGAGGTTGCGCAGGAACGACATGATCTTCTCCCCATCAAGACGCCACCGCCCCCTGGGCGGCATGCCATTTCCTCACGGCGCGAGGGGGGCTGAAGCCGGCGTAAGCGGCACAAGCCCCCTCCTTTTTCGGGCCGGCGGGCAGCAGCCCTGCGTCGCCTGCCCGCTGGAGTGCTCACCCTAGAGAAAACGCACCAGTGCAGGGCACGCTGCCGCAGCAGGCGGCCACAATGCCCCATGGAATTCGACTACGTCATCGTGGGTGGCGGCAGCGCTGGTTGCGTGCTGGCCGGTCGGTTGAGCGAAGACCCCGGGGTCAGCGTCGCGCTGCTCGAGGCGGGCGGGCCCGACCGCAGCGTGCTCATCCATTGCCCGGCCGGGTTGGCCGTGATGGCCAAGCAGAAGGCCATCAACTGGGCGTTCCAGACCGTACCGCAGCCCGGGTTGAACGGGCGCCGCGGCTACCAGCCGCGCGGCCGCGTGCTCGGCGGCTCGAGTTCGATCAACGCCATGATCTACATGCGCGGCCAGCGCGAGGACTACGAGGCCTGGGCCGCCGAGGGCAACCCGGGCTGGGGCTGGGCCGACGTGCTGCCGTGGTTCAAGCGCGCCGAGCACAACGAGCGTGGCGCCGACGCCTACCACGGCAGCGGCGGGCCGCTGAACGTCATGGACCTGCGCAGCCCCAACGCCATCCTGCCCGACTTCGTCGAGGCCGCCCGCCAGGCCGGCTACCCGATCAACACCGACTTCAACGGCGCCACGCAAGAGGGCATCGGCGCCTACCAGGTCACGCACCGCAACGGCGAACGATTCAGCGCCGCCAAGGCCTACGTCACCCCGCACCTCGGCCGGCCGAACCTGACCGTGCTCACCGGCACGCGCACGCTGCGCGTGCTGCTCGAAGGCCGCCGCGCCGTGGGCGTGGAGGCACTGCGCGGCACCGAGCGCATCACCGTGCGTGCGCGGGCCGAGGTGCTGCTGTGCGCGGGCGCTCTCCAGTCGCCGCAGCTGCTGCTGCTGTCGGGCATCGGCGCGCCCGAGGAGCTGCAGCGCCACGGCATCGCGGTGGCGCACGCGCTGCCGGGCGTGGGCCGCCACCTGCACGACCACGTCGACGTGGTGCAGGTGGTGCTGGCGCCCCAGGCGCGGTCCACTTTCGGCCTCACCGCCGGCGGCGCGTGGCGCGTGCTGCAGGGCATCGGCGATTGGCGCCGCCACCGCCGCGGCATGCTGACCACCAACTTCGGCGAAGCCGGCGGCTTCATCAAGAGCCAGCCCGGCGAAGCCACGCCCGACCTGCAGCTGCACTTCGTCATCGCCAAGCTCGTCGACCACGGCCGCAAGACGGTGTTCGGCCACGGCTACTCGTGCCACGTCTGCGTGCTGCGCCCCAGGAGCCGCGGCAGCCTCACGCTGGCCAGCGCCGACCCGCTGGCCGCACCGCTGATCGACCCCAACTTCTTCGGCGACCCCGACGACCTCGCACGCCTGGTGCGCGGCTTCAAGCTCATGCGCTCGCTGCTGGCGCAGCCGGCGCTGGCCAAGTACGGCGGCCACGAGTCGCCCACCTCGGCCGGCGCGACCACCGATGCCGCGATCGAGCAGTTCGTCCGCAACTACGCCGACACCATCTACCACCCGGTCGGCAGCTGCCGCATGGGGCCCGGTGGACCGGGCTCGCTGAACGTCGTCGACCACGAACTGCGCGTGCACGGCATCGACCGGTTGCGCGTGGTCGACGCATCGATCATGCCGAGCATCGTCAGCGGCAACACCAACGCACCGGTCATCATGATCGGCGAGAAGGCCGCGGCGATGGTCCAGGCAGCGCGCCGGCCCGGTGCCGCGCCCGTGGTGATGACGGCCGACACAGCCGCCGCCGCCGCGTAGGGCCTGCGGGCGAGCGCCGCCGACCGGACCCCGACACCGGCGCCCCGGCTTGCCGGGCGGCCGTGGCGCATGGCTGAACGCCGGCCCGTCGCGGGCCAGGCCGGTCCATGGCGGTTGCGCACAGACCCCGGCCCACGGCCGGGTTCGCCACCATGTGGCGCACCACGCGCCGTGTTGGAATGCCGCGCCATGCCACCCCCCGTGCTCGTCTACCGCGGCGAGGCCGTCACGGCCAGCCACTTCGAGCAGCGCTGGCGGCGCTCCGCTGCCGCACTGGCTGCGCTGGGCGTCGGCGACGGCGACGTGGTGGCGCTGATGCTGCACAACCGGCCCGAGGCCATCGAGCTGATGCTGGCCATCCGCCACCTGGGCGCGCAGTGGTGCCCGGTGAACTGGCACTACAAGGCCGACGAGGTGCGGCACATCCTGCATGACAGCGGCGCGCGCGTCTTCGTCGTCGAGGCAGCGCTGCTGCAGGAGTTGCTCGGCAGTTCACTGGAAGTACTGCCCGCCACGGTGCGCGTCTTCACCTGCGGCCAAGCCGACCCCGCGCGCGCGCAGGCGCCAGGCCCGGCGGCACCGTGGGAAGCTGAACGCGACCGCGCCGAGCCGCTCGCCGCGCCGGCGGCGCCCCTGCGCGGCGCGATGTTCTACACCTCGGGCACCACCGGCCGGCCCAAGGGCATCGTGCGCGCCGCGGCCACGCCGCAGCAGCTGCAGCGCGGCATCGAAGTGCGGCGCTTGAGCTACGGCCTGGCGCGCGCGCCCGGCGACGAGCGCGTGCTGCTCAGTGCGCCGCTTTATCACAGCGCGCCCAATGCCTACGCACTGTCGGCCGTGCTGGAAGGCGCCACGGTGTACCTCGAAGAGCGCTTCGAGGCAGAGCGCACGCTGGCGCTCATTGACCAGCACCGCCTCACCCACGCCTACCTCGTGCCGACGATGTTCGTGCGCCTGCTGGCGCTGCCGGCGACCGTGCGCGCGAAGTACAACCTCGGCTCGATGCGCTTCGTGGCCAGCACCGGCAGCCCGTGCCCGCCGCAGGTCAAGCGCGAGATGATCGAGTGGTGGGGCCCGGTCATCCACGAAAGCTACGGCGCCAGCGAGCTGGGGTACATGACGCTGCTCACCCCCGAGCAGGCGCTGCGCAAGCCGGGCTCTGCAGGCGCGCCGCTGCCGGGCGTGACGCTGGCCATCCTCGATGAACAGGGGCGAGAACTGCCGCGCGGACAGGCCGGCCTCATCTACATCGACCAGCCCGCGTTCGCCGACTTCAGCTACGCCAACAACGCCCAGGCGCGCGAACGCATGGCCGTGGGGCCCCTGAAGACGATGGGTGACGTCGGCTTCATCGACGACGACGGCTTTCTCTTCATCGTCGACCGCCAGGCCGACATGGTGATCAGCGGCGGGGTCAACATCTACCCCGTCGAGATCGAAGCGGTGCTGCACACGATGCCCGGGGTGGCCGACTGCGCGGTGTTCGGCGTCCCCGACGACGAATTCGGCGAGTCGCTCGCCGCCGCCGTCCAGCCGGCGCCCGGCACGGGCCTCACGCCCGAGGCCGTGCGCGCCTACCTTCACCAGCGGCTGGCCGGCTTCAAGGTGCCCAAGGTCGTGACCCTGCACGAGGCGTTGCCGCGCGAGGACACCGGCAAGATCTTCAAACGCATCCTGCGAGAACCCTACTGGGCCGGGCGATCGCGCCGCGTGTGATCGGCAGGCGGCACCCCGCCGCCGCCCGGTGCGGTGCCGCTCAGTCCGCCCAGAACGCGAAGTCGGCGATGCGGATGTCTCCGAAGTGGAAGTTGTCGACACCGCAGCCGCCGGCGCTCAGCTCCAGCGACCCGCCGGCCACGAAAGGCACCAACTCCACCTCGGCGGTTCCGGCCGGCTGGCCATCCACCTGCACGCTGGCGGCCTGGCCTTGCTGCCAGCGCAGCGTCACCGTGACCTGCGTGCCGCGCAGCAGCGGGCGCAAGGCGATCCGGACATTGGCGCAACGCAGGGTCCCGCTGGCATGGCCGAAGGCACTGTTGGCGGCGCTGCCGCTCACCTGGAGCTTCAGCTCGGAGATCGGCCGCGTGCAGGCCAAGGCATCGACCGGCACCGACTTCATGTCGGTGGTGCACCGGATGTTCTGCGAGGCCGCCGCCCGCAGGTCTTGCACGGCCAGCCCGAGTGCCGCGACGTCGACCCCCATCTGCACCGGCGCGAGCCCGGCCACCCGTGCGGTGACGAACTGCCTGGCCACATCGCTGCTGCCGAGGGTCCAGCGGGAGGTCGCCACGCCGTCGGCGGTGGTGAAGGCCGACTCGGGCGCCACGCTCCCGTGGCCCGCCGCCGTGCTGAACTCGACCCGCACACCCTCGAGGCGTTCGCCCTGTGGTCCTGCGACGGCCAGGCGCACGGCCCGTTCTTCTCCCGGCAGCGAGGTGTCCTGCGCCAAGGGCACAAACTCGGCCGAGGCGGGCGCAGGCGACCCGCCACCCCCACACGCCACGGCGAGCCACGTGCACGCGAGCAGCCACCCCATCAGGCGCAGCGGCGTGGCGCCGCCCATCGAATCGTGCTGCATCGCATCCTCCTGCGGCCCACTGCGTCTGGGGCCTTGGGGGCAGATCGTAGGCCCGGCAACGTCACCCGCTCATCCGCCGCACTGGCGATGCCGGCCGCCTCACGCCGGCCAGCGGTCGAAGGCCCGGGCCCCCATCGGCTCGCCCCACAGGTCGATCTGCACCGGCGTGCCCGCGTGCACCGCCTGCGCCGCCGCGCCTCGCACGTAGCCCAGGCCCATGCACGCGCCGGCCTTGGGGCTGTAGCCTGCCGAACTGAGTTCGCCCACCGTCTCGCCATTGAGCACGATGGCCTCGCCGCCCCACGCATAGGCCGTGGGATTGTCGAAGACGAAGGTCAGGAGTTTCTTGCGCAAGACCTGGCCCTGAGCCCTCAGCAGCGCCTCGCGGCCGATGAAGGCCGAAGGCTTGTCCAGCTTGACCGCGAAGGCCAGGCCAGCCTCGAACGGCGTCTCGTCAGGCCCGAGTTCGGCGCCCCAGGCACGCCGGCCTGCCTCGATGCGCAACGCGTCGATGGCGTAGTAGCCGGCGTCGCGCAGGCCCAGGTCGCGCCCGGCCTCGTGCAGCGCCAGGTAGACGTGGCGCGCCATCTCCACCGGCACGTACAGCTCGTAGCCCGGGCCACCGACGTAGCTCATGCGTGCGGCGCGCACGCGCGCGTGGCCGAGGTCGATCTCCCGGGTGTGCGAGAACTTCAGGCCGGCCGGCGTCACGTCGTCCGGGCTCACGCGGGCCATCAGCTCGCCAGCCCTCGGGCCCATCACCGAGATCACGCTGGTCATCGCACTCACATCGGTGAGCACGGCGAACTCGTCGGGCCCGATGTGGCG
Organism: Rubrivivax sp.; assembly: GCA_016788525.1. Lineage (GTDB taxonomy): Bacteria > Pseudomonadota > Gammaproteobacteria > Burkholderiales > Burkholderiaceae_C > Rubrivivax. The sequence goes on from JAEUPD010000029.1 coordinate 8,766, forward strand.
CCGGATCCAGTGGGCATCGCGCACCGGCTGGGCGGAGCCCGTGACGACCAGGAAGCGGTCGGCGGCCAGCCGCACCACCGTGAGGTCGCTCTCGAAACCACCGCGCTCGTTGAGCAGCGCGGTGTAGACCATCCTGCCGGCCGGCACGTCCATCTCGTTGGCGCACAGGCGCTGCAGCACGGCCGGCGCGTCGCGCCCCTGCAGCAGCAGCTTGCCGAAGCTGGTCTGGTCGTACACGGCCACGGCCTCGCGCGTGGCGCGCTGCTCGGCGATCACCCAGTCCAGCCAGCCCGGGCGGTCCAGCGTATCGGCCGGCCGCGCGGCGCCGGTCGGCTTGAAGTAGTTGGCGCGCTCCCACCCGTTCTTGCTGCCGAACTCGGCGCACCAGGCCGCGGCGGGGCCGGCCGGGCGGTTCGCGGTCAGCAGGTCGTACAGCGGCGACGTGCGCAGCGGGCGCATCGTCTGCAGCTCCTGCCGCGGCCAGCGCATCGCGTAGTGCAGGCCGAGCGTCTCGCCGGTACGCTCGGCCAGCGCGCGGCGGTTGGCCATGAAGGGCGCAAAGCGCCGGATGTCCACGTCCCACAGATCCACCGGCGCCTCGCCGCCGGCGATCCACTCGGCCACCAGCTTGCCCGCGCCGCCGCTGTTGGCGATGCCGGCGCTGTTGAACCCGGCGCAGACGTAGTAGTTGCGCAGTTCGGGTGCCTCGCCGAGGATGAAGTTGCCGTCGGGCGTGAAGCTCTCGGGGCCGTTGAGCAGCATCTTGATCTTCGCCGTCTCCAGGCACGGCGTGCGGTGGATGGCGTGGGTCATCAGGATCTCGAACTGATCCCAGTCCTCGCCGAGCAGCTGGAACTGGAAGTCGGCCGGAATCGGGTCCACCCGCCACGGCTTGGCCTGGGGCTCGAAGCCGCCCATCACCAGGCCGCCCACCTCCTCCTTGTAGTAGATGTAGCCGTCGGGGTCGCGCATCACCGGCAGCATCGGGTGCACGCCGTCGATGCGGTCGGTGACGATGTAGAAGTGCTCGGCCGGGTAGAGCGGCACCGTCACGCCGGAGAGCGCGCCGAACTGCCGCGCCCACTGCCCGCCGCAGTTGACGAGCACCTCGCAGCGCACCTCGCCCTGCGCGGTGCGCACGCCGGTGACGTGGGTGGCCGCGCCACGCCGCTCGGTCAGCACGCCGGTCACCTCGATGCCCTCGATCATCTTCACGCCGCGGTTGCGCGCGCCCTTGGCCAGGCTCATGCACAGGTCCGCCGGGTTCGCCTTGCCGTCGCCGGGGATCCAGATGGCCCCCTGCAGGTCGTCGGTGCGCATCACCGGGTAGAGGTCGCCCGCCTCCTTCGGCGAGATCAGGTGCACCTCGACGCCGAAGCTCCTGGCCAGCGCCACCTGCTTCTTCAGCACCTGCATGCGCTCGGGCGTGCGCGCCACGTTGACGCTGCCGCACTGCTTCCAGCCGGTGGCCAGCCCCGTCTCGGCCTCGAGCGTGCTGTACAGCTCGATGCCGTACTTGCTCATGCGCGTCTGGTTGCGGTTGGGCCGCATCTGCCCGACGAGCCCGGCCGCGTGCCAGGTGGTGCCGCTCGTGAGCTTGCCCTGCTCGAGCAGCAGCACGTCGGTGTGGCCGAGCTTGGCGAGGTGGTAGGCGGTCGAGCAGCCGGCGATGCCGCCGCCAACGATGACGATGCGGGCCTGCGTGGGCAGCGTGGGCGCGGCCGTCATGCCGCCTCGGCCTCGAACTCCAGCAGCACCTTCATCGCCCGCTTGCGGTCGCTCGCGAGTTCGAAGGCCTCCTTCGCGCGCTCGAGCGGGAAGGCGCCGGTGATCATCGGCCGCATGTCCACGCGGCCCTCGTTGATGAGGCGCACGGCAAGAGCGAACTCGGCGTGGAAGCGGAAGCTGCCGCACACCGTCAGCTCCTTGGCCACCACCATGTTCTGCGGCAGGCTCACGTCGCCGCCCAGTCCCAGCTGCACGACGATGCCGCGCGGGCGCATCGTGTCCAGCCCGGCGCGGAAGGCGCGCTCGTTGCCGCTGCACTCGAACATCACGTCGAACGTGCCCTTGCGCGTGCGGCCGTCGGCGGCGTAGCGCTGCACCCAGTCGGTGTCGCGGCCGACGTTGATCGTCTCGTGCGCGCCCATCGCCCTCGCCACGGCCAGCGTCTCGTCGGTGAGGTCGACGGCGGTGATCTCGGCCGCGCCGTGCACGCGCGCCGCCGCCACTGCCAGGCAGCCGATCGGGCCGCAGCCCGAGACGAGCACGCGCTTGTTCAGAAGCGAGCCGGCGCGCGAGACGCCGTGCAGGCACACCGAGAACGGCTCGGCCAGCGCCGCCTGGCGCAGCGGCACGTGCGCGGCCACCGGCTCGCACTGCGCCTCGCCGCACACCAGCAGCTGCCGGAAGGCGCCCTCGATG
>JAEUPD010000033.1 GCA_016788525.1 Rubrivivax sp.
GCAGTGGCTGGTGGCGCCGGAGGATCGGCGCTATGGCCAGGACATCCTGATCCCCAAGAACGCCACGGCCAGTGCCGCCGTCGGGCAGGTGGTGTCGGTGGAGCTCACCGAGACGCCGTCGCTGCACGCGCAGCCGGTGGGTCGCGTGGCCGAGGTGCTGGGCGAGATCGACGACCCCGGCATGGAGATCGAGATTGCGGTGCGCAAGTACGAGGTGCCGCACCGCTTCAGCTCCGAGACGCTGGCTCAGGCTGCAGCGCTGCCCGACAAGCTGCGCGCCACCGATCGCCGGCACCGTGTCGACCTGACCGATGTGCCGCTGGTCACCATCGATGGCGAGGATGCGCGCGACTTCGACGACGCCGTCTTTTGCCAGCCGCATCATGGCGGCAAGGGCAAGAAGGCCTTCAAGGGCTGGCGCCTGGTGGTGGCCATCGCCGACGTCAGCCACTACGTCAAGCCCGACGAGCCGCTCGATCGAGACGCCTACGAGCGCGCCACCTCGGTGTACTTCCCGCGCCGCGTGATCCCGATGCTGCCGGAGAAGCTCTCCAACGGCCTGTGCTCGCTGAACCCCGAGCAGGAACGGTTGAGCATGGTGTGCGACATGCTTGTTGCCGAGGACGGGCGCATCGCCGCGTACCAGTTCTACCCGGCGGTGATCCTGTCGCACGCCCGGTTCACCTATGCCGAGGTGGCGGCGATCCTGGCCAACACGCGCGGGCCCGAGGCGGCGCGGCGCGCCGAGCTGGTGCCGCACCTGCTGCACCTGCACGAGGTGTACCGCGCGCTGCTCAAGCACCGCGCCAGCCGCGGCGCGGTGGACTTCGACACCACCGAGACGCAGATCGTCTGCGACGACAACGGCCGCATCGAGCGCATCGTGCCGCGCGTGCGCACCGAGGCGCACCGGCTGATCGAAGAGACGATGCTGGCGGCCAACGTCTGCGCCGCCGAGTTCATCTCGTCGCACCAGCACCCGGCGCTGTACCGGGTGCACGAAGGCCCCACGCCCGAGCGACGGGCCATGCTCCAGGGCTACCTGAAGGCGCTGGGCATCGCGCTGCCGCTGTCCGACGACCCCACACCCGGCGAGATGCAGGCCATCGCCGAGGCGGTGCGCGAGCGGCCCGACGCGCAGCAGATCCACACGATGCTCCTGCGCTCGATGCAGCAGGCCTTGTACACCGCCATCAACTCGGGGCACTTCGGCCTGGCCTACGAGGCCTACGCGCACTTCACCAGCCCGATCCGGCGATACCCCGACCTGCTCGTGCATCGCGTCATCAAGGCGCTGCTGGCCGAGCGCCGCTACCACCTCGCGCCCAGCGATCTGACGCGCAAGCCCGAGGTGCGCAAGGGCGGCAAGCCGGCGCCCCGGCATGGCAAGCCGATGTCGCAGGAGATGGAGGTGTGGGAGGCGGCGGGCGCGCATTGCAGCGCCAACGAGCGCCGCGCCGACGAGGCCAGCCGCGACGTCGAGGCGTGGCTGAAGTGCCGCTTCATGCGCGAGCACCTGGGCGAGGAGTACACCGGCACGGTCAGCGCGGTGGCCGGGTTCGGTCTCTTCGTCACGCTGGATGCGCTGTACGTCGACGGCCTCGTGCACATCACCGAGCTGGGCGGCGAGTACTACCGCTTCGACGAAGCCCGGCAGGAACTGCGCGGCGAGCGCACCGGCGTGCGCTACGCCATCGGCACCCGGGTGCGCGTGCAGGTCAGCCGGGTCGACCTGGATGGCCGCCGCATCGACTTCCGCCTGGTGCGTGATGGCGACGCCGAGGCGTTGCTGGCGCGCGGGCGCGCCGGGCGTGCGCCGGCCCAGGCCACCGCCGTGGCGGAGCTGGCCGAAGTGAAGGGCAAGGACCGGCGCGCCAAGGCCTCGGCGCGTGAGCACAAGGCGAACAAGGCCGGTGCCAAGCACGCGGCCGGCAAGTCGGCGGCAGGAAAGGGCCGAGCCCGGCGCTGACCCGCAACCGGCGAGTCCTGGGCCATGGCAGGGCTTGCGACGGCGTGTGCTGCCGCCCGCGCAAGGCGCCGAGGCTTCGCGCCGCTTGCCTGGGTCAGCTCGCCTGCGCCATGGCGGCCACCAGGTCAGCGGCCAGCAGCGGGGAACTCCGGCTCGCGGAGTCCGGCCTTTCCAGATCGGCGGCATGGCCGTGCAGCCAGACCGCATCGCAGGCCACTTCCTCGGCGGGGCGAGAAGGCGCCTGGGCCCACAGGCCGCCGATCCATCCGGCGAGCACGTCGCCGGTGCCGGCGGTGGCGAGGGCGGCATTTCCGCTCGGGTTGATGGCGGGGGGGGCACCGGGTGAGGCGATCACCGTGCCCGAGCCCTTCAGCACCACGACGCTGAGCGTGGCCTCAGCCAACGCGCGGGCTCCGGCCAGCCGGTCGTGCTGGACCACCGAGCTGCCCACACCCAGCAGCCGTGCAGCCTCCAGCGGGTGAGGCGTGATCACCGTGCCCTGGCCGCGGCCGGCGCGCCCCTTCAACAAGCGCAGCAGGGCGGGCTCGCGCGACACCGCATTGAGCGCGTCCGCGTCCAGCACGAGGCGTTTCGCCTCGGCCAGAAGCGCAGGCAGCCGGGACTCGATGGCGCTGCCCCCGCCGCAGCCGGCCACCAGGGTGGCCGAGGCCAGGAGTCCGGCGCGCGCCGTGTCGAACGAGCGGTGCATCAACTCCGGCCGCGAGGGGTCCGATGCCACCGCGGCGGGCGCCTCCCTGCACAGCAGGGTGAGGTAGACCCGCCCGGCGCCGGCGGCCAGCCCGGCGCGGGCGGCCAGTTGAGCGGCGCCGATCATGCCGTCGCTGCCGCCCAGCACCCACAAGTCCCCGCGGCTGCCCTTGTGCGCGGCGTGCGGCAGGGCCATGCGCCGCCGCGGACCCAGCAACCAGGCGGTGGCACTGGCTGGGGCGACCGCGGCGTCTTCGGCAGAGGCCCCCAGGTCGTCGAACCAGACGCAGCCCGCAAGGTCTCGTCCCAGCGCCGTGAACAGGCCGGGCTTGAGGCTGAGCAGCGACAGCGTGTGCGTGGCTCGCACCACCGCCGCCCCCAAGGGTTGCCCGGTATCCGCCGCCAGGCCGGTGGGCAGGTCGACCGCCAGCACCGGCACCCGGCGGGCGTTGATCGCCGTCGCGGCGTCAGCAAGCGGCCCCTGAAGGGCGCGGGTCGTACCCAGGCCGAGCAGCGCGTCGATCACGAGCGTCGGCGCATCTGCCGGGGCCTGGGCAGGTGCGACCGGCCGGATGCCGGCTTCGCGCGCCCGCTCGATGGCGCGCCGTGCATCCGCGGGGCGCGTGGCGCCTGGCGTGGGGTCGACGACGGTGACCACCGTTCCCGCCGCGAGCAGGAGACGGGCCGCCACGTAGCCGTCGCCACCGTTGTTGCCCGGGCCGCACCACACCTCCACATGCTGGGCGGCCGGGGCGAGCGCATGGGCCAGGCGCGCCACGGCCAGCCCGGCGCGCTCCATCAGCGCATGCGGCGCGGTGGCGGCCAGCGCCCGTGCCTCCAGCGCCTTGGAAGCGGCGGTGTCGTGCAGCGGCCAGGGCCCCGAGTCAGGCCCGATGCGCCAGGGGTGCAGCCGGCGGCTGGGCAAAGGCATGCCGCGCATTGTCGTGCGGGCGCGAAGTCAGCCAGCGGGGTCAGTGGGTTGAGACGACGCGGGCCGACGGCGTGTCGACCGCCCCGGCACGGCAGCCCGGCGCTGTTCGGGCGGTCGAGCGGCCGCGCCCCGGTGGTAAACTCCGCTGGTTTTGCTCCGGGTTGCTGCTCCAAGGCAGTGACCCGGATGCCAAGACCGCCGGCCTTGGCGGTCCTGTCCCGGTGATGCACGTGCCTTCGCGCGTTGCCATCGGCGGGTGGATTCTTCCGGGGCCCGGCGAAATTCGCGAACCCGGCCCCTCCAGAGGTGGCGCACGGTCCCTTCGGGGTTCCATGCGTCCGGCGCCGGGATTCAGGAACCAACCTGTTGGAGCACTTTCCATGTCCGTGTCCATGCGCGAGATGCTGGAGGCGGGTGTCCATTTCGGACACCAGACCCGCTTCTGGAACCCCAAGATGGCCCCCTTCATCTACGGCCATCGCAACAAGATCCACATCATCAACCTGGAGAAGACGCTTCC
>JAEUPD010000098.1 GCA_016788525.1 Rubrivivax sp.
CGGCTACTGGCGCCTCGTGCAGGAGCAGCTGGACTACCAGGCGCGCTTCGTCGCCGCGATGGACAGCGCCGGCGGCGGGGCCGGGCGTGGGCTCGATCTGCTGCTCGGCCCGGTGATGCCCACGCCTGCCTTCCGCCACGGAGCCACCAAGGACCTGGGCGTGCCCGGCATCTACACCTCGCTGTACAACCTGCTCGGCTGGCCTGCGGGCGTGGTGCCCTGCTCGCGCGTGCGCCAGGGCGAAGAGAGTGATCGGCAAGCGGGCAAGGACATCGCCGAGCGTGCCGCCGCCGCCACCGAGGCCGGCAGCGCCGGCCTGCCGCTGGCGGTGCAAGTGGCGGCGCGGCCCTGGTGCGAGCCGCAGGCGCTGGCGGCGATGCGGATCATCGAAGCGGGGGTGGCGCGCGCCCCATAGCGGCGTGTAGCCGGGTGTCGGGCCGGGTGCGGCATGCGCAAGGGCCACCTCCCTCGGCGCGCGGCGCCGTTGCCGGGCCCCGGCGCGCAGTTCAACCGCGCGCGTCGAACGCCAGGATGCACTCGGCCAACGCCCGGCACCCCTGCCAGATCCTGCCGATTGACGCGGATCAGGCCCCGACTTGTAGATGCTGACACAGATGGCACCTGTTCGCGAGGATGGGAGTACCCGGTCTGTGCAGACAGGTCCGGCGGCAGCCTATGCTTGCGCGCCAGCCTGAGCCCACACGATGTCCCAGCTCGCTTCTCGCCCGAGCGCGAGTACCTGCGCCCGGCGCGAGACGGCTGCCCTGCCCACCGCGGTGGGCGCGGCCGCACCTGACGCGGCTTCGGCCATGCGCAGCAGTCTGCATGCCGGGGGCATCCTGGAGCGCAGAGCGCTTCTGTCCGTCGGTGGCAGCGCGTCCGCCTACCGGCGCATCCTGGTGTTGTTCTGCTCCCGGCACGGGGAGGACGCCACCGCGTTGGCGCGCCTGATGCACGATGGCGATCGCGCCGCCGCTGCCCGGGTGCTGCACAAGCTGCGCGGCGGTGCAGTGACGATCGGCGCGGTGCTGGTCGCACGGCGCGCGCGACAGCTCGAAAGCGCACTGGGCCTGCGCGGCGCGCCCACGGGCGACCGGGCGGCGCAGCGTGCCTGTCACGAGGCGCTGCACGGCGCGCTGCAACGCGCGGTGCGTGCGACCGCCGGCCTGAGCGCGCAGCCCGGGGCTCAGGGGTAGCCCCGTCCACGCGGCTGACCCTGCCTCACCAGGTTGGCCGGCGCGCGCCGGGTCGTTCGGCCCGGGCCGTGTCCCTTTGGCCAAGGCGGTCCACGAGGGTCCGACCTCTAGAATCGACCGCTTTTCTTTCCTCCCAAGGCCGTGTCGCGCCGGGAGCGCACGAGCAAGCGAGCGGCTAACCTTCGATGCTGAGCTTCCAGCAGATCATCCTCCGCCTCCAGGACTACTGGGACCGCCAGGGCTGTGCGCTCTTGCAGCCCTACGACATGGAGGTCGGCGCCGGCACCAGCCACACCGCCACCTTCTTGCGCGCGCTCGGCCCCGAGCCCTGGAAGGCGGCCTACGTGCAGCCCAGCCGCCGTCCGAAAGACGGCCGCTACGGCGACAACCCCAACCGCCTGCAGCACTATTACCAGTACCAGGTGGTGCTCAAGCCGGCGCCGGAGAACATCCTCGAGCTGTACCTCGGCAGCCTCGAGGCGCTGGGCTTCGACTTGAAGGCCAACGACGTGCGCTTCGTCGAAGACGATTGGGAGAACCCGACGCTGGGTGCCTGGGGCCTGGGCTGGGAGGTGTGGCTCAACGGCATGGAGGTCACCCAGTTCACCTACTTCCAGCAGGTGGGCGGCATCGACTGCAAGCCGCTCACCGGCGAAATCACCTACGGGCTGGAGCGCCTGGCGATGTACCTGCAGGGCGTGGAGAACGTCTACGACCTGACTTGGACCGAAGGCCCCGACGGCCGGCTGACCTACCGGGATGTCTACCACCAGAACGAGGTCGAGCAGAGCACCTACAACTTCGAGCACAGCGATGTCGAGTTCCTGCTGGCCGCCTTCGGCGCGCACGAGAAGCAGGCGAAATACCTGATGGAGCAGCAGCTCGCGCTGCCGGCCTACGAGCAGGTGCTCAAGGCCGCGCACACCTTCAACCTGCTCGACGCCAGGGGCGCCATCAGCGTGACCGAGCGCGCGGCCTACATCGGCCGCATCCGCAACCTGGCGCGCGCGGTGGCGCAGAGTTACCTCGCCAGCCGCGCGCGGCTGGGCTTTCCGCTGGCGCCGAAGGCCTGGGCCGAGGAGATCCAGGCGCAACTGGCGGCGGCGGCTGAGCGCGCGGCCAAGGCGGGCGGTGCGCGCGGCGCCGGTAGAGGTGGGGATGCGGACGCAGGGGCAGCGCGGAGGGCAGTGCAATGAGCGCGCGCAACCTGCTCGTCGAACTTCGCGTCGAGGAACTGCCGCCCAAGGCACTGAAGAAGCTCGGCGAGGCGTTTGGCCACGGGCTCATCGCGGCGCTGAAGGCCCAGGGGCTGGCGACCGGGACCTCGGCGCTGACGACTTTCGCCACGCCGCGGCGCCTGGCGGCGCACCTGAGCCACGTGCTGGCCGCCGCGCCCGACAAGCCGGTGTCGCACAAGCTGATGCCGGTGGCCGTGGCGCTGGACGCCGCCGGCGCCCCGACGCCGGCACTGCTCAAGAAGCTCGCCACGCTGGGCGCCGATGCGAGCGCCATGCCCAGGCTCGCGCGCCGGCCCGATGGCAAGGTCGAAGCGGTGTTCCTCGACACCGTGCAACCCGGCGCCACGCTGGCGGCGGGTTTGCAGATCGCGCTTGACGAGGCGATCGCCAAGCTGCCGATCCCGAAGGTGATGCAGTACCAGCTGGCCGATGGCTGGACGAGCGTCAACTTCGTGCGCCCCGCGCATGGGCTGGTGGCCCTGCACGGCGCCGAGGTCGTGCCGGTGGCGGCGCTCGGCCTCGTTGCCGGCCGCCAGACGCAAGGCCACCGCTTCGAGGCGGCGGTGGAGCCGGTGGTGATCCAGGACGCCGACCACTACGCCCGCCAGCTCGACGAGCAGGGCGGCGTGATCGCCGGCTTCGAGCACCGCCGCGCCGAACTGCTGCGCCAGCTGCATGCCGCGGCGGCGCGCGAGGGGCTCAAGCCGATCGACGACGAGGCGCTGCTCGACGAAGTGACCGCGCTCGTCGAAAGGCCCAACGTGCTCACCTGCCGCTTCGAGCGCGAGTTCCTCGCCGTGCCGCAGGAGTGCCTCATCCTGACGATGAAGGCCAACCAGAAGTACTTCCCGCTGCTCGGTGCCGACGGCCGCCTGACCGAGCGCTTTCTCGTCGTCAGCAACATCCGCCCGGCCGATGCCAGCCGCGTGGTGCAGGGCAACGAGCGCGTGGTGCGCCCGCGACTGGCCGATGCCAAGTTCTTCTTCGACCAGGACCGCAAGAAGTCGCTGGCCTCGCGCGTGCCCGGGCTGGCGAAGGTGGTGTACCACGGCAAGCTGGGCACGCAGGGCGAGCGCGTCGAGCGCGTGCGCATGATCGCGCGCGCCGTGGGCGAGAGGCTGGGCGGGCTCTCGCTGGCCGACCTCGCCGACGAGGCCGCCACGCTTGCCAAGGCCGATCTGCTCACCGACATGGTGGGCGAGTTTCCGGAGTTGCAGGGAATCATGGGCGCGTATTACGCGCGCCACGACGGTTGCCGCGACGCCATCGCCGATGCGATCGAGGACCACTACAAGCCGCGCTTTGCCGGCGATTCACTGCCGCGCGGCGACGTCGGCCTCGCCGTGGCGCTGGCCGACAAGCTGGAGACGCTGGCCGGCCTGTTCGGCATCGGCCAGCTGCCCACCGGCGACAAGGACCCCTACGGGCTGCGCCGCCACGCGCTGGGGGTGATCCGCATGCTCATCGAGCGCGACCTGCCGCTCGCGGTGCCTGACCTGGTGGCGATGGCGTTCAGGGTGTTCTCCGCCGCGCATGGCCAGGCACAGGCCGAGGTGCAGCACTTCATCTTCGAGCGCCTGGTGGGCATGCTGCGCGAGCAGGGCTATTCGGCCCAGGAGGTCGATGCGGTGGTGGCCCTGCGCCCGGAGCACTGGGGCGACATTCCCAGGCGGTTGACGGCGGTGCGGGCTTTCGCGGCGATGCCCGAGTCGCCCTCGCTGGCCGCGGCCAACAAGCGGGTGGCCAACATCCTGAAGAAGAGCGACGGCGCGGTGCCGGCGGCGGCCGTCGACACCGCCCGCCTGGTGGAACCGGCAGAGCAGGCGCTGCATGCCGCGCTGGCCCAGGTGGCCCCGCGCGCCGATCGCGCCTTCGACGCCGGCGACCTGAGCGTTGCGCTGCGCGAGCTGGCGGCGCTGAAGGCGCCGGTGGACGCCTTCTTCGATGGCGTGATGGTCAACGCCGAAGACCCGGCGCTGCGGGCCAATCGGCACGCGCTGCTGGCCGAACTGCACCGGGCGATGAACCGCGTGGCCGACCTGTCGCGGCTGGCCCCGGTGTAGGCTGCCCCGGCGCGCCGGATCAGCGCAGGAGGACACGGGCCGTGCACGTCAAGCTGATCATTCTCGGCCGCGATGGCATCCTGAACGAGTACCGCGAAGACCACGTCAAGTCGCCGACCGAGTGGCTGGCCATTCCCGGTGCACTGGAGGCCGTGGCGCGGCTGAACCATGCGGGCTGGCATGCGGTGGTGGCCACCAACCAGGCCGGCATCGGCCGCGGGCTCATCGACATGGCCTCCATCAATGCCATCCATGTGCACATGAACCAGCAGCTGCTGGCCGCGGGCGGGCGGCTCGACGCGGTGTTCTTCTGCCCGCACACGCCAGAGGAGCACTGCGAGTGCCGCAAGCCGCTGCCCGGCATGATGCGCGACATCGCACTGCGCTATGGCGTCGACCTCGCGCTGGTGCCGATGGTCTCTGACACGCTGAGGGACCTCCAGGCTGCCGAGGCCGCAGGCTGCGAGCCGCACCTCGTGCTGACCGGCCGTGCCGCCGGGCTGGCGCCGGCCCAGGTGACGCAGGTGCTCGAGCAGGTGCCGTCGGCACGGGCGCACGCCGACCTGGGCGCCTTTGCCGAGCACCTGCTGCGCCGCGAACACGCCGACCTGTCCACGCATGGGAGCCTGGCCTGATGGGAGCGGCTGCGCGCGCCGCGTGCGCGCTGCGCTCGCTGGCCTTCGTGATGTGGATGGCCGCGACGGTGGTGCCGTGGGCGCTGGCCATCATCGTCATGTCGCTGTTCGCCGGCAGCACCACGCTGTACTGGGCCTGCGTGGGCTGGCTGCGCACGGCGATCTGGGGCTGCCGGGTGATCTGCGGCGTGCGCGCCCGCGTCACCGGCATCGAGAACGTGCCCTCCGCGGCCGATGCCAAAGGCGCCGTGCTGCTGGCGCCCAAGCACCAGAGCACCTGGGAGACCTTTGCCCTGCCCACGCTCATGCCGCACCCGCTGGCCTACGTGTTCAAGCGCGAGCTGCTGTACATCCCTTTCTTCGGCTGGGCGATGGGGCGGCTGGACATGATCCACATCGACCGCAGCAAGCGCTCCGAAGCCTGGGCCAAGGTGGCCGAGCAGGGGCAGCGGCTGTTCGCCGAGGGCGTGTGGGTGATCATGTTCCCCGAGGGCACGCGCACGCCGCGCGGCAGCCAGGGCGCGTACAAGACGGGCGCGTCGCGGCTGGCCGTGGCCACCGGCGTGCCGATCGTGCCGATCGCCGTGACCTCGGCGCGTTGCTGGCCGCGCAAGAGCTTCCTTGTCCGCCCGGGGGTGGTGGACGTCTCGATCGGGCGGCCCATCGCCGCCGCGGGCCGCGACCCGGATGTGGTGATGCGTGAGGTGGAAGGCTGGATCGAGGCCGAGATGCGGCGGCTCGACCCCGAGGCCTACGTGGCGGAGGGGCCGGCGCGGGGGTGATGCCCAGCGGCGGCGCGCCACCGAGGGAGTACCGAGGCGGGTGCGCAACCGGCTGCCTACAATGACCGCTCATGCCGGCCGCCAAGGCGCCCCCCACCGCTTCCCAGCCGATCCAGCTTTCGCTGTTCGACCTGCCGCCCGAAGCCGACACCGCTGATCCGGCAGTCGCCGGGTTTGGCTTGGCGCCGTCAGGGGCCGGTGTGCAACCGGCAACGGACCCGGCCGCACTGGTTGACCCGCCGCGTTTTCCCACCGGGCCGCGCGTTGCGCCGCCCGGAACGGCGCGCCGTGGTGGCGCCACAGACGTCTCGGCGCCGGTGCATGGCGCGGCCGACGTGCCGCGTGAGGCTGCCACCGCGCCGCCGCTGCACCGCCACCCACGGGCCAGCCGCGAAATCCGCCTGGGCGAACATGTGCTCGGCTACGAGTTGCGCCGCGCGCGCCGTCGCACCATCGGCTTCGTCGTCGGCCCCGAGGGCCTGAGCGTCAGCGCGCCGCGCTGGGTGGGCGCTGGCGAGATCGAGGCGGCGCTGCGCGAGAAGGGGCACTGGATCCTGCGCAAGCTGCACGAGCAGCAGGAGCGCACGCGTCGACTGGAGCGCGCACGCATCGAGTGGCGCGACGGCGCCACGTTTCCGTTCCTCGGCGAGACCGTGATCGTGGTGCTCGACGGGCGCATCGCCGGCTCGGTGCTGCACCAGGCCGAGGGCACGCTGCCCGGCGTGCCCGCGCTCACGCTGCACCTGGGCCTGCCGCAGGAGGCGGCGCCCGAGCAGATCCGCGACGCCGTGCAAAGCTGGCTGCAGCGCCAGGCCAAGCGCATCTTCGAAGAGCGCTGCGCGGTGTTTGCCCAGCGGCTGAAGGTGCGCGTGCGCAAGCTGGCGCTGAGTGCCGCGGCCACACGCTGGGGCAGCGCCAACGCCGATGGCTCGATCCGCCTGAACTGGCGGCTCGTGCACTTCGCGCTGCCGGTGATCGACTACGTCGTCACGCACGAGCTCGCGCACCTGCGCGAGATGAACCACAGCCCGGCGTTCTGGGACGTGGTTCGCTCGGCGCTGCCGGGGTTCGAGGCAGCGCGCGGCACGCTGCGCACCGAGGTCCTGCCGGCGTTCGATTGACCGCTCGGCGCGCCGGGGGCGTGCCCGGGCCACAGGAAGCGCCGGCACCTGTGCTTGCATGCCTTGTTCATTGCGTTGCGCATGCACCCCCACTTCCGGGGGCCCCGAAAGTCCAGCCGGTCCACCATCCGTAGGATGGGCGGCATGGCGCGGCGCGCGCAAACTGCACCCCAGGCTGTCATTGATAGCACGCACAGGTCATCGGGGAAGGTGGGGCCCCCGCCGGTACGCAAGTGCCGGGCTCAGGGCCCCCATCAGGTAACGGCAGGCGGTTCGTCCGACCTGCCGTCTTTTTTTGCCCGTGCCCCGGGGCCACCGGCTCGGCGGCGGGCAGCGCGCGGCCGCCTGCGCGACACGCCTGCGCGACACGCCTGCACGGCGCCGACCTGATGAGCCTTTCAGCCGCAGCTTCCTGCGCATGCCGATGAGTGCCGGGGATCGGCCCCGGCAGACCAGGAGCATCCATGAAGCGCGTTCTTTCCACCCTGGCCCTGGCGGCCACCCTGGCGTGCGGTGCGGCCCTCGGCGCCACCGATGCAGAGAGCCCGCAGGGGCTGCTCAGGGGCAAGCTGCCCGACAACGCCGCCGCGCTCAACCGGGTGGCGATCTCGAGCTTCTTTGTCCAGGTCGTCACCGACTTCGGCGTCGAGATGAAGCGGTCCAGCAACACGTTCTACTCGAAGGTCCACAACCTGTCGGCCGAGCAGCTGCTGCCGTTGGCCGATGGTCTCTACACCCTGCTCACGCAGGAGCTGGCGGCTGCCGGTATCGAGGTCGTCGCGGCCGACCGGGTGGCAGCTCTCGCGGCGATGGCCGATCTGCACAAGGCCGGCCGCCAGAGCCCCTCGGTGATCAACGACAGCACGCTCAAGAAGATCAGCACCCTGGTGGCCGCCAAGGGCTTGCCGATCGTGCTGTTCCAGGTACAGGACCAGCGGGTGCCCAAGTACTTCACCGACGTGCCCGAGGGTACCTACAGCAACCAGCTGGTGAACTGGGAGCAGCAGTCGCGCGAGTGGCTGATGGCCGGCAACCTGGAGACCTTCGGCATGGTCGGCATCCTCACCGCCCAGCAGAAGCTGGCCGACGAACTGCAGGCCACCGTGCTGACGGTGCGGCTTACCGTGCCGCTGGTGGACATGGGCATCGAGCGCAAGATCGGCTTCAGCGGCGGCGACGCCGGCAAGGTGCGGCCCAACCCGCGCCTGGTGGAGGCGGGCACCGTGTTCTCGTTCGCCCAGGCCGGCGGCAACCCGGGCCACATGGCCCAGCAGGTGCTGGCGTTGCAGAAGCCGCTGCCGATCCAGGACGTGAAATTCGAGGTCGAGGCCGGCGCGCCGCGCGACGGCGGGGGCCTGATCGGGGCGCTGTTTGGCGCGGCGCGCGCCAACACCGACAAGGCTGACTTCATGGTGAAGGTCGATGCCGCGCAACTGCAGGCCGGCGCCCTGGCTGCGGCCACCACCCTGTTCAAGGAACTTGCCCAGACGCTGGCGGCGGCCAAGTAGGGCGGGCCATCGCTGCGCGCCGAGGCAGCCGGGGTGTCCTCGCGGCGGGCCGCTCGTATGATCCACGGCCCCCTTGGTGAAGATGACGCGGAGCCGCCCCATGAACCTGCCCGGCCTCGACTTCCAGCTCGGCGAAGACGTCGACGCGCTGCGCGACGCCGTCCGTGCATTTGCCGAGGCCGAGATCGCGCCGCTGGCTGCCGAGGTCGACAAGACCGATCGCTTCGCGCGCGAGCTGTGGCCGAAGATGGGCGCGCTCGGCGTGCTCGGCGTCACCGTGCCCGAGGAGTACGGCGGCGCCGGCATGGGCTACCTCGCCCACATGGTGGCGATGGAGGAGATCAGCCGCGCGGCCGGCGGCATCGGCCTGTCCTACGGCGCGCACAGCAACCTGTGCGTCAACCAGATCAAGCGCAACGGCACCGAGGCGCAGAGGAGGAAGTACCTGCCCCGGCTGTGCAGCGGCGAGCACGTCGGCGCGCTGGCGATGAGCGAGGCCGGCGCCGGTTCCGACGTCATCGGCATGAAGCTCAAGGCCGAAGACAAGGGCGGGTACTACCTGCTCAACGGCACCAAGATGTGGATCACCAACGGCCCGGACTGCGACGTGATGGTGGTCTACGCCAAGACCGAGCCCGAGCTGGGCGCGCGCGGCGTCACCACCTTCATCGTCGAGAAGGGCATGAAGGGCTTTTCCACCGCGCAGAAGCTGGACAAGCTGGGCATGCGCGGCAGCCCCACCGGCGAGATGGTGTTCCACAACGTCGAGGTGCCCGCCGAGAACGTGATGGGGGCGGTGAAC
>JAEUPD010000130.1 GCA_016788525.1 Rubrivivax sp.
CGATTCGCTGAGTCTCGGTGCCTGCCCAGCGACATGGCCGGCACCCAGCCGATGTGAATGACCTCTCAGCCCTTGCCTTGCGGCGCCGGCCCGGCCCATCGGCCAACCGTTGAGAGGCTCACCGGTGTTTAAGCGGCGAGAGCGAAACGTTCGTCGTTCGCAGTTACTTGTTTCCAGTGGATTTACGAGCGAACTGGTGCTCGGCATGCCCCGCGCCGACTCCGTACCCACGTCGAAGCCAAGTCGGTCCCAGGAGGCCCAGTTTAGGCCAGATCGAGGCAGTTCAAGAGCTCGGCCGGCGATGCGAGCACGTGGTGGGCGCGCCAGGCCTGCACATCGGCGCCCGGGCCGAGGTAACCCCAGGCGGCCGCCACGGTGGCCATGTTCGCCGCGTGGCCGGCCTGCACGTCGCGGGCGTCGTCGCCCACATACACGCAGTGGGCAGGGTCCAGGCTCAGCCGGCGCGCCGCTTCCAGCAAGGGCGCGGGGTGCGGCTTGGTGAACGGCGTGCAGTCGCCGCAGACGACAGTGGCGGCCTCGCTCAGCGCAGTGAGGGCCTGCACCATGGGGCCGGCGAATCGCCGCGACTTGTTCGTCACGATGCCCCAGCGAACGCCTGCCTGCGCCAGCTGGGCCAGCACGGGCTCGATGCCTGCGAAGACCCGCGTGGTCTGCAGCATCACCCGCTCGTAGCGGTCGTGGAACTCGTCGCGCAGCGCGGCGTAGCCCTCGTCGGCCGGTGTGAGCTCGAACGCGCGCAGGAGCATGCCCCGGGCGCCCGAGCCCGCCATCGGGCGCAGGTGCTCGTAGGGCACCGCGGGCAGGCCGCGGCTGGAGCGCATGGCATTCGCCGCGGCGGCCAGGTCAGGTGCGCTGTCGATGAGCGTGCCGTCGAGGTCGAACAGCACCGCCGCGGGCGGGTTCATGCGCACCGCAGCCTCGTCAACGCGCAAGGGGCCTCCATGGGCGGTGGCTCCGCGGTCAGGGGCTCGGCGCCTTGGCGCTCAGGCCGGCTTGCGGCACGCCACGAGGTAGTTGACACCGGTATCACACCCCAGGCGGAAGCGCCGGGTCAGAGGGTTGTAGAGCATGCCGCGGGTGGCCGCCACCTCGAGCCCGGCCAGCCGGCACCAGCGCGCCAGCTCGCTGGGGCGGATGAACTTGGCGTATTCGTGCGTGCCGCGGGGCACCAGCCCGAGCACGTACTCCGCCCCGATGATGGCCTGCGCAAAGGCCTTGGGGTTGCGATGCAAGGTCGAGAAGAACACCCAGCCGCCGCGGGCGGCCAGCCGGCCGCATGCCGCCACCACCGAGGCCGGGTCGGGCACGTGTTCGAGCATCTCCATGCAGGTGACGATGTCGTAGGCACCGGGGCGCTCGTCGGCCAGGGCCTCGGCCGCGACCTCGCGGTACTCGACGTTCTCGACCCCGCGCTCCAGCGCATGAAGCCGCGCCACCCCGAGCGAGCGAGCGGCCAGATCGATGCCGAGCACGCTGCGGGCCCGCTCGGCCATCGCCTCGGCAAGGATGCCGCCACCACAGCCGACATCCAGCACCGTCTTGCCGCGCAGCACTGCGGTCTCGTCGATCCACCCCAGGCGCAGCGGGTTGATCTCGTGCAGCGGCCTGAACTCGCTGCCAGGGTCCCACCAGCGGTGGGCGAGGTCGCTGAACTTGGCAAGCTCTTGCGGGTCGACATTGGCCATGGGCGACATGGTAGTGCCGGGCATGCCGTGACCACCGGCGAGCGTCCGCTGCCAGTCCTGAGGCGATCCATGCCGCCATTCCGCCGTGCAGGCCATGCCGCCGTGCGGCAGTGCGGCCGCCACCCGCACCGCCGCGGCCGCAGGAAAAAGAAAACCCCGCCGAGGCGGGGTTCTCACTGGAGCGCGGCACCTGCGAGGGCGCCGCCACTCAGCCCAAGATCACTTCTTGGCGCGCGTGCCCACCACTTCGATCTCGATGCGGCGGTTCTTCGAGCGACCTTCACCGGTGCGGTTGTCAGCCACCGGCTGCGTGGCGCCCTTGCCTTCGGTGTAGATGCGGTTGCGCTCGATGCCTTGCTTCACCAGGAAGGCCTTGGCGGCTTCGGCACGGGCGACCGACAGGCGCTGGTTGGCCGCGGCGTTGCCGGTGCTGTCGGTGTGGCCGACGATGATGATGACTTCCAGCGCCATCGACTTGACCTTGCCGGCCAGGTCGGCGAGCTTGGCCTCGGCGCCCTTCTGCAGCCTGGGGCTGCCCACGGCGAAGAAGCCATCGGCCGCGAACGTGACCTTCTCGCTCACCGGCGCGGGCGGCGGCGGCGGCGGGGGAGCCGGGCGGGGCGGCGGCGCCGGGGGCGGCGGGGGTGGCGGCGGGGGCGGCGGCGGCGGCGGCGGCGGGGCCACGCGCGGCGGGGGCGCCGGGGGCGGCGGCGGCGCGGCCTTGATCACGCCGTCGCAAGCCTCGTCGGCCGTGGCCGGAGTCCAGCCGGCATCGCGCCAGCACAGCTCGTTCGTACCGTTCTTGACGGCGATGCCGGTGGCCGACTTCCAGTTGTCGTTGGCCTTCGGCGCACCGGAGTGGCCGGCCGCCAATGCCGACATCGGCGCGGCAATAGCGACGGACGCAAACAGCGCCGCCACCGTGCTCAGTCTCTTCATTGATTCTCCTCTCGAGGAAAGCCGCAGTGGTCTGCGATACGTCGAATACGACAGGCATGAACCCCGGGTGAATACCTATGACGCAGCAGGCTGCGCATGGGCCATCACCATCGACGAGTCATTGTGCCATGGGATGTCGAGCGGGCCTCATTTTGGCTGTGACTGCACCCAGTGCCGCCCGGCGTGTTGCGCATCTGCGACAGGAAGCGCCCCCGTAGAATCCCGCCTCCCTCCCTCGAACAGCAGCCGGCCGCCGCAAGGGTTGGCCCTGCGACTGTGCGCCTCTCGGCCCATTGCCGACCGCGCCCTCCCCCATGCCCGAGTTCGCCAAAGAAACCGTCGCCATCAGCCTCGAAGAGGAGATGCGGCGCAGCTACCTCGACTACGCGATGAGCGTGATCGTCGGCCGCGCGCTGCCCGATGCGCGCGATGGCTTGAAGCCCGTGCACCGCCGTGCGCTGTTCGCCATGCACGAGCAGAGCAACCACTGGAACCGGCCGTACAAGAAGAGTGCACGCATCGTCGGCGACGTGATGGGCAAGTACCACCCGCACGGCGACGCCGCCATCTACGACACCATCGTTCGCATGGCGCAGCCCTTCTCGCTGCGCCACATGCTGGTCGATGGCCAGGGCAACTTCGGCAGTGTCGATGGCGACAACGCCGCGGCCATGCGCTACACCGAGATTCGCCTCAGCAAGATCGCCGCCGAGATGCTGGAGGACATCGACAAGGAAACGGTCGACTTCGTCCCCAACTACGACGGCAGCGAGCGCGAGCCGGCGGTGCTGCCGGCGCGCCTGCCCAACCTGCTGGTCAACGGCAGCGCGGGCATCGCGGTGGGCATGGCCACCAACATCCCGCCGCACAACCTCAACGAGGTCATCGACGCGTGCCTGCACCTGCTCTCGCACCCCGAGGCGAGCATCGAGGAGCTGATGGAGATCGTGCCGGCGCCCGACTTCCCCACTGCCGGCATCATCTACGGCCTGAACGGCGTGCGCGAGGGCTACCGCACCGGGCGCGGCAAGGTCATCATGCGCGCCAAGTGCCACTTCGAGGACCTCGAGCGTGGCGACCGGCAGGCGATCATCGTCGACGAGATCCCCTACCAGGTCAACAAGAAGACGCTGCAGGAGCGCATCGCCGAGCTGGTGCGCGAGAAGAAGATCGAAGGCATCGCGCACATCCAGGACGAGAGCGACAAGTCCGGCATGCGCGTGGTCATCGAGCTCAAGCGCGGCGAAGTGCCCGAGGTGGTGCTCAACAACCTCTACAAGAACACCCAGCTGCAGGACACCTTCGGCATCAACATGGTCGCGCTGGTCGACGGCCAGCCCAAGCTGTGCAACCTCAAGCAGCTGATCGAGATCTTCCTCGACCACCGCCGCGAGGTCGTCACCCGGCGCACGGTGTACGAGCTGAAGAAGGCGCGCGAGCGCGGCCACGTGCTCGAAGGCCTGGCGGTGGCGCTCGCGAACATCGACGAGTTCATCGAGACGATCAAGACCTCGCCCACGCCGCCGGTGGCCAAGGCGGCTTTGATGAGCAAGAGCTGGGACAGCTCGCTCGTGCGCGAAATGCTCGCCCGCGCCGAAGAGGGCACGCCGGGCGGTCGCGCGGCCTATCGGCCCGAGGGGCTGCCCTCGGGCTACGGCATGCAGGCCGACGGGCTGTATCGCCTCAGCGACGAACAGGCGCAGGAGATCCTGCAGATGCGCCTGCAGCGCCTGACGGGCCTGGAGCAGGACAAGATCGTCGCCGAGTACCGCGAGGTGATGGAGCAGATCGCCGACCTGCTGGACATCCTCGCCCGGCCCGAGCGGGTGAAGACCATCATCTCGGGTGAGCTCGCCGCGCTGAAGCAGGAGTTCGGCCAGACGAAGGAGGGCGCGCGCCGCAGCGTCATCGAGCGCAACGTGCAGGAACTCGGCACCGAGGATCTCATCACGCCGGCCGACATGGTGGTCACGCTCAGCCACAGCGGCTACATCAAGAGCCAGGCGTTGAGTGAATACCGCGCGCAGCGCCGCGGCGGCCGCGGCAAGCAGGCCGCGGTGACCAAGGAGGACGACTGGATCGACCAGCTCTTCATCGCCAACACGCACGACTGGATCCTGTGCTTCAGCGACCGCGGCCGCGTGTACTGGCTGAAGGTGTGGGAGGTGCCGCAAGGCGGCCGCGCCAGCCGCGGCAAGCCCATCGTCAACATGTTCCCTTTGCAGGCGGGCGAGAAGATCACCGTCGTGCTGCCGTTGACCGACGGCTTCCGCAGCTTCCCGGCCGACCACTACGTGTTCATGGCCACCGCGCTGGGCACGGTGAAGAAGACCTCGCTCGACGAGTTCAGCAACCCGCGCAAGGCCGGCATCATCGCGGTGGACCTCGACGCCGGCGACTACCTCATCGGGGCTGCGCTCACCGATGGCAAGCACGACGTGATGCTGTTCTCCGATGGCGGCAAGGCCGTGCGCTTCGACGAAGACGATGTGCGCCCGATGGGCCGCGGCGCGCGCGGCGTGCGCGGCATGATGCTCGACGAAGGCCAGAACGTCATCGCCATGCTGGTGGCCGAGGACGAGACGCAATCGGTCCTCACGGCCACCGAGAACGGCTACGGCAAGCGCACCGCGATCGTCGAGTACACGCGCCACGGCCGCGGCACGAGAGGCATGATCGCCATCCAGCAAAGCGAGCGCAACGGCCGCGTGGTGGCCGCCACGCTGGTGCGACCCGAGGACGAGATCATGCTCATCACCGACCGCGGCGTGCTGGTGCGCACGCGCGTCTCGGAGATCCGCGAGCTCGGCCGCGCCACGCAGGGCGTGACGCTGATCGCGCTGGACGACGGCGCCAAGCTCTCCGGGCTGCAGCGCATCGTCGAGAACGACGCCAATGTCGGCGGCGAAGAAGGCGACAACGGCGATGGCGCCGCCGGAAACGGCCATGGCGACGAGGGCGGGTCGAACGGCAACCCGACGGAAGGCGAAGGCAAGTGATGTTCATGCGATTTCTGCTCGCCGCGTGTGCGGCGGCCCTGGCCGGCGCGACGTGGGCCCAGGGCCCCGCCGCCTCGGAACCCGCGTCGGCGGCCAAGAAGGAGCTGGTGGCCAAGATCATCCGGCTGCAGCAGCCGGGCATCGAACTGATGGCCCGCCAGCTCGCCGAGGCGCCGGTGGCACAGATCGCCGTGCCCGTGCGCGCCGCCATCGCGCGGCTGCCGCAAGACAGGCGCGAAGGCGTGGCGCGCCAGGTCCAGGCCGACGTGCAGAAGTACGCCGAGGAGTCGGTGCCCATCGTGCGCGAACGCGCCTCGGCGCTGGCGCCGGCCACGCTGGCGCCGATGATCGAGCAGCGCTTCACCGAGGACGAGCTGCGCCAGATCATCGCCATCCTCGAGTCGCCGGTGAACGCGCGCTTCCAGGCCCTGGGCTTCGAGATGCAGCGCGCGCTCAGCAACAAGGTGGTGGCCGAGACGCAGTCGGCGATCGAGCCGAAGTTCAAGGCCCTGGAGCAGTCGATCCAGAGCCGCCTGCGCGCGGCCTCCGCGGCCGCCGGGCCCACCGGGCCGGCAACCGCCTCGGGCGCCAGCGCTGCGGCACCCGGCCCGCGGGCCAGCGGCCGCGGCAACTGAGCGGCGCGCGCCGGCCGTGGCCATGTCTCCCGCGCCCGCTCCCGAGGCCCCCTCCCCGGAGCTGCAGGCGCTGCGCGGGCAGATCGACGCCGTCGACCGCGAACTGCTCGCGCTGCTCAACCGCCGCGCCAGGCTGGCCCTGGAAGTGGGCGAGATCAAGAAACGCGAGGGCAGCCCGGTCTTCCGCCCGGAGCGTGAGGCGCAGGTGATCGACGGGCTGAAGGAAGCCAACCCGGGGCCGTTGCCCAGCGAGTGCGTGGCGCCCATCTGGCGCGAGATCATGTCGGCCAGCCGCGCGCTCGAATCGCCTACGCGCGTGGCCTACCTCGGCCCCACCGGCACCTTCAGCGAGCTGGCGGCGCTCGGCTACTTCGGCAGCTCGCTGGCCCGCGTGCCCTGCGGCAGCATCGACGAGGTGTTCCGCGCCACCAGCGCCGGCGCCGCCGACTTCGGCGTGGTGCCGGTGGAGAACTCCACCGAGGGCGTGGTGGCCCGCTCGCTCGACCTGTTCCTGCACACGCCGCTGGCGATCATCGGCGAGACCAGCCTGCTGGTGCGGCACAACCTGATGCGGCGCATCGACCGGCTGGAGGGCATCGCGGCGGTGGTGGCCCACCCGCAGGCGCTGGCGCAGTGCCACGGCTGGCTCACCACGCACCTGCCGCAGGCCGAGCGCCGCCCGGTGGCCAGCAACGCCGAGGGCGCGCGCCAGGCCGCTGGCGACGTGGCGCTGGCCGCCATCGCGAGCGACCGCGCGGCCAGCGAGTTCGGCCTGCACGTGCTGGCGCCGGCGATCCAGGACGACGCGCACAACCGCACGCGCTTCGCAATCGTCGCCGAGCCCTCGCGGATGCGCGCCCCGCGCGCCACCGGGCACGACTGCACGAGCCTGGTCGTCTCGGTGCCCAACCGCCCCGGCGCGGTGCACGACATGCTGGTGCCGCTGAAGAACCACGGCGTGTCGATGTCGCGCTTCGAGTCCCGGCCGGCGCGCTCCGGGCAGTGGGAGTACTACTTCTACGTCGACCTCGAGGGCCACCCCGACGAACCGCGGGTGGCTGCGGCGTTGTCCGAATTGCGCGCCGTCTGCGCTTTCTTCAAAGTTCTGGGCTCCTACCCCATCGACGCGAAGTGAGCCACCTTCGACGCACCTGCCACGCCTCCCTCCAGGGGGCAACGCCAGCGGACCGGCCATGCCGGGTCGGCGGCGTTGGCCGGGCCGCGGCCGGGGCTTTCGGCGCGTCCACGCCGCAACGGGCCGATTGATGTTCAACCAGCTCGGCGTCATCGGCTGCGGCCTCATGGGGGGCTCGTTCGCGCTGGCGCTCAGGCGCGCCGGGCTCGTCAAGCGCGTGGTCGGCTACAGCAAGTCGCCCTCCACCACCGAGCGCGCGCGCCGGCTGGGCATCATCGACGTGGCGGCCGAGTCGGCGCTGCTGGCCGTGTCGGGCTCGGACATCGTCATCATGGCCGTGCCGGTGGCGGCCACCGAGACCACCTTTCGCGCCATCCGCCACCTCGTCGAGCCGGGCGTGCTGGTCATGGACGTCGGCTCCACCAAGCGCGACGTGGTCGACGCCGCGCGACGCGTGCTGCGCGAGCGCATCGGCAGCTTCGTGCCCGCGCACCCCATCGCCGGCAAGGAGGCCTCGGGCATCGAGCATGCCGATGCAGGGCTCTACGCCGGGCGGCAGGTGATCCTCACACCGCTGCCGCAGACCAATGTGGTGATGCTGCAGAAGGCCACCGACGTGTGGGCCGCGATGGGTGCGCAGGTGCTGAAGATGTCGCCCGAGAACCACGATGCCGCCTTCGCCGCCGTGAGCCACCTGCCGCACATGCTGGCCTTCGCCTACTTCGGCGCGGTGGTCAACCAGCCGGCCGGGCGCGACTTCCTCTCGCTGGCCGGGCCCGGCTTCCGCGACTTCACGCGCATCGCCGCCAGCAGCCCGGAGATGTGGCGCGACATCCTGGTCGCCAACCGCGAAGAGATCATCCGCCAGACGCAGTTGTTCAAGCACGCCCTGCACGCCTTCGAACAGGCGCTGCAGACCGGCAACACCGAAGCCATCGAGGGCCTCATCCGCGGCCCGGCCGAAGGGCGTGCCGCGTGGCAGATGGGATCGATGCGCGTGCCCGGCAATGCGGCGCCGGCCGCCGGCCCGGGCGGCAGCCCCGCCGACGGGCCCGGCCCCGCCGGCCCCACCGGCACACGCTGACCCCCACGCGCAGCCGCTGCACGCCCCGGGGCGGCGCGGCGGCGCCGAAGGACCCGCTGATCACTTTCAAGAACATCCGGCCGCGCCCTGCCCGTTCCGCACCCTGGCTGCTGCCCCAACTGCACCTCGCCACGCGCCCGTGTACGACATCCCCGCCCTCGACCTGCCGCCGCTGGGCGGCGCCTCCGGCACGGTCACGCTGCCCGGCTCGAAGAGCATCTCCAACCGCGTGCTGCTGCTGGCCGGCCTGGCCGAGGGCGAGACGGTGCTGTTCGACCTGCTGGACTCTGACGACACTCAGGTGATGCTGGCGGCGCTGCGCGAGCTCGGCTGCGGCGTGCGGGCGAGCGAGCGCGAGTGCCGCATCACCGGGCTGGGCGGGCGGCTGCGCACGCACCGGGCCGAGCTGTTCCTGGGCAACGCCGGCACGGCGATGCGGCCGCTGGCTGCTGCGCTGGCGGTGCTGGCCGCCACGCAAGGCGGCCGGTTCGATCTGCGCGGCGTGCCGCGCATGCATGAGCGGCCGATCGGCGATCTCGTCGATGCGCTGCGCCCGCTGGGCTGCACCATCGTCGACCTCGGGCGGCCGGGCTACCCGCCGCTGTCGCTGCGCGGCGAAGCCGGCGGCCAGCTCGCGCTGGACGCGCCGATCCGCGTGCGCGGCGACGTCTCCAGCCAGTTCCTCACCGCACTGCTGCTGGCGCTGCCGCTGGTCGCCGCCGAGCGCGACGTGGTCATCGAAGTGGAAGGCGAGCTGATCTCCAAGCCCTATGTCGAGATCACGCTGAACCTGCTGGCCCGCTTCGGCATCGGCGTGCAGCGCGAGGGCTTCCAGCGCTTCACCATCCCGCGCGGCGCCCGCTACGCGAGCCCGGGGCGGCTGCACGTGGAAGGCGACGCTTCGTCGGCTTCGTACTTCATCGCGCTGGGCGCCATCGCCGCGACCGGCGGCGCGCCGGTGCACATCGCCGGCGTGGGCAGCGGGTCGATCCAGGGCGACATCGCCTTCGTCGACGCCGCGCGGGCGATGGGGGCCGAGGTCAAGGCCGGCCCCGGCTGGATCGAGGCGCACCGCGGGCGCTGGCCGCTGGCGGCCATCGACATCGACGCCAACCATATCCCCGACGCGGCGATGACGCTGGCCGTGATGGCGCTGTATGCCGACGGGCCGAGCCGCATCCGCGGCATCGCCAGCTGGCGGGTGAAGGAGACCGACCGCATCGCCGCGATGGCCGCCGAACTGGGCAAGCTGGGCGCCGCCGTCGTGGCCGGCGACGACTTCATCGAGGTGCGGCCGCCCGCGCAGTGGCGCGCGGCCAGCCTGCGCACCTATGACGACCATCGCATGGCGATGTGCCTGTCGCTGGCGGCCTTCAATGGCCTGGCCGGCGCGTCGCGCGGCGCCGGCGCGTTGCCGCTGCGCATCGAAGACCCGCGTTGCGTGGCCAAGACCTTCCCCGACTACTTCGAAGCCCTGTTCGGCCTGGCCACGGCCGCCGAGCCCGACGTGCCGGTGATCACCATCGATGGCCCCACGGCCTCGGGCAAGGGCACGCTGGCCGCCGCGGTGGCCCAGGCCCTGGGCTACCACCTGCTCGACTCCGGCGTGCTGTACCGGGCTGCCGGGCTGGCCGCCGCCGCCGCGGGCACCTCGCCCGACGACGAGGCCGCGGTGGCGCGCCTGGCCGGCACGCTGGACCTGCGCTTCGGCAGCCACGCCGAAGCCGGGCACATCGAGCCCAAGGTCTGGTTGCGCGGTCGCGAGATCACCGAGGAGCTGCGGCACGAGACCACCGGCCTGCTGGCCTCGCGCGTCTCGGCGCTGCCGGCCGTGCGCCGCGCGTTGCACGGCGTGCAGCTGTCCTTCCGGCGGGCACCGGGGCTGGTGGCCGACGGGCGCGACATGGGCACGGTCGTCTTTCCCGATGCGCCGCTCAAGGTGTTCCTCACCGCGAGCGCCGGGCATCGCGCCGATCGTCGCCATAAGCAATTGATTTCAAAGGGAATTCAGGCTAGCATCGCCGACCTCCGTGCCGACCTTGAAGCACGCGACGCGCGCGACCGCAACCGCGCCGTCGCGCCGCTGAAGCCGGCCGAAGACGCGCTCCTGCTGGACAACTCGGACCTCACCATCGAGCAATCGGTGGCCCAGGTGCTGAGCTGGTGGCAGGAGCGCTGCCCGCTCACCCGGGCGCTGCGCGCGCAAGCCGCCGCGTCGCCCTGACGATCAGGCACCCCGGTTCCACTGCGCAGCCCGCACCGGCTTTCACGCCGGCGGTGGGCGGGTTCTCCGGCGTCTCCTGCAGGGGCGCCTGCCCCCGGCGCAGTGGTGTCTTCAACCCCAACCCGCAGCACCCGCTGCACGCATCGCCCGGCTCTGCGCCTCCAACCAACCCCCCGGGCACCTAGGAACCCAATGTCCTCAACCCAAACCGCCGCGGTGGCCGCCAGCCCCGTCGGCATGGAATCGTTCGCCGCCCTCTTCGAAGAGAGCATCAAGCAAAGCGACATGCGCCCCGGCGAGGTCATCTCCGCCGAAGTTGTGCGCATCGACTTCAACCACGTGGTGGTGAACGCCGGGCTGAAGAGCGAAAGCTACATCCCGATCGAAGAATTCAAGAACGACCAGGGCGAGGTCGAGGTCCAGGTCGGTGACTTCGTCGCCGTGGCCATCGACGCCGTCGAGAACGGCTACGGCGACACGCTGCTCAGCCGCGACAAGGCCAAGCGCCTGGCCTCGTGGATGGCGCTGGAGAACGCGCTGGAAAGCGGCGACTTCGTCACCGGCACCGTCAGCGGCAAGGTCAAGGGCGGCCTCACGGTGCTCGTGAACGGCATCCGCGCCTTCCTGCCCGGCAGCCTGCTCGACACGCGCCCGGTGAAGGACATGACGCCCTTCGAGGGCAAGACGATGGAGTTCAAGGT
>JAEUPD010000251.1 GCA_016788525.1 Rubrivivax sp.
GCCAGCCCGGGCTGCGCGACGCGCCTTGCCTGCGCTCGAATTCAGGTCCAACGCGGGCCTCGATTTCTGCCGCGCAGACTCCTAGGTCTGGGCGGCGGCGATCGATGCCTCGATGCCTTCCGCGCAGCGGCTGGTGGCATCCCACCGAGGGTCGCCGACGATGCTGACGTGCGATCTTCACGGCCCGACCCGAGGCCGCGGGGATGCGGCACCAGGGCCACCCGCCTAACCTTCGTCTGGCGCATCCGAGATGCGCCGCTTCACCCAGTCCGAACCGGTTGAAACAGGGAGTTTCCGCGTGAACCTGAAGTTGCTCCGCGCCACCACCGCCAGCGTGCTGGCCGCTGCCGCCTTGTCGGCCCAGGCCCTGACGCTCAGCCTGACGGGCTTTGCCAACGGCTACCAGAACATGACCGTCGGCAGCCCGAACACCTCGGCATCGGCCGGTGCCTTCGTCGGCTCGCTCAGCGGCACCGGCACCTTCGACCGCAATCCGTTCTACACCTACTGTGTTGAGCTGACGCAGAACTTCTCCTGGGGCAACCCGCTGGCCAACTACAGCATCGTCGGCGGCATCAGCTACTTCAGCAGCGTGCTGGTGGGCGGCAACCCGCTGCCCGCCGGAGCCAGCACCATCGTCGATCGGCTCGGGCGCCTGTTCACCGTGCTGGGCGGCGTGAACCTGCCTTCCAGCTCCACGCAGTCGGCGGCCATCCAGCTGGCGGTGTGGGAGTCGGTGTACGAAGCGGGCAGCACGCTGAACGTGACCGCCGGCAACGGCAGCTTCGCGGCCCAGTCCGCGCCCGCCGCGGTGATCTCCACGGCCAACTCGCTTTTGGCGCAGGCCGCGGCGCTGACGCAGAGCGCTTACTCGATCAGCGTGCTGCGCAACGCCAACCGCCAGGACTTCGTGCTCGTGCAGTACGTGCCCGAGCCGGCCTCGCTGGGGCTGGTGGCCCTGGCGCTCGTGGCGGGCTTCGGTGCGGCGCGCAGGCGCCGGGCGAACCCGGGCTGAGGCCCTCGTCGGCACGCGGCGCCCGAGCATCTGGCGCCTGCCACAAGCGAAGAAGTGATCAAGGGCGCCTCAGGGCGCCCTTGGTCTTTCCTGCCGGGCTTCGAGGGCCGGCCGCCGGGCCGGCTGGCCCGCAGGTCAGCGGCTTGCCGGCGAAGCCGCGGGCAGCGAGATCACGGCCTCGCCATCGGCGGTGGTGCGGCGCTCGCCTTGCGGCTTGAGCTTCAACGCGCCGCTGCCCACTGGCATCGGCACCGACTTCACCGTGCTGCGGCCGCCTTGCGACGTGACGATGCTGATGAACTGCATGCCATCGGAGCGCCCCGTGTAGGGCAGTTCGAAGGTCCTCTGCTCACCCTGGGCCAGGCGTGCACTCAGCAGCACGGCGCGCGTGGCCGAGTCGCGCACCTCGACCGTGGCACCGTCGGCTTCGGTGACGCCACCGACCTGCAGCCGCACCGTGACCGTTTCGCCGACGGCGATCTTGGCCGGCACCACGGAGGTCACGGAAACGCCCGATTGCGGCTTGCCGCCCGCCGACCTCGCGGGGGTTGCACTGGCGCGCTCGCCGCCGGCCCACGCGGGCGCGCCGGCCGCGGCCACGGCGAACACGGCAGCCACCGCCGCATGGGCGAGACGAGCCGTTCCCGGCCCGGGCGCCCGGCGGGGAGGGATGGCGGGTTGGCGGCGCATGGCGGGGCTCCCCTACTGGACAGTGATGTTGAAGCAACGCTGGCCGTTGTTGAGGCTGGCGTTGTTGCCGACCGTCAACGCGAAGTCGTACAGCTCGATGATGTGCGTGCCCGCCGCCAGGGTGATGTTGGCGGTTTCCGTCCCGGTTCCGCTGGAGTCGAAATCGGAGATCGCGCCGGCGTTGGTGAAGACCGCCAAGGCGGGGTCCGACGTCGCGCCGGCCGTGGTGGCGGTGGCGGTGATGACCCGCGCGCCGCCGGCAGCGAGGGTGAAGCGGATGAAGACGTTGGCACCGAGCTTGTTGTCTTCGTCGCCCGAGCCCGCCGGCAGCGGGCGGGCGGCATCGGTGACGCAGTAGTTCTGCGCCGCGCCGATGGCCGCGGTGTGCGTGCGGTAGACGGGCAGCGCCTCGGCGATGGCGCCGCCATTGGTTTCGGTGGAGCCGCGCGCATCGGCCACCGTGATCTGCTGCGTGGCCAGCAACGCGTCGATGGCGGCGGCCTGCCCCGGCACCTGCAGCTTCAGGTAATGCGCGAAGTGGTGGATGCTCGACAGCGTGGCCTCGGCCAGCAGGGTGGTGCGCAGGTTGGCCAGCACGGTGAAGAGGGGCGCAAAGCCGATCGACGGGTTGGCGTGCCACGTGTACATCAGGTACTGCACCGAGCGCTCGCTGAAGAAGCCCTGGTTGGTGGTGGGGCTGGCGGCCAGGTCGATGCGGAAGCCCCCTTGCTGCCCGACGTTGAACGAATCGGCGTAGTACTGCGAGTTCAGCGCCATGCCCGACCAGGCGTTGCCCCAGCCCTCGGAGAACGCCACGCGCATGTCCAGCCGGTCGCTGCCGGAATGAGAGCCGCCGAGGCTGTCGTCACGCGAGAAGGCGCTCTGGAAGTAGTGGCCGTACTCGTGCGCCACCACCGGGCGGTCGTACTCGTCGGTGTCGTCGTCGGCGAAGCCGAGGATGTAGATGCGGTGCGTGCCGCCCTCGATGGTGTAGAACGAAGTGCCGATGAAGCCCTGCGTGCGGTCGCCGCTGGCGGGCCGGTTGTTCACGCTCCACATCAGCTGCAGCGGCGGGAAGACCGCGTTGGGCGAGGCGCCGAGCACCTTCTGCGTGGCGTCGTAGACCACGTCGAGGACGGCGAACGGCCCGGCCGCGCGTATGCCGGTGTAGCTGGCGCCGCCCCAGCCCGAGTTGGCGCGCAGGTCCTTCGTGTTGGCGCCGGCCACGGGGGTGAACGGCGCGGTGTCCAGCACGTACAGCGCATTGCCGGCGGTGTTGTCGCGCACGGTGAAGTCCCAGGTGCCTCCGGCGCCGGCGGTCTTCTTCATCTCGGCGCGCACCCGCACGATGACCGACTGCGCGGTGGCGATGCTGAGCGAATAGGTGCCGGTGGCACTGGTGGTGCCGGTGGCCAGCGCGGCGCCGCCGGCGGCGGGCAGCACCTCGACCGTGGCGCCACGGATCGGCCTCACCGTCGTGTTGGCATAGACGAGGCGGCCGTTGGTCGTGGTGTCGTTGGGCACGCTCTGGAAGTCGGCCGTGCCGCTGATGGTGATGCCGGTGGCAGCCGTGACATTGAAAGTCACCGTCACCGTGCGCGGGCTGTTGGAGGCCACGCCCGAGGTGATGGGGATCGTGGCGGTGTAGGTGCCCGCGGCCAGCGCGCCGGTGACCGGCTGCACGGTGAGCGTGGCCGGCGCGGTGGTGCTGTTCAGCACCGGCGCCTGCAGCCAGCCCGTGGCACCGGCGCCGTAGGTGATGGCGCCCACGGCCAGACCGCCGAGCGTGCCCCCGCCGCTGTTGGAGATGTTGACCACCTGGGCCAGCGGGTTGGCGCCGCCGGGGGCGGCGGTGAAGGTGAGGGCGGTGCTCGACAGCGTGATCGCCGGTGGCGAGGCGGGGTCGGCCTGCGTGGTGAAGCTAAAGGCCGTGGAGCCCGACTGCGCGCCGCCCGATGCGCCGCTGCCCCCGCTGACGGTGGCCGTGTAGGTGGTGGAAAACGCGAGCGCCGCGCTCGGCGTGAAAGTGACCGTGGCCCCGGCGCGCGTGACCGTTCCCGCGACGCCGCCGCCGGTGCCGGTGAGCGTGAGGCTGGGCGTGTTGGCGAGGTTCTCGGAGAAAGTCGCAGAAACGGTGGTTGCCACCGCGACGCCGGTGGCGCCATTGGTCGGGCTCGTGGAGATCACCGTCAGCGCCGCGGGTGTGCTGCTGCCGCCGCCGCCGCCCGAGCCGACCAGCGTGCCCAGGCCGGCCGCTGCGATCAACGCCAGCAGGCAACCACGGGCCAGCGCGGCGAATGGGCGATGCGAAGTCGTGGTCGGCGAATGACTCACGGGCCGGTCTCCTGGTGTGTCCATGCGAAGGTCTGGGAGGTGGGTGACGCGATGACCTGCTGCCGCGTCAAGGCGAGCGCTGCGCCAGCCGCAGCGGCGGCAGCATGTGGCGCAGCACCCCATAGGCGGCCAAGGCGCCGGCGAGGCCGGACACCACGTCGCCAAGGTCGAACACGCCCTGGGTGAAGTAGCGGCCGGTCTGTACAACCAAGGTACCCTGGCCAAGCGCCCGGGCCAGCATTTCGGCCAGTGCGTGCGAGACAGACGGGTGCTGGCCCAACTCGGCCAGCGTGTCGATGGCGGCCCACGCCGCGCAGGCGCCGACGATCATGCCGTGGCGGCGCGGCAGGCACAGCGCGGTGAGCACGCTGAAGGCGAAGGCATGCGCCAAGCTCGGCAGCCACTGCCCGAGCGGGCCGAACCATTGGCCCGAGACGCCCAGCTGCCAGGCCGATGGCACCAGCCAGGCCGAGCCCGGTGGCCGGTCGAGCAGGTAGACCAGCACGCCGGCTGAAAGCACCACCAGCGCCAACACCGCCAGGCCCGAGGTCCGATGCGTCGTACCAGGGCGGCCCGGCCCGCGGGGTCCGTCGGCGCACGAAGAAGGAATCGGGGCGTGTATGGGGTTCAATCCGCAACCTGCTCAGGTGGGCGACCGCGGGGCGAGCGCCACGCGCAACTGCCCATCGTGGGGTGCACAGGATGCTGGCATTGTGGGCCCGCCCGCGGCAAGCGCTGTTTCCGTTTGGGTGATGAGGAAACATCCCGCCTCGTTCGCTGATCGCCACCGGATCACCTGGCTTGCCGGGGCGCCGGCGGGCCCGCTTCTCGACCGGGTCGGGTCCTTGGGGACCAGCTGGCCCCACCCCTCGCGTTAGACTGACCTGAAACGCGATCGGCACCCGCCCCTTGCCGCCGGTGGCGGTGGCGGTCGTTGGCCGTCCACCGGCTCTGGCGGTCCGCGCCGGCGTGCCGTACGTTCCCAGGAGACCCCCCGCGTGCAGCCCACTGACATCAACCAGCCGGCCTACTTCCACAAGGTCGTCGACTGCCAATGGGCCTGCCCGGCCCACACCCCGGTGCCAGAGTACATCCGGCTCATCGCCCAGGGGCGCTACGACGACGCCTACATGGTCAACTGGGTGAGCAACGTCTTCCCCGGCATCCTCGGCCGCACCTGCGACCGCCCCTGCGAGCCGGCCTGCCGCCGCGGCCGCGTCGAGGAGAAGAACCTCGCCAAGCCGGAGCCGGTGGCCATCTGCCGGCTGAAGCGCGTGGCCGCCGACTTCAAGAGCGGCGAAGTGCGCGCGCTGATGCCGCGGCCGCCCGCGCGCAGCCAGCGCAACGGCAAGAAGGTGGCCTGCGTGGGCGCCGGGCCCGCCTCGCTGACCGTGGCGCGCGACCTCGCGCTGCAGGGCTACGCCGTCACGGTGTTCGAAGGCGACAAGAAGGGCGGCGGCTTCATGCGCACGCAGGTGCCGCGCTTCCGCCTGCCGGAGGAAGTGATCGACGAGGAGGTTGACTGGATCCTCGACCTGGGCGTCGAGCTGCGCGGCGGCGAGCGCGTCGAGTCGATGAGCAAGTTGCTGGCCGAGGACTGGGACGCCGTCTTCGTGGGCTGCGGCGCCCCGCGCGGGCGCGACCTGCAGATTCCCGGCCGGCAGGAGGCGAAGGCCGCCATTCACCTCGGCATCGACTGGCTTGCTTCGGTGTACTTCGGCCATGTCACCAAGGTCGGCAAGCGCGTCATCGTGCTGGGCGGCGGCAACACCGCGATGGACTGCTGCCGCAGCGCGCGGCGGCTGGGCGCCGACGACGTGAAGGTCATCGTGCGCAGCACCTACGATGACATGAAGGCCTCGCCCTGGGAGAAGGAAGACGCCGAGCACGAAGGCATCCCGATCATCCCGTGCCACAGCCCGAAGGCCTTCGTGCACGACGCGGCCGGTAAGCTCACCGGCATGGTGTTCGAAGTCGTCAAGAGCGTGTACGACGACAAGGGCCGCCGCACGCTGGTGCCCACCGGCGCGGAAGTGACCGTGCTGTGCGACGAGGTGCTGGTGGCGGTGGGCCAGGAGAACGCGTTCCCGTGGATCGAGCGCGACGCCGGCATCGAGTTCGACAAGTGGGGCCTGCCCGTGCTCGACGCCACCACGCTGCAGTCGAGCACGCCGCGCGTGTTTTTCGGCGGCGATGCCGCCTTCGGCCCGAAGAACATCATCACCGCGGTGGCCCATGGCCACGAGGCGGCGGTGAGCATCGACCGCTTCCTGCACGGTGAAGACGTGAAGGACCGCCCGCCGCCGCACGTCAACCTCATCAGCCAGAAGATGGGCATCCACGAGTGGAGCTACGACAACGCGCCCACCAACGACGCGCGCCACAAGGTGCCGTGGGCGGCGGCCGAGAAGGCGCTCAAGAGCATCAAGGTCGAGGTCGAGCTCGGCTTCGATGCCAAGACCGCGTTCCACGAAGCCCAGCGCTGCCTGAACTGCGACGTGCAGACGGTGTTTGCCGACAAGCTGTGCATCGAGTGCGACGCCTGCGTCGACATCTGCCCGATGGACTGCATCACCTTCACCGGCAACGGCGAGGAGGCCGACCTGCGCACGCGGCTGAAGGCGCCGGCCGCCAATGCCTCGCAGGACCTGTACGTCAGCCCGGCGCTGAAGACCACCCGCGTGATGGTCAAGGACGAGGACGTGTGCCTGCACTGCGGCCTGTGCGCCGAGCGCTGCCCCACC